>JAKAQA010000119.1 GCA_021811805.1 bacterium | reverse complement strand
CTCTGCGTTAACGGCATGAGCTATTCCGGCAGGGATATGGAAAATTCCAACAGCGCGATAGTTGCCGCAGTCAGGCCGGAAATGCTGGACGGGATAGACCCGGACAGATATTATTCCGGAACGGGAGCCCTGCGGTTCAGAAAAGATTTAGAGTTTAAAGCATACGAGGCGGGGGGAGGGAATTTCGCCGCCCCTTATCAATATACGCCTGATTATATAAAAGACGTTTATAATGCCGCAGCCGCCGGAGCCGTACCTAACTTTAAAAGCGATACCCGCGCCAGCTTGCCAGCGCCGTCATACAAACCGTCGGTTAAATATTTTAATCTTTTTAAATTGCTGCCGGATTTTTTAAATTTGTCCATTGCCGGGTCGTTGGCCGAGTTTGAAAGCAAATTTAAGGGATTTGCCGTAAAATCTGTTCTAACGGGACTCGAAACGGGGACTTCTTCCGCCGTAAGAATTAAAAGAAATTCCGATTACGAATCTATTTCGCTCAAAGGCCTGTATCCATGCGGAGAAGGTTCCGGATATTCCGGCGGGATAATTACGAGCGCCATAGACGGAATAAGGTGTGCGGAAGCGGTAATAAAAAAAATAATCGTTAAAAATGGCTAAAAATATTAAACGATAATGAAAAAACAGTTTTTATTAAAATTTTTTTATTGCAATCCTACAATTTAATATTATATAAATATAAATTTATGGCTAATTCCGTTTTATTAAACGATTATACAGTCGATTTCGAGAGCATAGCTCCTGCGATAGAGGCGTTAATATTCGCTTCGGAAGAGCCGGTTTCCGTAGAAAGACTGCTTGAGCTGTTTAGCGTTCAGGATGGCCGTGAAAATAATTCCGGCGGTAAAGAACGCGGAAATGCGGAATATAAAAACATCCGCGGCAGGCGCGTTAAAATTAAAAATAAAGCCGAAGAAGAACGGTTAAAAAAAGAAGCTAAAGCTAAAAAAGAAATTATTTTAAAAGCTATAGAATTTATAAAAAAAGAGTTTAACGAAAAAGGAAGCCACGGCATATATTTATCCGTGAACGACAACGGCATAAGTTTTAAAACAAAGCCGGAATATTTCGATATAATCTCCGGAAGCCTAAAAGTCAGGCCGTTGAAATTTACGGGGCCTCAGCTTGAAACCTTGTCCATTATAGCCTATAAACAGCCTGTTACAAAAAACGAAATAGACGCTATAAGAGGGTTCGATTCCGGAAGCACGGTAAAATTTTTACTCGAAAAAAATCTTGTCAGGGTTGCCGGAAGGAAGGAAATAGTGGGAAGACCCCTGATTTATAAGACTACGGATTATTTTATCGAAGTTTTTAATTTAAAAAATTTAAACGACCTGCCTTCGGTTAAAGAAATGGAGGACGTCCTTAAAAAAGGGGATTCGGCAGGATACGGCAATGCCGAAAAAAGCGAAGAAACCGGAGAAGCAAACGGCGGCTCGCCCGAGGGTTCGCTCTTTGAGTAGATTAATTTTTGTGATATAATATATAATCTAATCGATTTAGAATTGTAATTCGGAATCGAAATCTAAATTTTTAGCGGTTACGGAGGTTTAATTTATAAATGAACTATTTTAAAACTTTTCTGCTCATGCTTGTTCTTACGGGGCTGTTGATAGTAGCCGGCGGAGCTATAGGCGGCGAGCAGGGAATGGTAATAGCCTTGATATTGGCGGCGCTTATGAACTTGGGAACGTACTGGTTCAGCGATAAAGTCGTTTTGTCTATGTATCACGCAACGCCCGTTACGGAAGCGGAATATCCCGAACTTTATTCTATAGTAAGGAACCTTGCCGTAAGAGGAAATATTCCGATGCCCAAGGTATATATAGTCGACGAAGATACCCCTAACGCCTTTGCTACCGGCAGAAATCCTCAGCATGCAGCCGTCTGCGTTACTACCGGGATTATGAGGATTTTAAACGCAAACGAACTGTCGGGAGTCATAGGGCATGAATTAACGCACGTAAAAAACAGGGATATTCTTATAAGCTCCATCGCGGCTACGGTCGCCGGCGCCATAAGCATGCTTGCATGGATGGCGGAATGGGGAGCCATGTTCGGCGGTTTCGGTTTCGGCGGAAGAAGTGACGACAGGGAAGGCAATATAATCGGTTTAATCGCTATGGCTATACTCGCTCCGCTTATTGCGACGATGATACAGCTTGCCATATCGAGGCAGAGGGAATATGCCGCCGATAAAGGCGGCGCGATGCTGAGCGGAAATCCTCTTTATCTTGCGAGCGCGTTAGATAAATTAGAGGAAGGAAACGAAGAAGAACCTATGCAGGCAAATCAAATGACCCATGCAACCGCCCATATGTTCATAGTTAATCCCTTAAGGGGCGGAGCGTTTAAGAGTTTGTTCAGCACTCATCCGGCTACGGAAGACAGAATCGAAAAACTTAGAGAGATGGCAAGGGGCGGCATTTAATTCTTAACTGCCGCAGACCCGGAATTAAAATCATAAATAAACGCTAAATAATTAATAAAATGCGGCGGCATAATTAGACCCGCCGCTAAAAAAATGAGGGAAAAACTTTGAAAAAGATTGCGCCGTCTATTCTTTCGGGAAATTTGTTAAATCTTTCGGAAGAAATCATGCTTATAGAAGAGGCGGAAGCCGACTTGATACATATCGATATTATGGACGGCATATTCGTTCCAAACATCACGGCAGGCTGGGACCTTGTCGAAGCTGTAAAATCGCGGACGAATATTCCGTTAGACGTCCATTTAATGATAGACAGGCCGGAAAGATATATAGAACAGTTTGTTAAAAGCGGCGCGGATATTTTGACGGTGCATTTTGAAGGCTCGGTGCATTTGCACAGAACGGTCGAAAAAATAAGGGAACTTGAAGCGAGTCCCGGAGTTGCCATAAATCCCGGAACGCCTATAAATTTTTTAAGCGAAATGCTTGACTATATAGATTTAGTTTTAATTATGTCGGTAAATCCCGGTTTCAGCGGACAGGATTTTATTTATTCTTCTTTATTTAAAATAGAAAAAATGAGACAGATTATAAAGCGGCGCGAATTGGAAACGCTTATCGAGGTCGACGGCGGCATAAAAGTTATAAATATAGCCGACGTAGCCAATTCGGGAGCGGATATTTTCGTGAGCGGTTCCGGAATATTTAAAACCGATAATTATTCGCAAACTATTAATGAGATGCGCGAAAGAATTTAATGGAAAAAATTAAATAAATGTATTACAATAATATCCTGTTCAAAAATCCGCATCAGATGTTCTTTTCATAAAATTTCATAAATTCGGGACGTAGCGCAGCTCGGTAGCGCACTTGCTTCGGGAGCAAGGGGTCGCTGGTTCAAATCCAGTCGTCCCGACCATTTCAAAGACCTGCCGGCGGTGGGCTTTCCTGCTGATTTTCCTCTTGACGCCTATATGAATTAAGATGTAAAATTATGAGTGGAAAATGAGGCAAAATGTAAAAATTTTCCTATCTATTTACTACCCCTAAGAGGGAGAAAGATATGGCGTCAATATACAGGAAGAAAGGCGGAGACGTTTGGTATTACTGTTTTACCTATAAAGGCAAAAAATACCAGGGCAGCACGAAGACCACAGACAAGATATCGGCCAAACAGATAGCGGAAGCGAACCAGACGGATGTCGCAAGGAAAAAAAACGACCTGCTGGCGTTAAAAAAGAGGGTAGTAAATTTTACTACCGGTTGGGAAAAATATATCGGTTCCGACACATCGAGCAGCAGCAATATAAAAAACAAGAAATATTTATCCATCCATTTCCTGCCTGTCTTTAAGAATAAGGATATTAAAGAAATAACCGTTGGCGATATCGAAGATTACCGCCGTCAGCGCAAGCTCGAAACGGAAGAACTGCCTAAAAACGCCGATAAAAAGGAATCCCAAATCAGCTTCAGGACCGTAAACCGGGAAATATCAATACTGCGGCATTTTTTCAATTACTGCATAAAAAATGAAATGATTGAAAAGAACCCCGCCGCCGGTCATAAAAAACTTAGGGAAGGAAAGCGCGATATATACCTGTCGAAAGAGGAACAGGAACGGCTGATAGCGGAAATATTCCGGCGATTAATTTAGTATTTGGCCGTCGTATTATTTATTTTTAAATCGGTGTCGATTTAGGAAAATTAATTTAATTTAACGATATAAAATTCCCCACCT
>JAKAQA010000118.1 GCA_021811805.1 bacterium | reverse complement strand
CAGTTCTTTAAATTCGTCCTCGTTTATTATATTTAGTTTAAGTTTTACGGCTTTGCCGTATTTAGAACCGGGGTCTTCTCCGGCGACCACGTAATCCAGTTTCTTTTTAACTGTTTTCTCTACGATACCGCCCATCTCTTTCACGATATTCTCAGCTTCGTCTCTGGTGAAATCCTTAAGCCCGCCGGTAAAAATAAAACTTTTGCCGGCGATTCTGCTGTTTTCCGCAGACGCGGAAGCATTTACGATATACGGAGAAACTCCCGCCTTAAAAAGTCTTTCTATAACGGCGGTATTAGAATCGAGCCTGAAAAAATTAAAAATAGATTTTCCTATTTCTTCCCCTATGCCGAATTTGGAAGAAAGCTCTTCCGCTCCGGCATTTTTAATGCCGCTTACGCCGCCGAAATATTTTACGAGCAAATCCGCGATATGCTCTCCGACGTGTCTTATTCCTAAGGCATAAATAAATCTATCATATGATATATTTTTAGATTTTTCAATAGAATTAAAAAGATTTTCTTCCGACTTTTCCCCGAAGCCCTCCAGTCCGCTAAGGTCTCCGCGCTTTAAATAATAAATATCGGCGACATTTTTTATCAGGCCGTTTTCCACTAATTTATCTACAATTTTTTCGCCGAGCCCTTCTATATCCATAGCCCTTTTTGACGCAAAATGAACAATCGCCCCCTTAATCTGGCACGGACAGGAAAGTTCGTTCATGCATCTGTGGGCGGCGCCGTCGATTGCGACCGGGGAGCCGCAGCAGGGACATACCGAAGGCAGTTTGAAAGGGCCGCTCTTTCCGCCTTTGGATATTACTTTAACGACTTCCGGAATAACGTCGCCCGACCTTTCTATAAGTACCCTGTCGCCTATATTTATATTTTTTTTATCTATTTCGTCCTGATTATGAAGCGTCGCCCTTTTAACGACGACCCCGCCGATATTTACGGGATTTAAAATTGCTACGGGCGTCAATATTCCGGTTCTGCCCACCGAAACTTCTATTCCCGTCAGAGACGTAACTTCCTGCTTTGCGGAAAATTTGTAAGCGGTCGCCCATCTCGGGCTTTTCGATATTTCGCCGAGCCTTTCCTGAAGTTTCAGGTCGTTTACTTTTATAACTATGCCGTCGATTTCAAACGGCAGAGACTCTCTTTCTTTTGCTATATAATCAAAAAAATCTATCGCGCCGGATATGCCTTTGACGACTTTTATATTTTTATTAACATTTATTCCGATGGATTTTAAAAAATCAATCAATTCAAATTGCGTGTTAAAAGTATGCTCTTTGGAATAATCGCCGACGCCGTAAGCAAACATTACAAGATTGCGCTTAGACGTAATTTCCGGGTCTAGCTGTCTTATACTCCCCGAAGCGGCGTTTCTGGGGTTCGCAAAAAGGCTTAAACCCTCTTCGAGCCTTTCCTTATTAAGCTTCTTGAAGCCTTCTTTATCCATTAAAACCTCTCCCCGCACCTCAATATAGCTTATATCTTTCTGCAGTTTTAACGGAATAGTATTTATAGTCCTTAAATTTGCGGTTACGTCTTCCCCTACGGTTCCGTCGCCTCTCGTCGAACCCTGAAAGAAAATGCCGTTTTTATATATAAGCTCCACGGCAAGTCCGTCAAACTTTAGTTCGCACTCATACTCGATTTCTTCCGCAGCGCCGATATCCAAAAATCTCTTAATTTTTTTGTCGAATTCCTCGACGTCGTCTTTCGAATACGTATTGTCGAGCGAAAGCATAGGAATATTGTGCTTAACCTGTCCGAATTTTTCGCTTACCGCCCCGCCGACTCTTTTTGAAGGCGAATCTTCCCTTACATATTGCGGATAGGCGGCTTCGAGAGCGGACAGCTCTTTTGCTAATTTGTCGAACTCGAAATCGGAAATTACCGGGTCGTCAAGCATATAATAGCGGTAATTATGATAGTTTAAGGCATCGGTTAACTCGCCTATTCTTTTCTTTGCGCTCTTTGCGGCTGAATCTTCTTTCATATTCGCATTGCATTAAAATTAAAAACTATATTAATAAAGCGAATTATAAACATAATAATCCGCAAGAACTTTTTTTACGTAGTTCCTTGTCTGCCCATACGGAATAAGTTCGATAAATAACAGCATTTCATAGTTTTTCATAAGGTCGTTTCTCCAGTATGCCACCGCTCCCGGACCAGCGTTGTACGAGGCTATCGCCAGATATTTCCTGCCGTTGAATTGTTCCAGCAGTGTTTTTAAATAATAAGAGCCGAAACTTATATTTATATTTTTTCTGTAAAGCATGGAAGGATTAAAATTATAGCATCCCGTCCGCCTTGCGATATAATAGCCCGTCGAAGGTATTATCTGCATAAGCCCTATCGCGCTCGCGCTTGAATAACAAACCGGATTATAACGGCTTTCCTGCCTCATTATTCCGTATATCAAATTTAACGGAATACCGTAATGATATGCATACTTCCTGACATAGTCCAAATAAGGCATAGGATAAAGTATTTTCAGAAACCGCTTGTTTAAAAGCAGAGACTTATACCTGTAATTATAAATTAAATTTGAAGCCAGATTGACGGCAGCCGCATAATACCCGTTTTTATAAAGCATATATGCTAAAAAAGGGATAATTTTTTTATTGCGCATGCGTGCAAGGGAATAAAATCTTTCGATTTCTATATTAGAAAGAGCGAACAATTTTAAATTTAAAAAAATCTTCAATTTTTCGAAAGTTATATCTAAAGGCGTGTCTTCCGCCAGAGCTTTTTTGAATGCGCCGGAATATTCCGGATAACCGGCCGCGCCGTTTTCGCCGGAATAATTTTCTATATAACCGATATTCAGCTTTTTTGCGTACATTCCTTTTAATCCGTCTATTTTATTTACCATAATTTCCGACATAATGCCGTAATAAGAATATCTTAGAAATCTCGAGCCTTTTATTATATTAAAATAAAAAGACGCCCTGCTTTTATACCCGAGTTTTTCCAAAGCAACGCCGTACCAGAAAAGAAATTTTGCGTTACCGGCATTAACTTTGTCGTTTACCGCCAAAAATGATTTAAGCCTGTTTGCCGCCGAGGCCGGTTTTCCGTTTTTTAAATCTTTTAATACCCCGTCCCATACGATTTTTTTGTATATTATCATCGCATTATCAGGCAGAAATCCGTATTTATCGGCTATGCGTCCGATTAGAAGAGCGGTTTTCTTCCGGTTATGCAAAATATAATAATAGTACCGCGTTTGAAGAGTTAAAAGGTTTAATTTCCTAACTCCGTAATATTCATAACATTTTTTTCCTGCGCTGCCGATTAAACATTCATCCGTTTTTTTTAAAAAAAGCGGGCTTTTAAGTTTCATTAAATCTTTTAAAATTATAAATCTCGTTTTTTTGCTTTTATCCTTAATATTTTTTAAAAGAGCGAGGGATTCGGAATAATAACCGTCATAATATAAATCGAGACCCCGCCGGACTTTTTCATATCGGTTCAAATCGGCTTCTTTAAAACTTATTTTATGCATTTTAGAAAAATAAGGGTAGCCTACATATAACCGCAATAAGAAGGCGCCGGCCTGCCGGAGGTCTTTCAGCTTCAAATAGGCCTTATATATTTTAAACATAGCGTAAGAACGTACGGCCGATTTCTTGGAATGTTCGATTATATATGAGAGATGCGATATCTCGGGAAGAAAATATCCGTTTTTTTCTTCGGAAAGGGCGAGATAGAAAACCGCGTTTTTATAGAAAACAAATTTCGGATACGAACTTGCAAGCCTCAAAAAAACATTATCCGCCTTACGGTATTCTTTTAGTTTAAATAAAGACAGACCTTGATAATACAAAGCATAATCTTTTAAAAGACTGCTTTTAGCCGAGTAAAGCCAAAAACCTCCTGCGGCCTCTTTATATCTGCCCCGCATATAATTATCGTAGGCTTTTTTAAAAATAACGGCGTTGGAATAATTTAAATAAGGTTTGGCATTTTTGCTTAAAAAATCGGCGCGAGAATAAAACGGATTCGCGAGAACGGCAACGAGAACGACTGTTAAGAAAAGCTTGCGCATATTATTATCAGGACTTATTAACTTTTATAGTTAAAATCGTAGCGCCCGGTAAAAACCTCTTCCGCCGGTCCAACCATGTAAACGCCGTCATTTAGTCCGCCGGATATGTTTAAAGTCCCTCCGTA
>JAKAQA010000117.1 GCA_021811805.1 bacterium | reverse complement strand
ACGTTTCCGTTGCCAGCAAGATTTACAGATACGTCGATTATAAGAATATTATTTATACGGATAAAGATGCTGCTGAAATATTGCTTGAAAAACAGATAAAAGGTATAGAAAGCGCAATTAAAATGGGATTTACGATAAAAATTAATTCCGTTCTTATACCCGGCATAAATGATTTTCATATAAAAGATATTTCGGAAAAAGTAAAAAAACTGGGCGTGTATCTTTTTAACGTTATGCCTATGATTCCTGCAAAAAAGTCTTATTTTGAAAGAATAGGCATAAAAGGCGCAAGCAGAAAAGACGTCACGGCTATAACTCAAGATATTGAAGGCATAAACATAATGGAGCATTGCAGGCAGTGCCGCTCAGACGCTGCCGGACTTTTAGACGAAGATTTGAGCGGCAGATTAATTTCTGAGGAAGGAGGTTTAAAATGCGAATGCAAGAAGATGCGGTTTTAGGGTGCAAACTGTCTAAAAGTTTGAGTTTTTCTCAGGATGAAGAGCTTTATATAGCCACAAGCGATACTAAAATAAAAATGACAGAGGATTATGCGCCGTTTGTCGATAAAATTTTAAACGATATTTCTTATATCCCAAGAAGTATTTTAGATTTAGGATGCGGACCGGGTTATATAGCCAGAAGATTAAGCGAAGTTTTGCCGAATGCCATGGTTTTTGGGGCAGATAAATCCCAAGTTATGATAAATCATGCTAATAACGCTATTAATAAATCATTAAAAAATAATTATATTTCTTGCTCGGAATATGAAATGGAGGGCGGGTCGTTTGGAATGTTTGAAAAAGAGCCGGATTATTTGCATTATTATGAACCGAGGCTTAAATATATTATTGCCGACAGCGCCAAGCTTCCTTTCTGTAATTTAAAATTTGATTTGATTTTATTGAAAGGAACATATAAATGCTTAGAAAATAAGGTTGATTCACTTAAAGAGATGTACAGGGTTTTAAGCCACGGCGGCGAAATTTTTATATACGAGTTCAGAAAAGATATTCCGGAAGAAGAATTCGCCCTTCTGACTAAACTTATGAAACCCCAAAAAGTAAAATCGCTAAGGCGTAAATTGAACTGCTCATTAGATATAGAAGAATACGAAAATTATTTATCAGAAGCCGGATTAACAAAATTTTCCTTAATAGAACACGACGGACTCGATTTAAAAATAACTATAAAAAAGCTGCATTTATAAAGATAATGTACATATATAAAAAGTATAAAAGAGGAGGAAAGAAAATATGAGTATTATGGACGGTTTCTCAGGAGACATAGATAATTACGTGAATGCTCCGCGGCGTTCGGGATTTAAATGGGTTCCGCATTTTCTGATAGAATTCGACCATGCTAACTGTATATCTTGCGGAAGATGTATAAAAGTCTGTCCCGGCGGAGTTTACGTATTTGAAGACGACGGAGATAAAATGATAGTTAAGATAGATAATTTAGATAATTGCATAGGCGATACCTGCTGCGAAAAAGTCTGCCCGAAGAACAAGACGATGCATTTGCATAAGTTTTCGCCGCTTGAGAAAAATTAGCATTAAAGAACGATATTTATATCTAAATAATATATATATGAATATGAACTAATATAAAAAATAAGGAGTTTAAAATGGCGGTCAATTTTAAGGAGCAAGAAACAATAGTAGAAGATATTCTTAACGTTTATTCCGAAAGGGCAAAGAAAAACAGAAAAGAACATATCGGCATTAACGATAAAGAAACATGCGGAACATGCGTCGCAAAATCAAACGTCAAATCCCTCCCAGGCGTTATGACCCCAAGAGGCTGCGCTTATGCGGGCTCCAAGGGAGTAGTTTGGGGACCTGTTAAAGACGTTATCAATATAAGCCACGGTCCGATAGGATGCGGCCATTACAGCTGGGGAACCAGAAGAAATTTAGCGGAAGGCGAGCCGGCGGTCGAAAATTTCGTTCCTTTTCAATTTACTACAGATTTTAAGGAAAGAGATATAGTTTTCGGCGGCGATAAAAAATTAGAACAGGCAATTAAAGAATTGCGTGAACTTTTTCCTACGGCAAAAGGAATAATCATAGAATCGGAATGCCCGATAGGGTTAATAGGCGACGATATTGAAGCCGTCGCAAAAAAAATGACGGACGAGGTAGGCATTCCCGTTATTCCCGTGAGGTGCGAAGGCTTCAGAGGCGTCAGCCAGTCCCTCGGACATCATATAGCCAACGATTCTATAAGGGATTTTGTAGTAGGAAAAGGTGAAATAGACGATAGCAAAAAGACGCCTTACGATGTTGCGATATTGGGAGATTATAATATAGGCGGCGATGTATGGGCTTCTATGAAAATATTTAAAGAAATGGGCTTAAACATTGTAGCGCACTGGTCGGGAGACGGTTCGATAGAAGAAATGAAAATAACCCATGGCGTAAATTATCTGCTTCTTCACTGCTACAGGTCTATGAACTATATAGCAACTCATTTTGAAGAAAAATACGGTATTCCGTGGATAGAATATAATTTTTTCGGTCCGACGAAAATAAAAGAAAGCATAAGAAAAATAGCTAAATTGTTCGACGAAAATATACAGGAAAAGTCTGAAGAGGTTATTAAGGCTTATGAGCCAAAAATGCAGGAGGTAATAGACAAATATCGCCCCAGATTGGAAGGTAAAAAGGTAATGCTTTTAGTCGGCGGTTTGAGACCGCGCCATATAGTAGGCGCTTATGAAGATTTAGGAATGAAAGTCGTTTCTACCGCATACGAATTTGCCCATAACGACGATTATGAAAGAACTACTAACGAAGTAGAAAACGGAACGATAGTCGCAGACGATATGAATGAGTACGAATTTGTGGAGCTTGCCAACAAGCTTAAGCCCGATTTAGTCGCTTCCGGCATAAAAGAAAAATACGTTTTCCAGAAAATGGGAATACCTTTCAGGCAGATGCACTCATGGGATTATTCAGGCCCGTACCACGGTTACGACGGATTTGAAATTTTTGCCAAGGATATGGACCTGGCTATAAACAGTCCGTCTTGGAAATTAGTGAAGCCGTTATGGAAAAAATAAAAGTAATAATAGGAATAATACTTTAGAAATATTATTTTAATTGAGCTTGGCAGACAAAAGTATTCAGTTAAGTTATTAAAATTATAAAAATAATACCGGAGGTTTTATTATGGAAAAAGAAGAAGTAAAAAAGATAAAAGACTGGATGAATACCGAGGAATATAAAGAGAAAAATTTTAGCAGAAAAGCAATAGTAATAAATCCCGAGAGAGCTTGTCAGCCGCTTGGCGCCGTACTGTGCGCCGCAGGCTTCGAAGATACTATGCCTTTCGTTCACGGTTCCCACGGGTGCGTCGCCTATTACAGAAATAATTTATCACGCCATTTCAGAGAACCTTTTTCGGCTGTCTGCACGTCTTTAACGGAAGACGGCGCCGTCTTCGGCGGGCAGGCAAACGGATTTGAAGGCTTTAAAAATGCTGCCGCTCTTTATAAGCCGAAAATGTTTGCGATATCTACGACTTGTATGACTGAAATTATTGGAGACGATCTTGGCTCTATCGTCGGTAATGCAAGGGAAAAAGGTGTTTTGACCGAGGATATAGCGGCGCCGTATGCAAACACTCCAAGTTTTGCCGGTTCGCATCTTGAAGGATACGACAGCATGCTAAACGCAATAATAGAAACTCTTGGTAAAAAAACCGACGGCGCTAAAACCGATATCATCAATATAATTCCCGGTTTTGAAACTACGATTGGCAATATAAACGAAGTCAAAAGAATTTTAAAAATTTTCGGAATTAAATTTCTTGTTCTTGCCGATTACTCAAATACTTTGGACAGTCCTTTAAACGGCGAGTATAAAATGTATCCGGACGGCGCGACTAAACTTGAAGACGTTAAAAATTGCCTGAATAATAAGGCTACCGTTGTCCTGCAAAAATATTCGACAAAAAAGACATCCGCAATGCTTTCGGAGAAATTCGGACAGGACGTAAGGGTAGTTAAAAGCCCGATAGGAATTAAAGCCACCGATGAATTTTTAATGACGCTTTCAGAAATATCCGGTAAAGAAGTTCCTAAGGAATTAGAAGATGAAAGAGGAAAGGCAATTGATTCTATGACCGATGCCCAGCAGTATATTCATGGGAAAAAGTTTGCTATATTCGGCGACCCCGATATGCTTGTAGGGCTTACCGGCTATCTCTTGGAAATGG
>JAKAQA010000019.1 GCA_021811805.1 bacterium | reverse complement strand
CAAATTTACGAATTAAAAGGAAGGTCCGCCCGCAAACCTCTTCCGGTTTTAGTTAAAGATTTGAATATGCTGGTAAATATCGCCGGACTTAGCAGGAGGGAGGAAGACGTAATATCTAAATTTTGGCCGGGGCCGCTTACGATTATTTTTAATTTAAAATCGAAAAAGCCTGCCGAAAATTATTTGTTTGCAGACGGTTCTAATTCCGTCGGAGCCAGGATTTCACCCCATCCTTTTGCCGCTAATCTTTTTAAAGAAATAGATTTCCCTCTAATATCCACCAGCGCAAATGCCTCAGGGAAGGAAAGTTTTTCCGATTTCGACGAATTAAACGAAAAATTTTTAAGCCGCCTGCCGGACTTAAATATTTTAGCCGTAAACGGAGGCGTACTTGCCGGAGGCTCATCCACTATAATAAAGTTTAATAAAAAAGATATAGAAATAGTCCGCGAAGGAGATAACAATATCAAAAAAAAACTTATATGTTCGATAAAAAATAAAGAATAAATTAAATCCTTAATTTTCCGTATTACGGATTTTACATAAAAATTAAGAAAGAGGAGGATATATGAAAAAAAACGCGGATATTCTGGGCATAATTGGCGGCAGCGGATTATACCGGATGGACGGGCTGAAAAACGTCAGGGAGGAATCGGTAAGCACCCCTTTTGGAAACCCGTCCGATAAACTCGTATTCGGGGAAATAGACGGAAGAAAATTAGCGTTTCTGCCGAGGCACGGCAAAGGGCATAAAATACTGCCCTCAGAAATAAATTATGCCGCTAATATTTATGCCCTGAAAGTTTCCGGCGTAAAAAAGGTAATCTCGGTAAGCGCGGTAGGGAGCCTTAAAAAAGAGATTAAACCCGGAGATATGGTTATGGTTGACCAGTTTTTCGATTTTACGAAAAACAGAAAAAGCACTTTTTTCGGAGACGGCATCGTAGCGCATGTTTCTATGGCGGAGCCGGTCTGTCCTTATCTGCGCGGAATCGTCGCGGACTCGTGCAAATCCCTCGATATTCCGCACCATAACGGCGGCTCTTACTTATGCATAGAAGGTCCTCAGTTTTCTACAAAAGCGGAGTCGCTTTTTTATAAAAATAACGGCTTCGACGTAATCGGCATGACTAACGCCACCGAAGCCAAACTCGCGAGGGAAGCGGAGCTGTGCTACGCTACGATAGCTATGGCGACGGATTACGACTGCTGGCACGAGGAAGAAGACAACGTCAACGCCGATATGATTATTAAGATACTTCTGGAAAATGCCGAAAAAGCAAAAAGTATCATTAAAAAATCTATAGGCAAAATCGATTTCGCGCATAACGAATGCGGCACGGACGGAGGCGGCAAAAACATATGCGGATGCGGCCTGTCTCTGCAAAAATCCGTGGTTACGGCAAAAAAAGACGTTCCGGAAGAAACGCTGAAAAAATTGTCTATATTCAATTTATACGATTAAATAATTAACGACAAGAGGATTAATTTTATGGATGTTTTAATATTAACCGGCTCTAAAAACGATTTTGGCGATATAGACGGCGCGGTTCAAACGCTTAAAAAATTCGGGATTTCTCATGAACTGCATATTTCATCGGCACACAGAACTTTAAAAAGAACCGTAGAGCTCGTAGAGTCCGCCGAAAAAAAGGGCGCTAAGGTCATAATCGCCGCCGCCGGCATGAGCGCTCATCTACCAGGCGTCGTCGCGGCGATGACTATTCTTCCCGTAATAGGCGTCCCCCTTAACGCCTCATCTCTCAACGGATTAGACAGCCTTATGTCTATAGTCCAGATGCCCGGCGGAATACCGGTCGCTACGACGGCGATAGGCAAAAGCGGATGCGTTAACGCCGCCCTTTTAGCCGTATCTAT
The DNA here is from genome assembly GCA_021811805.1 of bacterium. Taxonomy (GTDB): domain Bacteria; phylum SZUA-79; class SZUA-79; order Acidulodesulfobacterales; family Acidulodesulfobacteraceae; genus Acidulodesulfobacterium_A. The sequence continues at coordinate 17,886 of JAKAQA010000019.1, read as the reverse complement.
TCTCGCCTTATCCGATAAGGCTCTGGCCGAGAAATTAAAACGATACAGAAAGGATATGGCAGACTCGGTAATTAAAGCCGATGAAGAAATCAATAAAGTAAACTAACAAAATAGTAGAAACAATTATTTCCGAATTTTAAATTTATATTTGCCATTAGATAGATTATAATATGCGGATATAATATAACATGTAAATTGAATGTAAAATTATCTAAATATGGCAAAAATTAAAGACCGTCCTAAATCAGACCGTCCAAGAGAAAAATTCCTCAAAAAAGGACCGGAAGCCCTTTCTAAAGCCGACCTTTTAGCGATAATACTCGGAAACGGCATAAAAGGAAAAAATGTTCAGGAATTGGCATCGCAAATTATTAAAAAATACGGCAGTAAATTCCTCGACGTTACAATAAATGAACTAAAAACGATCAATGGGATCGGTCAGGCAAAGGCCTTGCAGATCGTTTCGGCAATTTCATTATTTAAAAGGTTTTATGAAGAAGATGCGCAGAGAGAAATTATTATCCGTGATTATAAAGACGTTTTATCCCTGACTTACGATTTAAGAGATAAGAAAAAGGAATATTTGGTTTGTTTATACCTTAACGCCAAAAATATACTGCTCAAAAAAGAAATTATAAGCATAGGCACTCTTGATAAGAGTTTAATACACCCGAGAGAGGTTTTTAATCCGGCGATTCAATTAAATTCAGCCGGCATAATTATAGCGCATAATCATCCGACCGGAAACCCTTTGCCAAGCATAGAAGACGAAGAAGTAATGGAAAGAATTATTAAAGCCGGCGAATTAGTGGGGATACCGATACTCGATTTTATTATAATAGGGGATAAGGATTGCTACAGTTTTCATAAAAAAATAAGAAACCGCGGAAGAAGCAAGTCATATGACGGTTATGTTGCCGAAGGAGTCCAGCTGACTTTATTCGATTTATTCAAAAGCGAAAAGACTAATTCTTTAAATAACTTTAGCAGTATAGAAAAAAATGGCATCGGCTTTAAGAATACGGCTGGGGGAATTCATTTTACAAATACTCTGACGAAACCAAATAATCTTTCAGGTTATTTCCGATTACATAATAGAAGATATCTTGGAAACAAATACAAATTGCTTGGTTTTATAGAAGATATAGTCTCAGAAAAATGCGGTGCGATAGAATCATTTTGCGATATTTTTGCAGGCACCGGCGTTGTAGGAGAAAGATTCAATAATCATGGAATCAAAATAATTTCTAACGATATACTTTCCAGTAATTATGTATGTCTTAAAACTTTTTTAGAAATTAACACAATTAAAACTGATATTTCTGAAAAAATAGACTACTTAAATAATTTAAATGCCGAAGGAGATAATTATTTTTCTCTTAATTTCGGCGACACTTATTTTTCATTAGAAAATGCAAAAAAAATCGGAGTTGTTCGTGAAGAAATAGATAAAATAGCATTTAACGAAGACGAAAAAAATATACTGCTCTGCTCTCTAATATATGCGGCGGACAAAGTCGCTAATACGGTTGGGCATTACGACGCATTTCGTAAAGATATGGATATGCTGCAACCTTTGAAACTTTTAACGCCTTATATAAACTATTCGAATAACGAAAATAATGAAGTATATAAAAATAATGCAAATATTTTAATTAGAAGAATCTCCTGCGATGTGCTTTATATTGACCCTCCGTACAATTCCCGTCAATATTCGGATGCTTATCATCTTTTGGAAAATTTAACCGAATGGAAAAAACCAAAAGTTGAAGGCATAGCAAAAAAAATGGACAGGTCGCACATAAAAAGCCTATACTGTCTAAAAAATGCAGGACTTGCTTTTGAAGATCTTATTATTAACGCAGATTGCAAACATATCCTGATATCATACAATAATACCAAAGAATCGAAAGACGGACGTTCTAACGCAAGAATAAACGACGATAAAATTATACAAACATTAGAAAATAAGGGCAGCGTAGAAATTTTTGAAAGAAAATTCAAAGCGTTTAGTACTGGTAAAAGTTTCGATACGGGAAACATTGAACGAATTTTTTACTGCAAAGTGAAATAAAAAATCAATAAATTTATGAAAAAACCTTGGTCTATTACTACAACCTTAAGAAATCCTGAAAGATTAAGAGACTTTTTAAAAGTCTTAAACCAGCTTGAAAATCATGAATGGAACATCGAAAATCAAAAAAAATATCAGATTCTTCTTATCAAAGAAAGATTGTACGGTTACGGAAACAATCAATTTTATAAAGGAATATCTCAAGATAACATCGACTTGATAGACAATCCTCAAAAAGATATTTCTTTCGATAAGGCAGAAGAAATATTCGAATCTAAAAAATATGAGGACTCTCCGATGAGAGGCAGGCAATCCATAAACCCGCTAAAAAAATTCGGGTTCGCAATAATAAAAGACGGAAAAATCGTTATCACCGATTTAGGGAAGCTTTTTTTGAATGAAAAATTCGACATAGGGGAAATATTTTTTAAAAGCTTTTTAAAATGGCAAATACCTAATCCCGACAGCGATGACTACAGTTATAAAGAAGGATACGATATAAAACCTTTCATAGGAGTTTTACATCTTATCCGCCGTGTTAATGATAAATATGCAGCAATAGGAAAAAGCGGAAAAGGTATCAGCAGGAGCGAATTCTCTTTATTATGCCCCACCCTTATTAATTATAAAGATATAGACTTATATGCGGAAAGAATTATTTCTCTTAGAAAAAAACTTGAGGGTAAAAGTAATCAGAAAAAAATAGATATTTTTAATAAATATAGGGGTGAATTTGCAGTTGAATTCTTAGGAACTTCGAGTAATAAAGAAATAAACAAATTATTAAATAATCTTAAAGATTACGGAGACAACGCAATAAGATATTTTCGCCTTACGCGTTATATTTATATCAGGGGCGGAGGCTATTATATCGATTTGGAACCTAGAAGATCCATAGAAATAAAAAAATTATTAAATTCGGATAACGCTAAATCTCAAATTTTTGAATCAAAAGAATATTATCATGGCTATATCTCCGATAATTCTAAACCTGAATTGCCATGGGAAACCATAAAAGAACTTTCCGAAATATCGAATAAATTATTAGAAGAAATAATACCGCTTGAAAAAAGATTAAAACTGCCTCGGAAATCATTTCCGGATTTAAAAAAATTGGACAAAGAAAACATTAAAAAACTTATCGACGATTTAAGAGTTTATCGAAGAGAACTTCAAGAAAAAGAAAATTATCTAAAATCACAGGAAATCGAACAAATTAAAAAATATATTGAAGAATTAAAAAACATAAACAAGTCCGATAATAAGCCTATTTTACTTGAAAAACTTATTTCACTCGGACTCAACGCTTTAAATGATGCCATAGAAATAAAACCGAATTATCCGGTAGGAGACGATAACGAGCCGACCTTTACCGCACCCGGAAATATGCCGGATATTGAATGTTTTTATGGACAACACAACGCAATCTGCGAGGTTACGATGTTAACCGGACGCAATCAATGGTATTACGAAGGACAGCCTGTGATGAGGCATCTGCGGGATTTTGAAAATAAACATAATGATAAAAACACTTTTTGTTTATTTATTGCCCCAAAAATACATCGCGATACGATAAACACTTTCTGGATGGCAATAAAATATGAATATGAAGGTAAAAAACAAAGAATTATCCCTCTATCCATAGATAATTTTATAGAACTTTTAAAAATACTAATCGAAATTAAGCAAAACGGAAATTTTTTGAAACACGATGAACTCTTTCGTTTATATAACAATGTCTTGGAAAAATCAGAAACTGTGCCCAATTCGAATCAATGGCTGAAAGATATTCCGAAAATCCTTACTTCTTGGAAAAAAAGCCTTAATTTAACTTAGAAATTTATGAAACTTAATATAATTTACAGCGGCGACTGTATAGAAATATTAAACAGTGAAATAGAAGAAAATTCAATAGACCTTATTTTTGCCGACCCCCCTTATAATCTGTCCGGTAACGCTCTAAAATGGGTTGGCAATAAAACAGGCGGCGACTGGAATATGGTTAATGAAAATTGGGATAAGATTCCCGATGCCGAGTATTTAAAATTTACCGAAAACTGGATTGAAAGTTGTTATAATGTTTTAAAAAAATCAGGCTCAATTTGGGTTGCTTCAAGTTATCACAATATAGCGGAAATTATAATGACTTTAAAACGGCTTAATTTTAAAATTAACAATATTATTACTTGGTATAAAACGAATGCTATGCCTAATATGACAAAAAGAGTATTCACTCATTCGACCGAATTTGTAGTCTGGGCGGTTAAGGGCTCAGGTTGGACTTTTAATTACGAGACGGCAAAAGAAATAAATCCAGAAAAACAAAAAAACGGAGAAATAAAACAGATGCGGGATTTATGGGAAATACCCCTTGTTCAGGGCAAGGAACGCATTAAGGGCGAAGACGGAAAGGCTTTACATCCGACCCAAAAACCGGAAGAAATGTTAAAAAGAATTATTCTTATTTGTTCTAAAGAAGGAGATATAATTTTAGACCCTTTTTTGGGAAGCGGAACTACCGCAATTATTGCACAAAGATTCGGCAGGAAATGGATTGGAATAGAAAAAGAAAAAAAATACGTCGAAATTGCCAAAAAGCGGCTATGTATTAAAAAATAAAATTGAAAAGGGGCTATTAAATGAAAAATACAATCGAAAAAAGATTTGCGGAAGCAAGAGCGCTCTTGGAGCTTACTTCAAATAACGAAGAGATTTTAAATACGGCGGAGGACATATCTAGAACCATTATTTCCGCATACGGTAACGGCGGAAAGGTTTTTATCGCCGGAAACGGCGGGTCGGCGGCGGACGCCCAGCATATCGCGGCAGAGCTTGTTTCGAGGTTTTACAAAGAAAGAAAGGCTCTCGCGGCGGAAAGCCTTACGGTTAATACGTCAAATCTCACGGCGATAGCAAACGATTACGATTTTTCGGTTGTTTTTTCGCGCCAGCTCGAAGCAAACGCGCGCAAAGGCGACGTTTTCTGGGGAATATCGACTTCGGGCAACTCCAAAAATATTCTATCGGCAATTAATACGGCAAAAGATATCGGCATGAAAATAATAGGTTTTACCGGCGGGGACGGCGGAAAAATGGCGGAACACGGAATGTGCGACCACCTTATTAAAATTCCGTCTAAAGACACCCCTAGAATCCAGGAAAATCATATTTTAATAGCTCATATTATATGCGAGATAGTCGAAAACAGCCTGCTTATGTAATTTTAAGCATGCGGATTATCCGAGAAACTCCTTGCGTCGAACATCGAAGAATACAGCTTCATTGCATACATATCCGTCATTCCGCTGATGTAATCGGCGCACATAACTTTAAAACCTGCGTTTCCGTTTTGAGCTTTTCCGGATCCGCCGTAAAATCCGAACTCGTAAAGTTCCTGAAAGTCGTCGGGATAAAGTTTAATATTCTTAATGTCGGAAAAAACCGAAAAAAGCTTTCTTACGATGCGTTCCGCTTTATACCTGTTTAGAAGTATTTCCCTGTTTTCCATAACGAGCCTGTAGGAAATCTCCTTAAGGGCGCTGATTTCCAAATTCACTCCGTTTTTCCATATCAGGGCATATTTATATGAATCGTCGTTAAAATCTACCGGGGCGTCTAAAACAAAACTGTTTTCCTTTTTCCTTAATCCCCGTTTTGATTTCATTTTTGCAATGCCGCCTTGTCTTTCTTCCAAGTCTATATTTAAAATAAACTTTGAAATATAATTGGAAAAAAACTCTTTCAGGTCGGTCTTGACTTTTATGTAATGCATGGATTCTTTTTCTTTGCTTTCCGCTATATTAAAAATATTCCTGAGATTAAGAAAGAAATTATCCGCCTGCGCCGCTATTTTATTAATGTAATCTTTTCCGACCCGGCCTCTTTCTTTGAGATATTTGTTTACTTTGAAACGGCCGCCTATGTCTATCAGCTTAGACTCTACACCGTCTTCTATATCGTGCGTGGCGTACGCGATATCGTCGGCGGCATTTAATATCTGGCATTCTATGCATCTTGAAAATTCGAAAAATTGAACTTTGGCAGTTTTATTTTTTTTATCGTTTAGAAATCCGGAATATTTCTTTAAGTAATTTACAAAATCTTTTCCGTGAAGTTTTTCAAGAATAAATATATCGTTATCGTAAATGAAATGTTTGTTTTTATCGGACAACGAATAAGGCAGTTTGTATTTTAAAATTCCGTCGATAGTCTTAAGCGAAGGATTAATTCCGTATATTTTATTGTTTTTTGAATCGTAAAACTTTTTTTCGAGAAAATTAAGTATCCTGATATTTTGGGCGTTGGCTTCGAATCCAAATTTTCCGCCGGTAGCTTTTTTTAATTCCTCGTTTATAATATATTCGCCGAGATGCCCGAAAGGGGGATGGCCTATATCGTGCGCCAGCGAAACGGCTTCTACGAGATCCGCGTCTATAGTTAAGCCGTATTTTTTGTTTAGAATGGATGTTATAGCCCTTGCTATCTGCGATACTTCAAGAGAATGGGTAAGCCTCGTCCTGTAATAATCAAGCGTAAAAACGCCGAAAACCTGAGTTTTGTTTCTCATTCTCCTGAAAGCGCTGGAATGTATTATTCTGTCCCTGTCGATTTGAAAAAGCGTCCTTATGCCCTTCTCCTTTTTTTCCTTGCCGGCGTATCCGTAATCGAAAACTCTTTCGTTATTCATTAATATGCCTCCTCTATCCCGCTAACTTTTAATCTTGCTTTTAAATCTAATTAAATATATACTATTCAAAAATTTTTAAAAAGACAAGTTATATAATACAAACGGAGGCTTTATATATGAAAAACAAAAATAAGGAAAATAAGGACGAACAGGCTTTTTCGCCGGCGGAAATAGAATCGGCAAAAAAAACATTGGTTAAAATGAAAAAGGATATTTTTAAAGAAATAGATGCGGGCATAAAGGAAGGCTCTTCAAAAGACTCGACTGAATACCGCGGCGATAATTACGACATCGCTTCCAGCGAAAGAGACCGCGAACTTATGTATATGCTTGGAGACAGGGAGAGAAAAAAAGTAAGGGAAATAGACAACGCTCTTTTAAAAATAAAAGAAGGAACATACGGGGTATGCGACGAGTGCGGCGAACCTATTTCAAAAAAAAGACTTAAAATAATTCCTTATTCCAACTTATGCATAAACTGCCAGTCTAGAGCGGAAGAAGAAGAGAAGAAAAGGATGAGCGAAGATTATATAGACCACTTGAGCACTCTTTCTTTAATCGGCGACGACGAAACGTTCAAAGATTCGGACGAGTAAAAGATATAGACTCCATGGATTCCATAAGGGTTTTAGAGTAAGGGTGCGCCGGAGCGTTAAAAAAAACGTCCGTTTCGGCAATCTCCATTATTTTTCCGCCGTACATCACGCATACCCTGTCGGCAAGATGCCTGACTAATTTTAAATCGTGAGTGATAAATATATAGCTCATTCCGTTTTTATTGCGCAAATCGGTCAACAGATTTAAAATTTGGGCTGATATCGAAACGTCTAAAGCCGAAACCGGTTCGTCTAGAATGAGAAGTTCGGGCCGGACGGACAGACATCTCGCTATTCCGACCCTCTGCCTCTGTCCGCCCGAAAGCATATGAGGATAACTGAAAGCCGTACTTTCGGGCAGCCCTACGTTTTCAAGCTGTTCAGCCGCAAAGTCTATTCTGTCTTTTTTTTTGTTTTTTATAATGCCGTTCTTAACGGCGGGATAAGATATTATTTTATAAATCTTTTTTTTGGGATTAAGCGAAGAATAAGGGTCCTGAAAAAGTATCTGGATTTTTTTTCTGAAATCCTTCTTTTTATTGCCGTAATCAAGCGGCTCGCCTTTAAAATATATTTCGCCCGAAGTTTTTTCCGTAAGTCCCAAAATAAGCTTTGAAAGCGTGGATTTGCCGCATCCGGTTTCCCCGACTACGGCAAATATTTCATTTTTAAATACTTCGAAAGATACGCCGTCAAGGGCTTTAATAACGTTTTTTTTAATATCGAATAAAGTTTTATAGTATTTATAATGTTTAGAGAGCCCTGAAACCGATAAAATTACATTCTCGTCCATATTTTTACCCGATTATTTATTTATTGCAAATTTTTTACCTTTACGCATCTTACGTCCCTTGCGCTTTTTCCGCCGCCCTTAAAACTGCTTAACGGTATATCTATTAAACACTCATCCCCTCTTTTAAAGCATCTGGAGTAAAACCTGCATTTTCCTTTACTAAAATCGTCTTTCGTGAGAAAACCGGGTATGGCAAAAAGCCTCTGCTTGGGAATATAATCCGCGGATAAAGACGGAACGCTTTTAATTAAAGAAACCGTATACGGATGCGCCGGATTATTTATTATATCTTCCGTGCTTCCCGATTCCATCACCTGTCCGGCATAAAATACGTAAGTTCTGTCCGATATGCTTCTTGCTATGGTTAAATCGTGGGTTATAAAAATCACCCCTATATTAGATTTTTCTTTTATATCTTTTATAAGTTTTAAAACCTGAAGGGAGGTCGTTACGTCTAAAGCGGTAGTGGGCTCGTCGGCAATCAAAAAACAAGGCTCTAAAACCATAGCCATGGCAATCATAACCCTCTGCCTCATCCCTCCGGACAATTCATACGGATAAGAACCGAATCTCGATTCCCCGTCTATGTTCATAGAGTTTAAATATTTAATCGCCGTATCTTTAGCCGATTTTTTAGAAACTTTTTTATGGGCGAGTACCGCTTCCGTTATCTGCTCTCCTATTTTCATAACCGGATTTAAAGACGTATTCGGGTCCTGAAATACCATAGATATCAATCTTCCCCTGACTCCTACGAGCTCATCCGGCTTCAGCTTCAGAATATCTATTTCCTTATCCTGCGATTTGCATTTTATTTTAATCTCTCCGGACGCAATATTAGAAATGCGGGGCGGATTCAGCCTTAAAATCGACAATCCCAAAAAAGATTTGCCGCTGCCTGATTCCCCTACTATAGAAACGACCTCGCCCTCATCGACGTTTAAAAATAAAGAATCGGCTACGTTAATACGCTTATCGTTTTGCTTGTCAGCGAATAATTCCACGGTTAAATTATTTATCTCGAGGCTCATTTTTTTATTTTTAGATTATAAAATAACGGGCTACATTCTTTCAAGAACCGGAACGCACAATAGATTTAAAATCCGGATTAATACCGTTCTTACCGACGACAGCATAAAAAAACGAGGTTCTACATATTCCTGCGCTTTTCCTATAAGCCTGTAATTTTGATAATATTTGTTAAAATGCGAGGCAAGGTCTAAAGCAAATGAACTTAATACCGACGGCTCGTTTTGCTCGACCGCCGAATGAAGAGCCGTCTTAAATCCATAAATTTGTTTGGCTATCAAAAAAATATCGTCAAAATCGGCATCGCTTTTTGAAAACGAAAAACTTTGAGCGGCGTTTTTTAAATCCTTTTCATTTGCGCTAAGTCTTTTTAAAAGACTGTTTATTCTTGAAACGGTATATTGAAGATAAGGTCCAGTCTGACCTTCGAAAGACAATACGTTATCCCAGTTAAAATTTACGTCTGTAGTCCGCCTGGTTTTTAAATCATTAAAAATAACTGCTCCTATGCCTACTTTTAAAGACGTAAGATATATCTGCTTATTTTCGCTTTCGGTCCGCTCATTTTTTCCTTCATGAATTAAACTTTGTTTTTCAACGTTTTCCGTTGTCGCTCTTATTCCTTCCATTCCTTCATTCAGTTTTTTGGCTGCATCGTTAATTTCGGCGGAAAGATTATCTTCTAAAATTTTCAGTCTTTCTTCAAGTTTTTCTTGAGCTTTAAGGCGCGCTTCTTCTATATAGTCTTCCAGAAAAACTAAATTGCCTTTTCTCGTGGACATGCCTATAATTCTTCCGAATTTAACGTGAACGAGCCTGCCGTCTATAATGGAAGCATAATTTTTAAAATTCGGGTTATCTTCTATTTTTTGGATATTTTCCTTTAATTTGCCGAATATGCCGAAAAGCTGGCTGAAATGAAGCGCCTGTTCCGAGCCGACTACGTAAATCATTTTGTCGAAATTATATTTTGCCATTCTCGATACGGCAGTGACTATGTCCCTAGAAAGATAGAGGGAAGTCCCGTCGCTTTTAGCAATCAAAGCGGGAGCTTTGACGCCTTTAACGTTCACTATTACCGCCCCTTCGCTTATTTCGGCTATACCGCTTTTCAGCAATATTTCTTTAATATCTTTTGAAAATTCTGCGCTGTAAGCCTCGCCTTCGTATGCGTCAAACTCTATGCCTATAGATTCATAAATCCTTTTGAATTCGTCTATGCTCAGTTTCCTGAAGAGTTTCCATAAATTATACTGTCCCTCCGGCGTTCCGCAAAAAAAATTTTTATTTTCTCCCGATAACTTCGTGTTTCCGGACGCGCAAGCAGAATCCGCTTCCACTCCGGAACCGTTTTCAATATTTTTGCCGTTTATATTATTTACTACGCTATTTACGCCGCCGAGATACTCCTCGAAACTGCGCTTATTTACCGATATAAAGTCTTCAAGCGTTTTAAACCTGTTTTTAGCTTCTTCCTCGACCGTCGCATCGGCTTGTTCGTCTTTGTGTATTCTGACGTAAAGTCCGTATAAAATTTTTACCGGGTCTTTTTCGAATTCGGAAAAATCGATATCGCCGTAACGGCAAAATGCGGTTATAAGTTTTCCGAACTGCGTTCCGAAATCTCCGAGATAATTTATTTTTATGGCGTTATGTCCGCAAAATTCATAAATTTTGGACAGGCTCATTCCTATTACGGTGGAACGCAGATGTCCCACGCCGAACGGTTTTGCAATATTAGGGGAGGAAAAATCTATTATAACTTTAAGGGGCTTTTGGGGAGCGCCCCTGCCGTAATCGCCGCCGGAGTCCGTAACGTCTCGGACTACAAAGGAAGCAAACTTTTCTTTATTTACGAAAAAATTAACGTAAGCGCCTTTTATTTCTATTTTATCGAAAAGTTCTTCCATGTCCGCGAAACTAGGCTCAAAAAAATTAAAAATTTCTTCGGCTATATCTTCCGGTTTTCCTTTAAAGCCGTATCTTGCCAGATAATAAGACGCGAGGGAATAGTCCCCGAAAGAAACGTCCGGGGGGTTTTTTATAAGTTTTTCGGATTCTTCGTCGGATATATCTATATTTTTTTTCTCTTTAATTACTGCCTTTATAAACGAAACAAGCTTTTTTTTAAATATATCCATACTATTATACTATCCCGTTTCCTTTTTAATTTAACTTAAAATAATTCATTTAATTATATCAATTATACGACTTTAAAAAAATAATAAATTTGGTATAATTAAATAAAAGGCCGGAACAACGCAAAAATATAAATATCGGCGCTTAAAGGAGAAACAATTAACTATGGACGCGGAAAATAAAGATAAATTCTTATGCGAGGCCTGCCCGTATATTTATGACCCCGAAAAAGGAGACCCCGAAGGAGGAATACCGCCGGGAACGCCCTTTGAAGATATACCGGACGACTGGCTTTGCCCGATTTGCAAATTAGACAAAACGCATTTTAAAAAAATTTAATTCGGTATGCATTTAACTGCTCAAGGAGAAATTTAATGGCGGCATCTGAAGAACTTGCTTTACCAAAATATCAATGCGATGTTTGCGGTTATGTTTACGATCCCGAGGAAGGGGATTCCATAGGGGGCATAGAGGCTGGAACGCCTTTCGAAGACATACCTAACGACTGGGTATGTCCGGTCTGCGGAGCGGATAAAACCCATTTTCAACATTTCACCGGATAATGACTATATAATTATAATTGCTAACAGCGGCGTTTAAGAAATAATGTATCCTTAATCCTGCAATAGAAACTTATTTTCTAAACGCAGGATTAAGGTTTATAAATTTCGTTGACTTTATTAATAAATATGGTAAAATTTTTTATATGCGCTTTATAAAGCTATTTTTTTTAATATCTTTAGCCTTTGCGGTAATTGCTTTTTCGGCTCAAAATTATGCCGAGGCAATTTCATACCGCAGTTTTGTTAAAACCGTCAATGCCGACAGGCAGATAGGAAATCCCGACGCCCCCGTTACTGTTATCGTATATACCGATTTCCAATGCTACTGGTGCAGAAAATTCGAGGAAAACGACCTGCCGCGCATTATAGAAGATTATGTCAAAACGGGGAAGATTTTTATACAATTCAGGGATTTTCCTCTGTCATTAATACATAAGTACGCTTTTAAAAGCGCCGAATATGCAGACTGCGCCGCCCTCTATGGAAAATATATGCCTGCAAGAAGCCTGCTTTATAAATACCAAAAAGATTGGAGCGTTATGGGAGATTTATACTATTTTTTTAAAACCCGTGCAAAAGGCGTAATAAACCTCGGCAAAGAAGAGGCATGCGTAAAAAGCGGACTGCCCAGGAAGCTTATAAAAAGCAATATGTCGTCCGGCATGAATGCAAAAGTAAGCGGAACTCCGACGCTGTTTATATATCAGGGACTTATCCTTTATAAAAAAGTCACCGGATACAGGACTTTCCCCGTAATTAATAAAATCCTTCAGGGCGCCTTGCAATAATCTTATTATTTATATATTGCCCGTAATATAAATTTTTTTTTCAGGCGTATTGTCCGGTATTTTTCTAAAATCCCTTATAATCTTAGAAACAAATTTTTCCGTTTCCGTTAAAGAGCATTCTATTTTAGCCCCTTTCGCAAGCAGAGACGCCAAACAAGCCGAAAAAGCGCATCCGGTTCCGTGAATTTCTTTATCGAAACTTAATCTTTTTGTTTTGGATATAAAAAAATTATCGTTGGAATCGAGTATTATATTAAATATTTTTTTTACGTCCGATTCTTCTATAATATGCGAGCCTTTAATTAAAATATTTTTAATTTCAGGAAATTTTTTTCTTATAATTTTTGCCGAATTCTTCATTCCTTCAACATTTTTAATTTCCGTTCCCGAAATAAGCTCCGCCTCTTTAATATTAGGAGTGATTACAGTTGCATATTTCAACAACGGAGCTAAAAGACCGGGATAACCGGACTCCGCCGTCAGTTTCTTTCCGGAAGTCGAAATAAAAACGGGGTCGATAACGACGGTTTTTGGATTATATTTTTTTAAAAACCTTTCCAGTATCGAACTCTGGCTTTCATTGAATATCAAACCTGTTTTTACCGCGTCAACCGAAAAATAACCGAATACGGCATTTAACTCCGCCGAGAAAAAAGCGTCGGAAACCGGCTCTACGCTATAGATATTACCGGGATTTTGTGCGGTCATCGCGGTAACGGCGGATAAGCCGAAAATCTTAAACTTACAAAATATTTTGGCGTCGGAAATTATCCCCGCCCCTCCGGAACCGTCGAATCCCGCAACCGATAAAATTTTTAACGCTTTTAACGCCATTAACTTTTTAAATCACCCATCTTGAATTTACCCTAAATTTAACAATTACTTAGACCGCCGCGGCAGATTCTTCTTATAATCTCTTATGCCGCTTAAAACAGCCGAGACTTCGGAAACGTTTTTAGCGTTAAGAATATCGGATTTTCTTGCCCACCCTTTTCTTGCTATGTTAACGCCGTAATTAATAAAATATATAGTGGACGAATTATGGGCGTCCGGATTTATGGAAAGCAAAACATTTTTCGATATCGCTTCCCTGATGTGCCTCCAGTCTATATCGAGCCTTTTAGGATTTGCGTTGAGCTCTATAATAGTTTTGTATTCGGAAGCGCAGTCCAGAACTCTTGATATATCTACGGCATATCCGTTTCTTTCAAGAAGAAGCCTGCCGGTAAGATGTCCTATCATGGTTGTATAGGGATTTTTAACGGCATTCATAATCCTTTCGGTCATAATATTTTCAGCCATATTGAAATTAGAATGGACGGATGCTATGACAAAATCGAGCTTCGCCAGCGTTTTTTCATCGTAATCGAGGCTTCCGTCAGGCAAAATATCCGATTCTATGCCTTTAAAAATTTTAATTATGCCCTCATATTTTTTATTCAGCCTGTCTATATATTCCAGCTGGGATTCAAGTTCTGAGGCAGAAAGTCCGTTTGCGTAATGCGCTGAAACAGAATGGTCCGAAATGCCGGCATATTTATACCCCTGTTTTACGCAGGCTTCTATCATTTCTTCCATGCTTTCTTTTCCGTCCGTGTAAGTAGTGTGGATATGAAAAACCCCCTGCAGGTCTTTTTCTTCGACTAGAGCCGGTATATTGCGGCTTAATGCCGCTTCTATCTCCCCTGTCCCTTCCCTTAATTCGGGAGGAATAAACTGCATTCCGAACACGGCGTAAAATTCGGCTTCATTATCGACCGTAATTTTATTTTCCGAAACGTGTTTTTTTTCCGCTTCCCGCTTTTTAACTTCGCCCTTATGATTGCCGGCAATATCGTCTTCCGCGTTTTCATTGCCTCTGAATATCCCGTATTCGTTAATCTTGTATCCGCGTTTTTTTTCTATCGACCTCAACTCCTCGTTATGCAGTTTAGAGCCGGTAAAGTGATGCAGGGCATAAACGAAATCCGCCGGCTGAACTATTCTTAAATCTACATGTATCCCGCTCTTTAAGACGACCGCAATTTTAGTTTCGCCCGCGGACTCTACCCTTAAAATTTCGGGATAACTTAAAAACTTTTTGGAAAACTGTTCTTCTTTACCCGCTAAAACCGAAGCAACGATATCGATATCGCCTACGGTTTCCATTTTTCTTCTCAGGGAGCCGGCCGTCTGCATTTTGTCTATAATTTTTTTGGGGGTATTTTTCAGGAAGGCTTCGAATAGAAGCGCCTGATTAAAGGCGTCTATATATAAAAATCTCTGTTTAAAAACTTTATAATCTTCTATCGATTTTTTTAAATTTTCTACGGTTTTTTGCCCTAAACCGCTTATCCCGCTAAGCTTACCCGATTTAATAGCTTCTTCAAGTTCTTTTATGCCTTTTATATTAAAATCATTATACAGAAGATTTGCCTTTTTAGGTCCCAATCCGCGAAGTTTCATAAGTTCAAGCAGTCCTTCCGGCACCGACTCGACAAGCTCGTCGTAATATGCGAGCTTCCCCGTGTTCACGAGCTCTTTGATTTTTAAGTAAAGGTCTTTTCCTATGCCCGGAATGTCCAAATGCCGTCCGCCCGAAACTATATCCGATAAATTTTCTCCGAGCCTGCTTATAACGGCGGCGGCATTTAGATAAGCGCGTATTTTAAAAGGGTTTTCTCCTTTTATTTCAAGAATTTCCGCGATATGTTCGAAAATTTCGGCAATTTCGCTGTTTGTCATAATTATTGTATATTATCGGATAATTATGTTATATTATATATTAAATTTTTAAAAAACTAACGATGAATCTTTTATTTATCAATTTTATCCAATATTTTTTCGATATATTATACACTATTCTCAATGTATATATGTGGATAATAATTATAAAAGCCCTGCTCTCATGGGTAAACCCGGACCCCTATAATCCTATAGTCCGTTTTATAAACGACATTACCGAACCCGTTCTGAATAAGGTAAGGCTGATACTTCCCATCGGAAACAGCTTTGCTTTCGACCTATCGCCTATAATAGTTATTTTTATAATCTGGATGCTCATAACTTTATTAAAATTTGCGGAATTTAATTATATTCTGCCGTTAATAATTTAAATAAAACGAGGATAAAATTATGGAACTCTCTCCTATCGAAATAAGGTCGCAAAAATTCTCAAAAAAAATAAAAGGCTACGACGTAACGGAAGTCGATAATTTTCTTGAAATAGTCGCAAAGGATATGGAAAAATTATACGGCGAATATTACGGGCTGAAAGAAGAATTAGTCAAAAAAAATCAGGAAATCGCCGATTACAAGGAAAAAGATAAGTCCATCAGCGAAGCTATACTTATGGTACAATCCGTTTCCAACGACATAAAAAAGGCGGCAATAATGGAAGCGGAAGCTATAAAAAAAGGGGCTGTCGCCGAAGCCGAAAACATCATAAAAGACGCAAACAAAAAATATTTGGAAATAACCAAAGATATAGACGGCCTGCTAAATAAAAGAATCGTCATGATAAATTCGATAAAAAACCTCCTCCGGACGAATACCGACTTAATAAACAGGGAAGCCGATAAAAACATGGAGGTTTCTTTTCCGTCCGAGCGGGTTAAAATCGATATATCCGGCGCCTCGAAAGACGAAAAGGAAACCGTAGTTCCAGAAGGCTCGGAAGAAAAAAGTCCGCCCGAAAGCGGTTACGATTTAGCCGATTTTTTAAAAAACGGCGGACAGGCTTCCGAAAGCGATAAAGAAAAAGGCGTCGAAAAAAGCGGAGGCACCGAAGAAAAAGGTTTAGAGGAGCTTTTAGGGGATATAAATAAATTTACCCTTTAAACCCTGCCCGCAAAAATGTTAAAAATAAAATAGTTTGGCTATTGATATTTATTGTGATATACTTATTTTAAGCGGAGCATTGCGTATAATAGCCGTATAAAATATATACGGCGCGCATGCCGCATAAATAAAACTTAGCTATACAGAGCATAAAAACCATGAAAATATTATTAGTCCAACCGAATAATATAAGCGTAATAGGACTTAACAACGTATCTTTAATTGAACCTACAGGACTGGAAGCAATAGCCGGAAGCCTTCTCAGAGACGACCATACGGTAAAAATAGCCGACTTAAGAGCCGTAGATTGCGACCCCGATACATATTTAGAAAATTCGATAAAAGAATTTAAACCGGAGGCAATAGGCTTTTCCTGTTCTTTTACTCCCGACGTTTATAGAACCATCCAACTTGCAAAAAGAGTAAAAAATGAATTAGGGGTGCGTTATGTTTTTGTGGGGGGGCATCATGTTTCCGTATATTCTTTCGACTTTAACGTTAAAGAAATAGACGCGGTCGTCGTAGGGGAAGGAGAATACACCGTCAGGGAACTTGTTAACGCCTTTTCCTCTAATTTGCCTCTGTCGAATGTAAAAGGCATAATATATAACGAAAACGGCGGCCAGATAAAAAATCCGCCCCGCGAACTGCTTAAAAATATAAACGACCTTCCTTTCTTTGCAAGGCATCTTACCGAAGAATATAGAAAAAAATATTACTTAGGGATAAGGACGTCGCTTGCATGTTTAGAAACCGCAAGAGGATGTCCGTTTAAATGCGATTTTTGCAGCGTCTGGAATTTTTACGGAGGCTCCTACAGGTCTAAATCCCCCGAAAGAGTTATCGCCGAACTTAAGGAAATCAAAGAAGATTACGTCCTCGTTACCGACGATAATTTCTTCAGCGACGTTAAAAGGGCAAAAAAAATCGGGGAACTCTTAAAAAAAGAAAAAATATATAAACTATATACTATACAAGCCAGAAGCGATACCATAGTAAAGCACCCGGAACTAATTTCGCAGTGGAAAGAACTTGGCCTGTCCAACATTTTTATAGGATTCGAAAGCGTTGACGACGAGAAACTAAATACCATTAATAAAAGCAATTCATCTTTAAATAACGAAAAGGCTTACTATATAGCGAAAAAAAATAATGTCGCCGTTACCGCGTCTTTTATAGTATCGCCCGATTTTACAAAATTGGATTTTAAGAAATTAATAGATTTCGTAAAAAGGCTTAAAATAAGCGTTCCGGTCTTTTCCGTGCTGACTCCTCTTCCCGGAACGAAACTTTATAACGAACTGAAAGATAAATTAACCGTTAAAAATTATACGTATTACGATTTATTTCATCCCGTACTGGAAACATTTTTATCCAAGAACGATTTTTTTAAGGAAT
>JAKAQA010000116.1 GCA_021811805.1 bacterium | reverse complement strand
TTTTTCTATAAAGCAGAAAAGACCCGTTTTTGTGCCGGAATATAATCTGGAACTTATGAATTCCCAAGATAATATGGGCTTAAAATCTCTTTTCGGAGGATTAGGGGTTTCGGGTTTAAAGTTAAATAAAGATTTTTCTTTCGATATAACGGAAGCCGCCGAAGAGATGACGCAGGTATATAATAAAATATACTCCGGAAAATCTGACGAAGAAGATTTATCGGCTCAGCCCGGCTTATTCGATTTTATTTAATAGATTTTTTATAAAAAGGAGGAATTTTAAATTGAAAGTTAGCTTGAACTGGCTTAAGGAATTTGTAAATTTCAATACGGACGCCGAAAAAATAGCAAATCTTTTAAACACCAGAACAATGGAAGTGGAAAAATTTTTTCCTTATTTTTCGCAAAAAAAATCGTTTCAAAATATAGTAGTGGGAGAAATTAAAAGCATAACGGAGCATCCGTCGAGCGATAAGTTCGGCATTGCGGAAGTTTACGGCGGAGAAACCGTCGGAACTAAAAAAATAGTTTTTACAAAAGAAGGGCTCGATATAAAAGTCGGAGAGAAGCCTTTAATCGCTACAAAAGGAACCGTCTTCGAACACGGTTTAAAGATAAGGGATAAAGCTATATTCGGCGTAATTTCGGAAGCGGCTTTCTGTTCGGAAAAAGATTTAGGCATGCAGTTGAACGTATCTTCGATAATAAAGTTTCCTTTTGAAAAAATAGGCAGAACGGCTTACGATATTTTTGAATTAAACGATGCCGTTTTGGAATTCGACCTTGAGCCTAACAGACCGGATTTATTCGGCGTTTTGGGATTTGCCTACGAATTATCCGCTATATTGGATAAAGTTCCGGTTTTACCCAAACTTTACGGCGGCATCGAATTTGAGCCTACAGGGAAATTTTCATCCAAGGAAAGCGAATTAGCAGTGAATGTAGAAAATAAAGACTTGGTTCCGTCCTATATCGCGGTTAAGATTTCAGGCGTAAAAATAAAGGAATCGAGCATGGATATTAAAAATAAATTGCTCAAGGGCGGTATCAGGCCTATCAATAATATAGTGGATCTAACCAATATCGTTATGCTTGAAACGGCTCAACCCCTCCATGCATTCGATGCGGGAAAACTGGACGGCGGTAAGATTATCGCAAGGCATGCCAGAGAAGGCGAATCGGTTATTTCTATCGACGGCAAGGAAAGAAAATTATCCGGCTCGGATATCGTTATAGCCGATAAAAATAAGATTATTGCCATTGCCGGAGTTATGGGCTCATCGAACAGCGAAATCGACGAAAATACCGCCGATATTATAGTAGAAGCGGCAAATTTCAACATGTCGAGCGTAAGAAAAACATCAAGGACCCTGTCTCTAAGAACGGATGCTTCGACGCGCTTTGAAAAAGGCCTTCATCCGTCTTTAAGCATATTCGGAATAAGGCGTTTTTTGCATCTTCTCGATAAATACGCCGCAGGTTTTAACGTTTCCTGCCATGCCTACGATATAAATGAATTCGGCAGACCGAAAATTTATGAAATAAAATTAAATGATTTGTCCGATTTTCTTGGAGATTCTGCCGTAAAAAATAAAGCATCCCGTTTTTTATCGCGGCTTGGATATGAAATTATAGATAATAAATCTGAAAATGCAGGAGGCGGAGAAAGCATATCGGTTATGCCGCCTTTTTTCAGAAGCGATATAACCGAAGACGTGAATATTTACGAGGACGTATTCAGAATTTACGGTTACGATAATATTAAATCTTCCGTTCCATCCGGCATTTTAAGGCCGCCTCAAAAGAATCCGAACTTCGAAACGTCGATGTTTTTCAGAAATTTATTAAGGTGCAACGGATTTATCGAGATTATTTCTCCATCGCTTACCGGAGAAAAAGAGATAAATATTTCAATAGCGGGAGGCGATAAAACCGGAGTCCTGGAGCTTAAAAATCCCGTATCCAAGGATTATTCGTTTTTTAGAATCAGTATAATACCGGATTTATTAAAGGCGGTATCGCAAAATTCTAAAAAATATAAAAATATCAAAATATTTGAAATTGGAAAGATTTATTTAGGAGAGGGATCCGTCGGATATCCGGTTGCGGAAAAAAACATTTTATGCGGAATCGTTTGCACGGGAATCAAACATTCGAGCCGCGAGACGGAATTTTATAACGGAAAAGGCGTAGCGGAACTTTTGCTTAAAGAATCGGGTATTAAAAAATTTGCGTTCAATAAAACCGATGCGAATGCGTTTTATAACGAAAATACGGCTTTAGAGATTTTAATAGCTAAAAATAGAGCCGGTATTTTCGGTGAAATAAAAAAAGAAATTCTCGACGAGTTCAAGATAGAGCATAAAATTTTTACATTCGAGTTCTATATCGATTTTATAAAAGATTTTATTTCCGGTAAAAAGTCTTTTATCCAGCCTAATAAATATCCTGAAATAGAGCAGGATATTTCTATTATTGCCGACTCCGGCATCGAATATGCCGCCGTCGAAAAATTAGTCAAAGGTTTTTCCGCGCTTATCAAAAACGTAAGATTGGTCGAAGTTTATACCGGAAAGCAGATAGAAGAAGGCAAAACATCTTTTCTTATAAGATACGACGCAATAGCGGACGACAGAACTCTTACCATGGAAGAAGTTAATTTATTAAGGGACGGCCTGCTGAAAGAGTTGAACGTCCGTTTCGGAATCACACTGAGAAGTTAAAAAAAATTGCATTTTCAGCAAAAAAAAAATATAATAAAATATATTAATATTGAAATATAATAAAAATTTTTAATAAATAAAAATAAATTATGATTAACGGAATTATTTACGACATCGCTGCTTTTCTGATTGTAATAAGCATAATCGTCCTTATCCACGAGTTCGGACATTTCATAGTCGCAAAAAAAATGGGCGTCAAAGTGGAAAAATTTTCTTTAGGTTTCGGCCCTAAGGCTTTCGGAAAGCAAATCGGAGAAACGGAATACGTTATTTCCGCGCTTCCCTTAGGGGGATACGTTAAACTCCTCGGCGAAGACCCTTCCGAGGATCTGCCTCCGGAAGATCAAAAACGCTCCTACAGCAATCTGCCGCCTTATAAAAAGTTTTTAATTATTTTTTTCGGACCATTTTTTAATTTCGTGTTAGCCGCCGTAATATTTACCGTTATTTTTATAGGGGGCAGACCGGTTTTAAAGCCGGTTATAGGCGGGGTCATGAAAGGTATGCCTGCCGTAAAAGCCGGCCTGAAAAAAGGCGATATCGTTGCAAGCATTAACGGAATAAAGATTAATTCGTGGGCGGCTTTGTCGAAATATATAGAAAAATTAGGCAAGAATAAAATAACTTTAGGAATTAAAGAAAATAACTTTAATAAAAAAGTGGTTTTAAAACCGGAATTGACTTCCGGTTTAAACATTTACCGGCAGAAGGTAAAAAGATATATTATAGGAATAACGCCTTCCAGCAAAGCCGTTTTTTACAAACATACCGGTTTATTGAATTCTTTATACTCCGCCGTAAAAGAAATCTGGTTTATTATATATATCACTGTGGTAAGCCTTTTTTATCTGATAGCCGGAAAACTTCCGGCGAGCGATCTGGGCGGACCTATAATGATAGCCCAGCTTTCCGGAAGAGCGGCAAGCCTCGGCGTTTCCGGTTTCTTTTATTTCATAGCGTTTATAAGCGTTAATATAGGGCTTGTAAATTTATTTCCCATACCCGCGTTGGACGGAGGACATTTATTATTCTCTTTTATAGAAATGGTAAAAAGGAGGCCATTAAGCGTTAAATTTCAGGAAACTGCGGCAAAAGTCGGATTTGCGCTTTTAATTATGCTTCTGCTGTTCGTTTCTTATAACGACATAATAAGATTTGTAAAAACATAAGATGTTTTTCTTGTCGATAGACAGTTCAAGCGGATATTCCAGTTTATTAATTACGGATGAAAATTTCGATAAGGTTTCCGAATCCGTTTCGGACTTTCACGAGAAACATTCTATATTGATATTTAAACAATTAGACGAAATAATGCGGAAAGCCGGTATTAAATTAAGCGATTTAACCGGAATAGCAGTTATTTTAGGACCGGGTTCTTATACAGGCATCAGAGTTTCTCTGACTATTGCAAAAACATTATCGTATGTTTTAGGAATAAATATTGCCGGCGTGGAAAGTTTATTAATCTGCGCATATTCGCTGGCCAAAAACAGAGCCGGCGCTAAGGATATCGTAGCCGTAAAAGACGCCG
>JAKAQA010000115.1 GCA_021811805.1 bacterium | reverse complement strand
GTATAGCTGAATCCTTCATCGTTAATAGCCGAATCGTTTACGGCGGGATGCCCTTTGTTATCGCTGTAGCCTAAAGCGTAGTTTAAAATAATTTTTTGTCCGCCGGGCGCCTTAATGCCGAAAATTCCGGTTAACGCCGGCTGAAACTGCCACTCGTCTCCTCCTATGTTGACAAGCGAAGAATTATTCCAGTTTCCGTAAGGAAAAGTAATGCTTAACTGCGGCAAAAAGTTAATAGTAAATCTGTTTCCGCTATAATGGTAAACATATATTCCGTAATACAGTTCGGGGTCGTCCAATCCGCCCCTCGAATGATTGAATTTCGTGCTCATAAGAACCTTGCCGAAAGGAATAATGGCTTCTATGTAGTTGTCTAAACCGAATAAATTAAACGTGCCTATAAACTGGGGCGCGTAAACATATTTTACGACATTATAGCTTAAATGTTCGACCGAACCTTTATCGTTGAATTTTGAATTAAAAGACTGATAGTCCAAAGCCTGTTCGGTTATAAATTTTCCGGGTCTCAAATAAGCAAAGGCCATTGGGCCTTTATAAAAAAAATTGTTGCCCGACCCGTCGGGACCGGCAAAAACGTTTACCGCATTTAAAAGAAATGCAAATATTAATAATACGGCGCAGTATAATAATAAAAAACGGTTTATGCCGCCCGATTTTGTTTCATATAAATTATCCGTTTTATTTTTATTTGATGACCGGTTCTTCAAAATACTTTACTCCTTTATATTTATCCGCTTTTCCTTTTTTCGGCTCGCATTTCATAACCGTCGAAAGCAGCGCGCCTTTTTTTCCTAAAACGTTAAGCCCGTAAACCGGTATGCCCTCTATTTCCGATTTGCATATTCCGTGATGGTGTCCGAAAAAAACCATTTTAGGCTTTATTTTTAAAATAACATCCCTGAGTCCGACCGCCTTAGGATAGTATCTGTTTTTATCGTTATCTTCTATAAGGACTCCCTCCGGCGCATCGTGCGAAATAAAAATATCTATGCTTTTGTCTTCTTTTCCTTTGTTTTCTTCTGCGTATCTCAATAAATTGCCTATCTCGGATTTGGTATAATATCTGTCCGACTCGTTGCGTCCGAAATGTTCGGGGTCGTATTTTCCCCCTATGCCGGCGACTATAAGGCGTTCTTTACCCTTACCCGTTTCGGCTTCTATTTCCGCTACCGTCCCGTTCGGCATATAAAACAGGTTTTTAATAATTTCTAAATCCCCAGATAATTTTACCGAATTAAGAAAATTAAAATCTTCGTTATTTCCGTTTACGAAATAAGTCTTAACGGGAACGGCTTTCTTTTCGCGGTACCATGCCGGAAAATCTCCCGTTCCGCTATGAAATTTTGTAACCCCGTCATGATAATCCGCGTTTATCCATATGCCGAAATCGCCTACCTGCAAAACGGCGTCGAAATTAGTTTCAAGTTCCGACTCGAATTTTTTAATACAACGGTAAAATTTATCTATTCTTCCGTGGATGTCCCCCGCCGCGCAAATATTCATTATTTTTTGAACTCGCCGGCTTTGAGTTTTATTTTTTCCTTTATAAAAGAAACCATATCCGCGATACCTTTGTTAACGGCGCCGCCGCAATCCGCCTTTTTTTTACACGACGTTTCGAATATTATCAGGCCGTTATTTATGGACAGAGCATTTTCTTTTATCTTTGCGATGTCCGAATCGAGCGCGGGGAGCAGGTCTGTTTTATTTATAACCATCGCTTCCGATTTATAAAAAGCAGCCGGATATTTCAACGGCTTGTCGTCCCCTTCCGTTACGGAAAGCACCACGGCTTTCATATCTTCCCCAAGGTTAAAAGAAGTCGGACAGACTAAATTCCCGACGTTTTCTATAAAAATTACGTCCGCGTCTTTAATATCCAGCTTATCTAAAGAAACGCTTACCATTTTTGCGTCGAGATGGCACGTCCCGTTAGTGATAATCTGATATGCCGGAATGCCTAAGGCGTCAATGCGTTTTTTGTCGAGGTCGGTTTCTACGTCGCCTTCTATAACCGCAGCCTTAAACCCTTCCGACTTCAAAACCGGCACTATCGATTCCAACAGCGAAGTCTTTCCGGACCCTGGCGAACTTAAAAAATTAATGACGAAAGTCCTGCCGAATACCGCTTTATTTTTTTTAGCGATAACGTCGTTGGATTCCATAGCGTTTCTCTGCACCGATAAAGACCTGCCGCTTCTGCCCGCGCTTCCGACTTTGCTTCCCCGGTTAATACGGTTAGAATTCAACATAAAACGCCTCCTTATTTCATTAATCCACCATAATTTCCTCTATCTTGATTTCGTCGGAATCGTTTGAAACAAATTCAAGCGAAACGCCTTTAAATCTTTCGTCGTCGAGATTTTGAAAAGCGAAACCTAGATAATTTTTATCAATGCCGGAATATTTGCCGATATTAAGCCTGACGGAATTTACTTTATTTACGCCGTCTAAATATCCGTTTTCTTCAAGCGTATCGACTATTTCAAGCGCTATAGAAAATTCATGCATAAAACTCTAAAATAAAAAATTTTACAAAAATAAAAATTTAATTTGACATTTGATATTTTTGCGATATGATAAAAGAAATAAATTTATTATATAACATTTATCCCCAAAATATATAATAAAAATATCGTCGTCTCCGTTTATTTGCTTTTTAACTTATAAAATTAATTTAGGAGGCTTTATGGACAACGATAACCATTCCAACTCTAACGGCAATAATCCTAATGCCGGTTTCAAGTGGGACCCTCTAAGATTTATCTCGAAGTACCCGGGCGAAGTTTTAAAAAAAGTCGATAAACGGTTAGACGCACTCGAAAAAAAATACTTTAACGATAAAAAAGACAAAGAAGAAAACCTCCCTAATATATTCGATATCTATGGAGTTTCCAGAAGGGATTTCCTTAAATGGAGCGCATTCCTGACTTCCGCTTTAATGCTTCCTTACATATTCGAACCCAGAGTAGCAAGAGCCGCAAACATCCTCACCAGAACGCCTTTTATATGGCTCGATATGGCCGACTGCATGGGAAATACCGAAGCTTTTATAAGAAACGCAAATCCTACTCCGGCCGAAATAATACTTAATTACGTAAGCGTAAACTATATGGAATCGATAATGGCTCCAGCAGGTTATCAGGCGGAGGCAAGAAGAATAGAAACCGTCAAAAAGGATAAAGGCAAATATATATTAGTGGTCGAAGGCGCGATACCTACCGGAATGGACGGAAAATTTCTGACCATCGGGGCAAAAGGAGATACCGGCTTAAAAATAGTTAAGGAAACTGCAAAAGATGCGGGCATTGTAATCGCCATAGGAAATTGCGCCGCTTACGGCGGAATACCGGCCGCCGCGCCCAACCCGACTGCAGCGGTAGGCCTCAGCTCCGTTACAAACAGAAGCGTTATAAACATTCCCGCCTGTCCGGCAAATCCCGTAAACGTGGTAGGCACCCTCGTAGAATATATACTTATAGGAAAAGCCCCTCAGCTCGATAATATAGGACGTCCGCTATGGGCGTATTCAGGCAGGCTCCACGACAACTGTTACAGGAGGGGTCATTTCGAAGCGGGAGAATATGTCAGGGAATGGGGCGACGACGGAGCCAAAAAAGAATACTGTCTTTATATGATGGGCTGTAAAGGTCCTTTTACATGGAACAACTGCACTACCGTAGAATACAATCAGGATATGAGTTTTCCTATGAGGGCGGGACACGGATGCATAGGCTGTTCCGAACCTGTATTCTGGGACAGGATGACGCCGTTCGAGAAACCTAACGCCGATGCAAAAATTATACTGCCTGCCGTAGAGGCGACCGCCGATGAATTCGGAGTGGCTCTTCTCGGAGCGGCCGGCGTTGGAATTGCCGCCCATGCCATATATACCGGCGTCAAAAAGAAAAGGGAAGCCAAAAAATCTAAAAATGAAAAAAACGGCGATTCCGGCAAAAATAATGACAAGACGGAATAAGATAAAATAATTTAAAATTTTCCGAATCAACATAACATATGGAGGATATATGGCAACAAAAATTATAGTCGACCCCGTTACGAGAATAGAAGGCCATCTTAGAATAGAAGCTACCCTTAACGGCAATGAAATCAGCGAAGCATATTCTTCAGGCACGCTTTTCAGGGGCATAGAACTTATACTTAACGGAAGGGCTCCGGAAGATGCGGGTCTTTTCGCCCAGAGAATTTGCGGAGTATGCACTTACGCTCATTATGAAGCCGCAACGTGG
>JAKAQA010000114.1 GCA_021811805.1 bacterium | reverse complement strand
AAGCTATAAACAGCAGTTTAATCATAAGCGGCAAGTCCACTAATATTTATTTACTTTAATTTTTTTTTAAAAGGCAGAGTTATTAAATCAGCCTTTTATGCGTTTTTTCGTTATCGTCCGAATCTTCGGACGGCGTGGATTCAGCCGTAAATATATAGGCGTCGCGTTCGTCTTCATCATTGCGGACATTATTATTATAATAATAAGTAAAATTGCCTTTTAACTTATTTTTAAAATATTTAAATATAAAATATACCAGATAATAATTTAAAAACGGAATTAAAAAAAGAATTGCTATAAAATCGGTGATAAATCCCGGAATAAAAAACAGTATTCCGGCTATAAAATAAGCGGTAGATTTAATTAAATTTTTATTTAAAATTTTTCCGGCGGAAAAATCGTAAAGCGCATTTTGAAAAGCGATATACTTAATTCTTTTTGTTATTATGTAGCCGGCGATACTAAAAAATATCAAAAACCCAGCCGTTGCGGGATAACCTAATCTTTCGGCTATTTCTATAAATACGTAAATTTCTAAAAATATATCTATTATTATCGCAAAAAAAATTTTCCCGAATAAACCCATTTATTTAATATACAACGATTTTATAGAATAATCAAATTCTTCGTAAGAAATACAAAATCGGAGAAGAGATTTCTACGAAAAACGGGCATGTCGTAGGGCTGTTTTTAGAAAATAAGATAATAACCGTCAAAACGGCCTTAGATTTAAGGTTGCAGATAAAAGATAAGAAAACCGCCGCACATTTTAACCGCTATTCCCTGCAGGAGTTTAAACTCAATACCGTCCAGTCCGCAAAATCTTTTTATTTTTATTTCTTCGGAAAGAAGGACGGCGGCAAAGACGCCGCATAAAGAGATATCAATGAAACGGTTTAAATTTAACACGTTTTAAGCCTTATCTTTATCGCCGTATTTATCTTTTAAATATTTTTCGATTTCTTTTTTAAAATATTCCTCTATTTCTGCTTTACTTATATTATATGAAGGTTTTAAGTCGCTGCTTAAAAAATTTTCTTTAATATCTATTAAGCCTGTAAGTTGCTTTAAAAATAATTTTTCATTATAGAATAACGGTTGAATTTTTAAAGTTTTTTCTATTAATTTATTTAAACCGAACTTTTTCGATAAAACATAAAGGTCGTAATAATCCCTAAGTTTACCTCTGTAATTCAATACCGTGGTTTTCATAGCCATTAAGATTTTTAGTTTGGCTATTTTTAGATTATCGAACAATATTTCGGAATTTTCTTTTTTAGATATAAAGTCAAATTCGTAGGCATAAAAGGTAACTTTAGTTTTGTCGAGAATGTAATCGTACTGTATAGGCTGGTTTTTTTTATTGAATTTAGAAAATCTTGGAATAATTTTAATTTTTTTATCTTTCAATTTCTTAAGAAGTTTATATATCCGGTTTTCATCTAAAATATCTTGAGCTGTGAAAAGGTCTATATCTTCCGAAAGCCTGTGTTTAAGATAAAAAGACAAAGCAGAACCGCCCACGAGAATAAAGTCCTGTATTTCCTCTTCTTTTCCTAAAATTTTCAGTATTTCTTCAGTATTTTTAGGCCACATTTTTTTTAAAAATGGGTAGAATAAAATCCAGTAACCGAAAAAGTTTTAGATCGTTATATTTATTTTGAGGTTTTATAAATAACCTGAATACTTTTATAATTCTATCTGCAGGAATAATTTTAAACAGCGCCGCTATCTCGTTTAAATCCCCATAAATTAATACATGTTCTATTATTATTCTGTCGGGCAATATTGAATCATTCTTGCTGTAAGACCAAAAATTGTCACGATTAATTTCAGGCGGCAAATCTTTGAGGTTTAGGTATAGTTCATCTTTATCTAATATTTTAGAATTTTTTATCAGTATTTCTCGCGTTATACTTTTATCAGGTTTTTCAACGCTCTTAGATAATGCGCCCATAATAAATATCCTCGTAAAAATCTTTATTCCATTATAGCATAGGCGGAATAGAAATTCCCAAAAAATTGAATAAATTCCAAATATTTGATAAAGTAAAACTATGGCGCTGGCAATATTTCGTTCGGAAAAGGTTTAAATATTTAGAATAATAAATTTTATGGCAAATATTCTTATAGCTACAGGCAATGCTCATAAGTTTCAAGAAATTGAAGCTATAATGGGGAAATTTGCCGGTTTAAGTTTAAATTTAGTTTATTTGGATAAAAGTTATCGGGTTGAGATAGTCGAGGACCGCGAAACATACGAAGATAACGCAAAAACTAAGGCTGAGGGCTACCTGAAATTTTTGGAAGAAAATCCGGAGTTAAGGGCAGAATTAAATCTCGATTTTATAATCGGCGAGGATTCGGGACTAGAGGTCGAGTGCTTAGAGGGCGCCCCCGGTCTTTTTACGGCAAGATACGCGGGCGAAAATGCTTCGGATATTGCCAACATAGAGAAACTTCTTAACGGCATGAGTTTAAAAACGGAATGTGCGGAAAACAGGCGCGCTAAATTCGTCTGCCATGCCTGCCTTTACGATATTAAAAAAAATAGTTTCGAGTATTTTTACGGAGAATTAAAAGGTTTAATTGCGGAAGAAATAAGCGGAACGAAAGGTTTCGGCTACGACCCCGTTTTTATCGTGCCGGAGTTTAATAAAACGGCGGCGCAGATAGGCGCGGAGGAAAAAAACGCAATATCGCACAGGGCGGTTGCTTTCGGAAAAGTTGCCGAGGCTATAAAAAGCTCGCAATCTTAGCATTAACGGCGGCAGGATATTTATCGAATTATGGATAAAAAACTTATAAATGAATTTGAAATGCTGCTGGGAAAGGACAGGGTTCTGTCGGAAACCGAGGAACTTCTGTGCTATTCCTACGATGCTACATCCAAGGATTTTATGCCGGACGTCGTCGTATTTCCGCTTAATGCGCAAGAAATATCCAAAATAGTCAAGCTATGCTTAAAATATAATACTCCCGTAGTCGGAAGGGGTTCCGGAAGCGGATTTTCGGGCGGAAGTCTGCCGTTAAAAGGCGGCGTCGTGGTTTCGTTTACGAAAATGAACCGGATTCTGGAATTAGACGAAGAAAATATGTTTGTTACCGTAGAACCAGGCATTATAAACGCCGACCTGAAGTCTTACCTTTCCGAAAAGGGATACTTTTATCCGCCGGACCCGGCAAGTTATGAGTTTTCGACTATCGGCGGCAACGTCGCCGAATGTTCCGGAGGGCCGGCCGCCGTAAAATACGGCGTTACCAAAGATTACGTTGCGGCGCTGGAGGTTATAACGGGGGAAGGCGAAATTATCGATACCGGCTCAAAAACCGTTAAAAACGTTTCGGGATATAATCTTACCCAGCTTTTTACCGGTTCGGAAGGCACTCTCGGCCTTTTTTCCAAAATTACGCTTAAAATTTTATCGAAACCGGAAGCAAATTCGCTGATTTTAGTGTCGTTTGACGATATTAATAACGGATTTAACGCCGCAATTTCTCTTTTGAAACTGAGGAATAGGCCGTCTATGCTGGAATTTATGGACAAATCTTCCATCGAATCCGTCAAAGGCTATTTCAAAAGCGATATAATAAAAATAGAAGGGAATTTTTTGTTTATAGTAGAAGCCGACGGTTCTCGGGAAGAGGTGGATAAATCTATAGGGGAATATGAAAAAATATTGCAAGAATTTTCGCCTATTTTTCTTTTTGCTTCCGGAAAAGACGAGGATAAAAAAGTTATAATGGACGCGAGAAAAGCCATATCTCCGTCTTTAAGGAAATACGGCGACCTTAAAATAAACAACGATATTGCCGTTCCTATAAATAAAATCCCCGGGATGCTTTCGTTTTTAGAAGAAACTTCGAGAAAATACGATATCCCTATTATAAATTTCGGACATTTCGGAGACGGCAATATTCACGTAAATATTATGCTGGATAAAAATAATGCCGAAATGGTTCGAAAAGGCGAAAGGGCAAAATACGATATTCTAAAAAAGACCGTCGAACTGGGCGGAAGCTTGTCGGGCGAACACGGCATAGGACTCGAAAAGAAAGAGTTTATGAAATTAAAATACGGCGATTATTATATGAACGTGTTAAAAAATATTAAAAAGGCGTTTGACCCTCAAAATATTATAAACCCCGGAAAGATATTTTAGTCCGTCCGCTATGGATAAATCCTCAAGGAGTTTACCGATTGAAAGACAAAGATAAATATGCGGAAGAGCATAATTCAACCTATCTTAATTGCGTTCACTGCGGCAAGTGCCTTCCCGTCTGCCCGTCTTATAGTATCGGCTTAAACGAGTTTTTTAGCCCGAGAGGCAGGGTGCGTTTAGTTTTAACGGATAAC
>JAKAQA010000113.1 GCA_021811805.1 bacterium | reverse complement strand
TGGGGAAAAAGATAACCATAGATTCATCCACTCTTGCAAACAAGGGGCTTGAAATAATAGAAGCCTGTTTTTTATTTAATATGGACGAAAAACAGGTCGATGTTTTAATACATCCTCAGGCGGCAGTTCATTCGATGGTGGAATTTAAAGACGGCTCCGTTATTGCCCAGATGGGCGAAGCGGATATGAAGGGGCCTATAGGCTATGCCCTGTCTTATCCGCGCAGGTTTAACGGACTGATGAAGCCGCTAAATCTTGCGGAGGTGGGAAGCCTGGAATTTTTCGCGCCCGATAACGAAAAATTTCCGTTTTTAAACCTCGCAAGATATGCTTTGAGGACGGGAAAAAGCATGCCTGCCGTTTTTTGCGAGGCAAACGAATTTTTTGTGAATTCGTTTCTGGACGGGAAAATACCCTTTAATAAAATTGCCGGGAACGTGGAAAAGGTTATGTATGGACACAGGCCTTTTAAATTAAACGGCATAGAAGACGTAATAGAAGCAAAAAGACAGGCAGGGTCGCTTTCTAAAATACTTATTAAAAAAGAGCGTCAATAAAGGCGTCGGGGTTTTATATATCGATTTGCGTTATAATTGTGGTATATAATATTATTTAAATCGATTAAAGGGCATGGAGGATTTGCATAGGCTTATGATAATAGAATCTTATATGAGAAAATATCCGAAAATCCACGAAACGGTATATCTTTGCGAAAATATCGTTATCGTAGGAGACGTAGAAATAGGGAAAGGTTCGAGCATATGGTTCGGTTCCGTGGTTAGGGGAGACGTCAACTACATAAGGATAGGAACCGATACGAACGTTCAGGACAACAGCGTTCTCCATGTACAGCACGATACCGGACCGCTTATAATAGGAAACGGCGTTACAATAGGACACAGCGTTAATCTTCACGGATGCGAAATAGGCGATAACTGTCTTATCGGCATAGGAGCCATAGTTTTGACCGGAGCGCGCATCGGTAAAAACTGCATTATAGCGGCTGGAGCCTTGGTTAAGGAAAACGAAGTTATTCCCGACGGTTCTCTCGTAGCAGGCATTCCGGGGGTTATAAAAAAGAATTTGAACGCAAAAGAAATAGAATCTATCAGGGAATCGGCGGATAATTATTTAAAATACGTGAAAAAATACAGAGGGGAATAGCCGCAATATATTATTTTTAATAAGAAGGAACGGGGCTGAATCTTGAATAAACGCGATAACACGGGGACGGCGGATAAAACGCCGATGGATGCGGATAAATTAACCCTTCCGCCTTTTAAGGCTTCTATAGATATAGGGACTAATACGGTAAGGTGCTTGATAATCGCTTCCGGCAGTAATTTTTTAAGCCCGGAATACGTCGATATGAAAATTATCAGGCTGGGAGAAAATTTTAAAAAAAAAGGAATTATAACATCAGCGTCCATCAGGAGGCTGACGGATGCTTTAAAAATCTATACGAATAAGATTAAAGAATACGGGATCGAACCCGGCGGCGTAGTTATAAGCGGCACCAGCGTCCTGAGGGACGCGCCTAACGCACGGGACGTAAAAAATATTCTTTTTAAAGAATTCGGGCTTAAACTTAATATTATAAGCGGAGAAAAGGAAGCGCTTATAACCCTTAAGGGGATTTCATCCTGTTTCGATAATTTAAAAGAATTTTATTCAATAGATATAGGCGGAGGTTCAACCGAATACGCATGCGTCAAAAACGGCGCTCCGCTATGGAAATACAGCCTTAATATGGGCGTCGTTCATCTTACGGAAGAAATTATAAAATCGGACCCCGTTTCCAAAGAAGATTTAGGAAAATTAGAGCGGGAGATAGAAGAAAAACTATCTTCGCTGAAATCGGAAATTATTAAAAGCGGATATTCGTTTGAGCCTCTGGCTCTGCTCGGAACAGCAGGAACCGCAACCACCCTTGCTATGGTGGATTTAAAAATAGGGGGGTACGACAGGCTTAAGGTAAACGGATATTTTTTGAAGAAAGAAAGCGTCGCCGATATTTACAGAAAATTTATTAATGCAAAAATTGCGGACAGGTTGAAAATTAAAGGCGTAGAACCCGGAAGGGAAGACCTCGTTCTTGCGGGAGCGGCAATAATGTTAAAGAGCATGGATTTTTTCGGGGTCCCCGGTTTTAAGGTTTCGGAATGCGGGCTTTTGGAAGGGCTGATTAGCTAAATGCAACCACCCCGCCCTGCGGGCTCCCCTCCTTAATAAGGAGGGGAGCTGAATGAAGGTTCGAAGGCACGCATAGGCAAAAGAATGATATTAAACACCTCCTTTTCAAATAGGGAGATTAAGAGCTAAACGGAGACTTATTTTTTTGCACTCCCCTCCTTAATAAGGAGGGGTGGCAGGCGACAGCCTGACGGGGCGGTTATAAAAATAATTTTAAGAGAGGGAAATTGAAAATGAAGGAGATTATAGCGGAATCATTAAGTTTCGACGATGTTCTTATAGTTCCGGACTATTCTGAGATACTTCCGAAAGACGTCGATTTAAAAACGAAATTCTCCCGCAATATCAGCTTAAACATACCGTTAGTCAGCGCCGCGATGGATACGGTAACGGAAGCCAAAACAGCGATTTCTTTAGCCAGAGAGGGCGGAATAGGCGTAATACACAAAAATTTAACTATCGAAGAACAAAGGGCGGAAGTCGAGAGGGTTAAGAAATCCGAAAGCGGAATGATTACGAATCCTATAAAAGTAAACCCCGACGATAAAATTTCTCATGCACTGGACCTTATGAAAAAATTTATGATTTCGGGCGTTCCGGTAGTAAAAGGAGACAGGCTGGTCGGGATACTTACCAACAGGGATTTGAGGTTTTCCGTTAATCTTAACGAGAAGGTAGAAAATGTTATGACCAAGGAGAATCTCGTTACCGTTCCGGTGGGAACGACTCTTGAAGACGCGAAAAAAACCCTTCACGAAAAAAAAATAGAAAAACTTCTCGTCGTAGATAATAATTTTAATCTGAAAGGTTTAATCACCATTAAAGACATAGAAAAAATTAAAAAATATCCTAATTCGTGCAAAGATTCTCTGGGCAGGCTAAGGGTCGCGGCGGCGGTCGGGATTTCAAAGGACACCGAAGACAGGGTCGAAGCTCTTGCAAAAGCGGAAATAGACGCGATAGTGATAGATACGGCCCACGGTTATTCTAAAGGCGTTATAGATATGATAAAATATTTAAAGAAACGCTATAAAATGGATATAGTAGCGGGCAATATCGCCACTAAAGACGCGGCGGAAGCATTGGTTAAAGCCGGAGTGGACGCCGTAAAGGTCGGCATAGGACCGGGCTCCATATGCACTACGAGAGTAGTCGCCGGCGTAGGCGTCCCGCAGTTATCCGCAGTTATAGACTGTTCAGTTGCATACGACAGAAGCGGCGTTCCGGTAATAGCGGACGGCGGAATAAAATTTTCCGGCGACATTTCAAAAGCTATAGCCGGAGGCGCAAACTGCGTAATGATAGGCAATCTTTTTGCGGGAACGGAGGAAAGCCCCGGCGAAACTATTATATATCAGGGGAGGAGTTATAAAGTTTACAGGGGCATGGGTTCTCTCGGCGCAATGGTCAGCGGTTCCAAGGACAGATACTTCCAGTCGCATATAAGGGACGAGTCAAAATTCGTTCCGGAAGGCATAGAAGGAAGGGTTCCGTATAAAGGAACGCTTTCGGATGCCGTAAATCAGCTTGTCGGCGGCTTACGCGCCGGAATGGGCTACTGCGGCGTCCGTTCGATAGAAGAACTGAGGACTAAAACCAGATTTATAAAAATTACGTCTTCGGGGCTTAAGGAAAGCCATGTGCACGATGTAATTATAACAAGGGAGGCGCCTAATTACAGGCTTGACTGATTGAATGAAAAAAAGCCGTTCTAAAATACTGATAATAGATTTCGGCTCGCAATATACCCAGCTTATTGCCAGAAAGATAAGGGAAAGCAAGGTTTATTGCGAGATATACCCTTTTAATTCTATGCTCGATAAAATAAAAGATTTTAACGCCGACGGAATTATACTATCCGGCGGACCTTCTTCGGTTTACGATAAAGGCGCTCCCGTCATATCCAAAGAAATATTCAAACTTGAAGTTCCTTTTCTCGGCATATGCTACGGTATGCAGATTATGGCGCATCTTCTCGGCGGAGAAGTAATACCCGCAAAAAACCGCGAATACGGACACTCCGAACTTAAAATTATTAAAGAAAGCAGTCTTTTTAACGGATGCGGAAAATCCAGCCGCGTATGGATGAGCCACGGCGACGTTATAGTTAAAATACCGGACGGTTTTGCGGTAACGGCGCAGACCGAAACATGCGATACCGCCGCTTTCGAGAACC
>JAKAQA010000018.1:14676-20486 GCA_021811805.1 bacterium | reverse complement strand
GCTTCGTCTATTCCGCATATTTTTAACGGCATAATAATTAACGTTTTATATTTATAATATAATCGGAAAATTTTTCTATTCTTTCAACGCATCTTTCTTTTCCAAGAGAAAATATCATCTCGTATATAGGAGGACTGACTTTTTCTCCCGTAAAAGCAAGCCTTATGAGCATAGCTTTTTCTTTCATCGTCCAGTTGTTTTTAGACAGAAAACCGTTAAATTCGTTTTTTATAGATTCTATAGAATTTTTCAGTTTTTCTAAGGCATTTTCTTTACCCGTTCGAGCGGTTAAATCCATATCCCCGCAATTAAAAATTTCATCGCTTAAACCTGCGATAAATTCCCCAAACGATTTTAAAAACGCAGAATCGTTTTCGTTAAAATTGAATTCGTTCAGAATTTCATCTTTATAATCTATGGTTTCACCGATAAAAAAATCCAGTTTATTCCTTAATTCTACCAGCGTTTTCGCGCGGGATTTAAGGGACTCGACGAGAGCGGCGGTTTTTATATCGATGGATAGGGGGGATTGAAAATCGTCTTTTATATCGTTAATTAAATTGATTAAAATAAATGGGTCTTTCAATTTTATATAATGGGAATTCAGCCAAAGCAATTTTTCGGTATTGAATACGGCGGCGGACTTGCTTATGTTTTTTAAATCGAAATATTTTATTATATCTTCCATGGAAAATATTTCGTCGTTTCCATGCGACCAGCCGAGTCTTATTAAATAATTGACAAGGGCTTCCGGCAAAAAACCCTCTTTTTTGTATTGATTGACGGACGTAGCGCCATGCCTTTTCGATAACCTTTTTCCGTCGGAACCCAGTATCATGGAAACATGGGCAAATTCAGGCGCGTTAAAACCTAACGCATTATACAGCATTATCTGCTTGGGCGTATTGCTTAAGTGATCGTCTCCCCTTACGATATGCGTTATTCCGGTAAGGGCGTCGTCTATAACGACGGCAAAATTATAAGTAGGGATGCCGTCCTCCCGGACGAGTACAAAATCGTCTATTTCATCGTTGTTAACGTTTATATACTGGTTTCTTATCAGGTCTTTAAATCCCGTAGCGGCGCCGGAACTCCTGTCCACCCTGAATCTGATAACATGGGGGGTTTTTAAAAGGGCTTCGTCCGGTTTTAATTCGCGGCATCTTCCGACGTACATCGGTTTTTTGTTTTCTGCGATAAGCTTATTCCTGTCTTCTTCCAAAAGCTCTTTCGAACAAAAGCAGTAGTAAGCTTTATTTTCTTTTAGAAGTTGAACGACGTAAGACTTATAAATACCGAGCCGTTCGGATTGAAATATTGTTTCTTCGTCGGGAAATATGGAAAGCCACTTAAGGCTTTCAATTATATCTTCTTCGAACCTTTTCTCCGAG
Organism: bacterium; assembly: GCA_021811805.1. Taxonomy (GTDB): domain Bacteria; phylum SZUA-79; class SZUA-79; order Acidulodesulfobacterales; family Acidulodesulfobacteraceae; genus Acidulodesulfobacterium_A. The sequence continues at coordinate 19,095 of JAKAQA010000018.1, read as the reverse complement.
CGTTCAAAATCAGTATCCTCAATCCTTAAGGCAAATTTTCCGCCGTTATGTTTTGCGTAAGCGTAGTTAAAAAGAGCCGTTCTTGCCCCTCCTATATGCAGGTAACCGGTAGGGCTCGGAGCGAATCTTGTTTTCATATTATCCATTAATTTTTTTAATATATAACGATAGAAGAATATCCGACCACGCTTGAATAGTCGCCTGACGCATATCCGGAATTCGTATAGCCTATAAGCTTCGATTTTGTGCGGCCCGCCATTTTAGCGATATTAAGCATTATAGCCGCCGGAATAAAACCGCACATAGTAATATCGTTTTCCCTGACTTTTTCGTATAATCCGCGGGGATTTAAATCCAATATTTCTTTAATGGCGATATCGTCTTTTAATTTGGCAGATTCCGCCGGTTCGTAATGGGTCATATCGGAACTTGCGACTATTAAAACGTCGTCGAGCAGATTCAATTTCCTCAAAGCGTTATATATCGCCTTTGAAGCGTTCAGCGCATCGGCGTAACTTATAAAAGAAACTACTATGGGAACAATCTTAAAATCTTTTTTTAAATTATAGAGAAGGGGCATCTGCACTTCGACGGAATGTTCTTTCAAATGGGCAAGCTCGTCGGAAACAAAAGGACTTCCGCCGTCTTCTATTATAGCTCCGGCAAGTTCGGCGTTAATAGGAACGGAAAAATCTTTAAAGTCGCATCTGCCGTTATCCATAACGGAATAACCGGCTCCCATACCCGTATGGTTCGGACCTATAATAATAATATTATTTTTTATATCAATGCTCGAAAACCCGGCGTATGCCGTCTTTCCCGAATATACGTATCCTGCGTGAGGCGATACAATGCCGAAAGCGTTTATTTTTTCTTTCGGAGGAACGACGCCGAAGGAATCTATTAAATTATTTATATTATTCAGCCCTTCGGGATAAAAATAACCCATTGCGGCTGGTTTTCTAATCAATTAACTCACCTTCTTACTAAATTATACCACAAAATTAAGCATTGCAAGCCTCGACGTAAATTAAGGTTTCGTCCGGATTCACGCTGTCCCCTTCTTTTATATAAATTTCTTTAACCACGCCGTCGATAGGGGTATGTATCTCGTTTTCCATTTTCATCGCTTCTACTATTAAAACGGTATCGCCCGCTTTTACGGGATTGCCTTCTTTAACTATAACTTTTGTAATTCTTCCGGGCATAGGGGCATAAACGTCTCCGTCTCTTTTAGGGGAAGGTCTTTTCGACCTCGCTATGCTTTCGCCGACTATCTCTCCACCTGCGCTCGGCACGATTTCGGTAAGCGATTCTATGACTACTTCTTCGAGGGCGCCGTCGATATTCAAGAAAAACGGCCTTTTTTGGTCGGATTTGTGTCCTACGCCTGCAATTTTTATCTTATAGCTTTCGCCGTGAACCGTAACGATAAACTCGCTCGGAGCCAGTCCGCCGTCTTTTTCCAAAGCGGCAACCGATTCTTGCGGGATGTTCTGCTCCTGCACCGGACGTAAAACCGATTCTTTATCGGTAGGTTTCGAATAATCCGGCAAAGTCCCTTCCTTCCTCGCTTTAAAAAACTCTAAGGCGATATTTGGAAATAAGACGTAAGAAAGTAAATCTTCTTTGTTTGTTTTAAACCCTTTAATATCTTTGTATTCTTTTGATAATTCCGGCTCTATCAAATCCGCAGGCCTGACGGTAACTATTTCTTCGTTTCCAAGCACGCGTTTCTGAATATCTGAATTAATTTCGGCGGGCGGTTTGCCGTAATAGCCTTTAAGGTAATTTCTTGTTTCGCTCGTTACCACTTTATATTTTTCGCCCGTTATAACGTTAAGAGCGGCCTGCGTTCCTACAATCTGGGAGGTAGGAGTCACTAACGGAGGAAAACCGAAATCCTCCCTGACCTGGGGGACTTCGTAAAGCACCTCCTCCATTTTATCGAGGGCATTCTGTTCTTTAAGCTGGTTTGCCAGGTTGGACATCATTCCGCCGGGAACCTGGGTAACTATGATATCCGCATTAATATTCGTATATTCGCTTTCTAAAGAGCCGTATCTTTTCCTTACGTTTCTGAAATAATCCGCAACTTCTTTAAGTTTTTCGAGGTCCAGGTCGATATCGTAACCCATCTCGGATAACGTAAAAACCATAGACTCGGTGGGAGGATGCGACGTTCCGCACGACATAGAAGAGATGGCCGTATCGATAATATCCGCTCCCGCTTCGACCGCTTTCAATAAAGACATAGAAGCAAAACCGCTGGTCGAATGGGAATGCACATGTATAGGAAGGCTTATTTTTTTTCTAATCATGGATACAAGATTATAAGCGTTGGTTGGGGAGAGAAGTCCCGCCATATCTTTTATGCATATAGTGTCGGCTCCCATATTCTCAAGCTCTAACGCCATTTGCGTAAAAAGCTCGTTAGTATGGACGGGGCTTGTCGTATAGCATATGGTAGCCTCGACGGTCTTTTTCTTCTTTTTTGCCGTTTCTACGGCTTTTTTTATGTTTCTGAAATCGTTCAGCGAATCGAATATCCTGAATACGTCTATACCGTTATCGGCGCTTAACGAAACAAACTTTTCGACCACGTCGTCCGCATAATGCCTGTAGCCGACTAAATTCTGCCCCCTTAAAAGCATCTGGAGCCTTGAATTTTTATATGCCTTTCTGACTCTTTTGAGCCTTTCCCACGGGTCTTCTTTTAAAAACCTCAGGCACGAATCGAACGTCGCTCCTCCCCACACCTCTAAAGACCAGAATCCGATATTATCTAGAACATTAGCTATGCCGAGTATATCGGGAGTAATCATTCTAGTAGCTAAAAGAGATTGATGGGCATCTCTTAAAACAGTTTCGGTAATGCCTATTTTTCTTATGTAGCTTTTTTCTTCCATGTATTTTTACCTTTTTACTTATATTATACTAAATTCCGTAATAAGCCGATATGGCCGCCGATATCGCAAGTATCCGGTCGAAAGGGTCTTTTTGCAATTTATAGTCCCTCAAATAAAGCCTTTCGTCTATAAAATGCGTATCGAAATTGCCTTTTAAAAAATCTTCGTCCTGAACTATTTTAAGCTGAAAAGGTATGGTAGTCTTAATGCCTTTTACCACGTATTCGTCCAGCGCCCTCTGCGCCCTTCGCACCGTCTCTTCCCAAGTTCTGCCGCTAACCGTCAGTTTTGCAATCATCGAATCGTAAAAAGGCTGAATGACGTAATCTTTATAAACGGCGCCGTCTATCCTCACTCCTATCCCTCCCGGAGAATAATAAGCCGTAATTTTTCCCGTGCTGGGAATAAAATCTTTTCTGGGATTTTCGGCATTTATGCGGCATTCTATGGCATACCCTCTCATAGAAACGTCTTCCTGTTTAATGTCGAGCTCTTTACCCATAGCTATCTGTATCTGCTCTCCTACTATATCGACTCCGGTAACTATTTCCGTAACGCTGTGTTCCACCTGTATCCTGGTGTTCATTTCCATAAAGTAGTAATTTCCGTTTTGAGCGACGATATATTCTATGGTTCCCGCATTGCGGTAGTTGCAGGCGCGTGCGGCTTTTATAGACGATTCGCCCATTTTTCTGCGCATTTCTTCGTTAAGTATAAGGGAAGGCGCTATTTCTATAAGTTTTTGGTGCCTTCTCTGTATCGAGCAGTCTCTTTCGCCGAGATGTATAATGTTGCCGTAATTATCCGCGAGTATCTGAAATTCGATATGGTGCGGCTTTTCTATGTATTTTTCTATAAAAACTTCGGGATTTCCGAACGATTTTTCGGCTTCGGAACGGGATAGCGAAAAATTTTTAATCAGCTCCTCGTCGTTAAAGCATATCCTTATGCCTTTTCCTCCCCCGCCCGCCGAAGCTTTTATCATAACCGGATAGCCTATTTTATTGGCGACCGCGACAGCCTCTTCTTCCGATTCGACCCCGCCTTCCGATCCTTCGACTACCGGAACTCCAACGGATTTCATAAGCCTTTTGGATTCTATCTTGTCTCCCATCATAGCGATAGTTTTGGAAGACGGCCCTATGAATATTACGCCTCTTTTTTCGCATACTTCGGGAAACTTCGGATTTTCCGACAGAAATCCGTATCCCGGATGTATGGCGTCGGCGCCCGTATTTATGGCTAAATCCACTATCCTGTTGATATTAAGGTAGCCCGATATCGGACCGGGGCCTACAAGATAAGCCTCATCCGCTTTTTTTACGTGAAGGGCCTGGCTGTCGGCTTCGGAATAAATTGCGACGGTTTTAATGCCGAGCTCTTTACAAGCCCTGATAACTCTCGAAGCAATCTCGCCTCTGTTGGCTATCAATACTTTTTTAAATTGTTTCATAAAATTTATAGATTTATAGCTAAGATAAATATATTAGCGGAAGCAGTTTGTATTATT
>JAKAQA010000018.1:0-14576 GCA_021811805.1 bacterium | reverse complement strand
GCCGGAAAGTTCTTTTGCTAATTCTTCCCTCTGCCAGAGTAAAAAAATTTTTTTCTTTTCCTCTAAATCCGCATCTTTTTTTACGTAAAAATCTATATATTTATTATTGTTTGCGGTTATATAAGGTTTTCCGCCGTATTCGACAACGTTGAGCAGATACTTTTCGCCTTTAAAATAATGGCTTTCGCCCGAAATATACTCCTTCGGAGTTTCTCTCGGCCGCTCCTTAAATCTGTTAACGTGTTTTTCGAGCCACGGCAGTTTTGATATTATAAAAACGCGGACGGACCGGTCGTCCATTATCTTCGGCGCCGAAACCCTTACCTTTCCGTCAGGCGGAAGTACGTTTAAGTGAAGATTTTTAATATCTTTTTTTAAAACCGTAATATTAAAACCGCTTATTATTATTTCCGATTTTATAACCGTTTTATCGCGCTTTTTTTTAAAAAATTTAAACATGCAAATTAATATGCCTTTTTAGCCGATAATTAATTTAATTGCGCTTGATTGCTTCGGCGGCTTCTTCTGCGGAAACGGCCATTTCTTTTCTAGTTTTAAGGTTTTTTAAGGTAAGTTTTTGTTCCGCGGCTTCTCTTTCGCCTATTACTGCAAAATATTCTATGCCCTTTTTATCGGCGTATTTTATCTCTTTTCCTATATTGTGTTCGCTTGAAACGGATAATTCGACAGCAATTCCTTTTAAACGGAAAAATTTTGCGGTTTTTAAGGCAAATATCTTTTCGTTTTCGCTTAAATAAATTATATAAACCTTTACCGGCGAAGAAAATGATTTCAATATGTCTTTATCCCTTTCGGTAATGATATCTATTATTCTTTCGACGCCGAACGATATTCCGCACGCGCCTTCGGGACGGGCGCCGTAAAGTTCTACGAGATTATCGTATCTGCCGCCTGCGGCAAAACTTCCTATGGCGACGTCTTTCGATTTTATCTCGAAAATAGGCCCGGTATAATAGCCTAACCCCCTGACTAAAAGCGGGTCGAATTTTATAACGCCGGAGCCTTCCCGGGTTTCGGCTTTCCGCTCGTTTCCAATTATAGCCGAAAGCTCTTCTATGCCTTCGTTTGCCTTATTTTTAATAGATTCGTCTTTTAAATCCGCGCAAATGCGTTCTTTTAAGGCCGTCAGTTTTTTTGAGTCTTCCGATTCGGCGTTTAAATCTATCAGCCTCATAAACGAACGGTAATTTTCTTCGCCGATGCCGTTCTCTTTAAATTCTTTAATTACCCCGGCTTCTCCAATTTTCGCCGTTTTATCTAATGCCCTCAGCGCGGCGTCTTTTTTGCTTTCGTCTATGCCTGCGGCGTTAATTATACCGTCGAGTATTTTTCTGTTGTTGATAACTATCTCATAGTTTCCCATGCCCAACCTTTCAAGGGTAAAAACGGCAAGGTCAAGCAGTTCGTTCTCGACGTTAACAGAATACGAACCTACGATATCGGCATCCGCCTGATAAAATTCCCTGTATCTTCCAGCCTGCGTATTTTCGTATCTGTAAACTTTGCCTATTATGTATCTTTTAAACGGTTTGGTAAGTTTTTCGGAGTTGGTAGCGTAATAACGCCCTAAGGGGGAAGTAAATTCAAACCTTAAACCCAGTTTGCGTTTTGCCTTATCCTCGAAAACGTATATCTCTTTTTCGATTTCGCTTCCGCATTTCCTAGAAAGAAGCTCAAAATATTCGAAAACCGGGGAATCTATTTCTACGAATCCGTAAAGGGCAAAACATTCCCTTATGGTTTCCATGACCTTTCTTCTTAAAATCATCTCTTCGGGAAGAAAATCCCTCGTCCCTTTAGGCGGCTGTATAAGTTTGCTCATATTACAGCGCTATATAGGCGCATCCTTCTTTTGAAAGTTTAGCTATTTTTTCCACGCCTGCGGGAACTATTTTTGCATAATCCGGTATATCGCCGTCCTTAAGTTCGAACATATTCATGGCATTGCGGCAAACGAAAATGTTTACTTTATCGTTAAGAACCGCCCTCAACTGCTCTTTTAGCTGGGAATGATGGAGCAGGGCGACGACTGCAGGGCCGAATACCACGACGTTTATTTCTTCGGTTTCGCCTATAGCGCTTATATTTTTAATAACATTCATTAAAAGACCGGGATTAATTGTTCCGTTCGACGTTTGAATAACGTATTTCATAATTTTCCTCCTTTTTTATTAGGGAACAGGTTTTAAATCCGTCCCGTTATTTTACAGCCAGCTTGAATATGTTATAAAAACTCTGAGGGTCTAAACTTGCTCCGCCCACTAAAACGCCGTCTATATGAGGCTTGCCCATAAGCTCTTCGATATTTGCTTCCGTTACGCTTCCGCCGTATATAACCCTTAATTCGCCTATAGAAAAACCCGTTTTCAAATAATCGTAAATAAAACCGTGCATAGCTTCGCCGTCGTCCGCTTTTATGCACATACCCGTGCCGATTGCCCATACGGGTTCATAGGCGACGATTAAAGAAGATATATTCCTGCCTTTAATAGAATTTAACGCGGCGGAAAGCTGATTTTCGACGAATCTTTCCTGTCCGTTTTGTTTTCTTATATCTAAATTTTCTCCGACGCATAATATGGGCGTCACCCCGCCGCCGTTATAAGCCGCCTCGACTTTTTTGCCTGTCAGCTCGTCGCTTTCCTTAAATATATTTCTCCTCTCGCTATGCCCTATTATCGTATAAACGCAACCGCAGGCTTTAATCATATCGATAGAAATTTCGCCGGTATATGCCCCGCTTTTTTCGAAATAAACATTCTGCGACGATAATTTAATAAAATCCAAATACGGTTCTATAATTTTATGCGTTTCCAAAAGCGAAGTAAAAGGAGGAGCAAATATCAGCTCGGCGTCCAAACCGTCATGAGACTTTTTATTTTTTAATCCGTTAATGAGGTCTAGAAAAACGGCAAAATACTTCTTTATTTCTTCGTCCGTTTTGTTCATTTTAAAATTTGCGGCGATTATCTTTTTTTTCATGATAATATTTGCTGTCAGTTAATTGTAATCTGCGATACGACGCTCCTGCATCTTTCGCAGATATCGGGATAATCTTCGTGCTTTCCGACCGAAGTATCGTATTTCCAGCACCTTGCGCATTTTTCTCCGTCTGCTTTTTCTATTTCGGCTTCCGTTATATCGGTTTCTGACGGTTCTTTTTTCTGCAGAACCACTCCCGATACTATAAATAAATCTTTTAATTCGTCCGCGTTTATTTTGCTTAACAAATCGTAATCTTCTCGACTTGCTTTTAAAACGACTTTTGCTTCAAGAGAACTTCCTATAAATTTTCTATCCCTCGCCTTTTCCAGAGCGGCTAAAACTATATTTCTAATCTCTATAAGTTTATCGAATTTTTCTTCTATTTCAAAATTCTGATAAGAGCCGTCCGGTTCATCGAACTTTTCGAAAAAAATGTCCTCCGGCTTTGCCTGTTTTTTAAAATATCCCCAAGTTTCCGAAGCGCTGAAAGGAATAACGGGCGAAAGAAACTTTATAAATACGTTAAGCGCATAATGAAATACGGTCTGCACTGCCCGCCTTTTTACCGAATTTTTTCCTTCCGCGTAAAGCGTGTCTTTGACTATATCTAAATAAAAAGAAGAAAATTCTATTAGAAATTTATAAATCCCCTGATAAACGAGATGAAAGTCGTAATTTTCGTAATGCCTTAAAATATCCTGCGAAAGAAGCGTAATTCTATGCAACGCGTATTTGTCCAACTCGGATAAATTTTCATATTTTACAAAATCGCCTGTTTCATTGAAATCGTATAAATTGCCGAGTATAAAACGCAGGGTATTCCTTATCTTCCTGTATCCTTCGGAAAGCCTTAGTATTATTTCCTGCGATATCCTCATATCGTTTTTATAGTCTTCGGAAGCCGCCCACAGCCTCAAAATATCTGCGCCGTATTTATTTATTATTTCATCGGGGCTGATGACGTTGCCGAGAGATTTGGACATTTTTTTGCCGGAACTGTCAACTACGAATCCGTGTGTTAAAACTGTTTTATAAGGCGCTCCGTCGCCGGTTCCTACGCCGATAAGAAGGCTGGAATGAAACCATCCCCTGTGCTGGTCGGAGCCTTCGAGGTACAAATCTGCCGGAAATCCCGCGGATTTAATCTCTTCGTCGTTTTTAAGGACGCAGTAATAGCTGACGCCGCTGTCGAACCATACGTCGAGTATATCTTCCTCCTTTTCAAACTCTTTAGAGCCGCATTTCCCGCATTTTACCTCTTTTTTGCCTAAATTTATAAAATATTCTGCGGGCTTGTCGAACCAGACGTCGGCGCCGTATTTTTCGAATTCGTCGGCTATTTTAAGCGCAAGTTCGTAATCTATATATGCTTCGCCGCAATTCTTGCAGTAAAATGCCGTTATAGGAACGCCCCATGACCTCTGCCTCGAAACGCACCAGTCCGGCCTCGTTTCAAGCATGCCGGAAATCCTGTCTATTCCCCATTTGGGAATCCATTTTACTTTTTCCAGCTCGTCTAACGATTTATTCCGCAAATTATTTATTTCCATAGAAATAAACCACTGCTTAGTGGACCTTAAAATTACCGGATGCTTGCATCTCCAGCAGTGGGGATAAGAATGTTCTATTTTTTCCTCAAGGACTAACGCCCCTACTTCTTTGAGTTTTTCTATAACGTGCGGATTAGATTCGAACACGTGCATTCCCGCAAACGTATCTACTTCCTTTAAAAATCTTCCTTCGTTATTTATCGGAGCATAAGCCGGCAGATTATATTTAAGCCCTACGGCATAATCGTCGTCGCCGTGGCCTGGCGCGGTATGGACTAGGCCCGTTCCGGCATCTTTTTTAACATGGGAACCGAGTATAAGCAAAGAATTTCTGTCTATAAAAGGATGGCGGGCGGTTTTATTTTCGAGGTTTTTCCCGTTTGTTTTAGCTATTATTTTAAATTCGCCGTATCCGAATTTTTTCATCAATTCTTCGGCGAGGCTTTCTTCGAGGATAAAAATTTCTTTCCCGTTATCTACAAAAGAATACTCGAAGTCGGGATGTAAAGATATAGCAAGATTGGACGGAATAGTCCACGGCGTCGTAGTCCAGATTACGGCAAAAACGTCTTTGCCTCCGGTTTTAGAATAATCGATAATATCTTCGAGGCTGGAATTTATTCTAAACTTAACAAAAACGGAAGGCGAAGATTTTTCTGCATATTCAACCTCGGCTTCGGCAAGAGCCGTTTTGCATGACGAACACCAGTATATCGGCTTATTCGCCCGGTAAAGCCCCCCGTTTTTTATAAAATCGGCAAGCTTCCTGACCGTATTGGCTTCATATGCGTAATTCATCGTAAGATAAGGGACGTCGTATCTGCCTATGCTTCCGAGCCTTTTAAATTCCAGTCTTTGAATATCTACAAACTCGCCGGCATATTCGCGGCAAAGCTTTCTTTTTTCGCTTTTGGAAATCGAATCTTTAGCCTTTAAAGACTTTAAGATTTTATCTACGTTATGTTCGATAGGAAGCCCGTGGCAGTCCCACCCGGGGATAAAAGGCGCGTAATATCCCGACATAAGCTTAAAACGGACTATTATATCTTTTAATATTTTATTTAACGCGGTTCCTAAATGAATATGGCCGTTGGCATAGGGAGGGCCGTCGTGAAGTATAAAAGTTTTAGGCCTGTTTTTTGCCTTTTCTATTATGTTTTTATAAAGCCCGCTTTCTTCCCATTCCTTGAGGAATTTTTCCTCGGTGGCCTTTAAATTTGCCTTCATCGGAAAATCGGTTTTCGGAAGGTTCAAAGTATCTTTATATTCCATAATAGTCCCGTTTATTTAAGTTAGTTGCCGTTAATTTATTTATATTTTAGATTAAATTTTTATTTACGCAGTTCGTTAAATCTCCGTTATTTATCCACCCGTTTATATTTTGCGCGCATATGCGGGAAATATCGGTTATAGATTCGTATGTAGCGCCTCCTATGTGCGGTGTAGCTATAACGTTGAAATGAAATATTTCGTCGCTTACGTGAACCGGTTCTTCCCAAAATACGTCAAGACCGGCTCCCTTAATTTTGCCGCTTTTTAATCCTTTTATGAGGGAATCTTTATTGATTAAGCCCGCTCTTCCCACATTTACGATGCATGCGCCGGATTTCATCAAACCGACGGTTTCGTCGTTAATTAAATTTTCGGTATTCTTTTCCAAAGGAACGGCAAGTATAATATAATCTGCTAACGGGAGAATTTTTTTGAAATCGCCGTCAACCGTTCCGGCAAATTTAATTCCTAGCCTGTCCGCGTAACCGTCCTCCGGCTTGCTGTGTTTAAGGCCGTAAATTTCGGAATTAAACGGCTTCAGCATCTTGATTATTTCCCGCCCTATTCCGCCGAGCCCCGCAATAGCGAATTTTTTACCGGAGATGCTGTTCCCCATCGGCTGATTGGCGATACCGTGGCTGATTGAATTTACGCACCCATTATAATCTCTTGCAAGCGCAAGAACAAAAAACAAAGACAATTCCGCAACCGAAACGGCGTTGTAAGTTCCCAGCGTAGGAACGTTAAATACTAAAATACCCTTTTTTGAAGCATAATCTAAATCGACGTTTTCGTAACCTATGCCGAACTGCTGAACTAACTTGATGTTTCCGGAAGATAAAATATCTTCGCCTACCGAAATCCCGGCATTTACTATTAAAACCGAATCTTCGGATAAAAAATACGGGCGGTTTTGCGCCGCCGCTTTTATATCCTCTAAAAAATCTTCTTTGCTTGTATAATGCGCGACAATATGGCCGCCGAGAAAAGGTTTTAGAATACCGAACATTTCTCTTGACCTTAATATTACGGCTATATTCATTTTCAATCGATAATTAACTTTTCTTCAATGTTTTAGATTCGGTCGCTTTTGCATTAGCTGCGCCGTTTTTCAAGGATTTTCCCGATTTTTTTGCAACTTTTCCCGAAGTTTTTAAAGCAATTACGGTCTTGACCGTGGGCTGTGCGGTACTGCCTTTTAATGAGCCTTCCCCTTTGCACAGCTGGATTTTTTTAGAGTATGCATATTTATCCGGACAGATATATATATGATTTTTTCCTTTAAACGCGTTTATTTTAGTGGCAGGTAAAGCATTGTAGCCTTTTAAAGCGCCTTTTCCGACGCAAAGCTGTATTTTTGGGTTATACGAATATCCAAGCGGACAGTAAAACCTTGCAAAAGATGAACCGGCAAAAACGGGTATGATAACCGCAACGGCAAAAATCGACAATAAAGACTGAACTGCTAAAGATTTAAAGCTTTTCATAGATAGATTGAACCCACATCCCCTTTATTTTTAAATTAATTTTACATATTATACCACCAAAGGTTTAATTTGTGAATATTTTTAAACAAAAATACTATATTGAAATTATAAGATAAATAGCATATACTTTATAGATAATGCGTATTAAATTAACCTAATCCATAAAAACCTTTAATATAACTATGATTTAAAATGAAATTAATACATTCAGCTATAAGAACAAGCGATTTAAACAAGTCTATAAATTTTTACGTTAAAGTTTTCGGGTTTGAAATAAGGGAAAAACGTTACATAGAAGCCCATAAAACTACTTTGGTTTTCCTGAAAGACGCAGCCGCAAACTTCGAGATAGAACTTATCGCCGACGACAATCCCAAACCACTTCCGGACTGCGAAAATTCTTTTGCCCATCTGGCGTTTCAAACCGATAACATCGACGAAGACGCAAAAAAAATAAAAGACTCCGGCATAAATTTTTTAAGGGAACCTTTCTATTCGTTGGACAAAAGCATGAAAATCGCTTTCCTTAACGACCCTAACGGCATTATGATTGAAATTATAGAATACCTGAAAAAATAAAGAGGATTTTACGGAATATAATATCCCGCATAATTTATTATATGCCGACACGCCCCATTATTTCCAAAGCCTCTTCATCGGAAACATCGTACCAATTCTCATAAACCTGGGCAACGGCATGAAGATCGTACGGCATCTCGAGAACTACCGTTTCATCGGCTAATTTACTTATCTGCACGGCAATATCCCTGCCCGCAACCGGAACGGCTACTACTATTTTTTTTACCCGCTGTTTTTTGCACAGCATTATCGCCGCTCTGACCGTTGAACCTCCGGCAATTCCGTCGTCTATAAGAATAACCGTTTTATCGGCAAGATTAGGGAGGGGCTTACCTTTTCTTAAAACAAGCATCCTTCTTTTAATTTCATTTTTTTGGGCGGATATTATGCCGTTTATTTCTTTTTCGGAAAGATACCATGACGACTGCCTGTTTATATAAATACTTCCGTCTTCCGCCACTGCGCCGAAACCGGCTTCTGGATTATCGGGAAAAGGCAGTTTTCTTACGATGATAATCGAAAATTCCGCATTTAAATATTTTGCCACCTCAAAAGCAACCTCAATTCCCCCTTTCGGAAGCGCAATTACCGTTACATCTTCGCCTTTATATTTTCCTAATGCTAGAGCAAGTTTTTCTCCGGCTTCTTTTCTATTTTTAAACATTTAAAATGGGCGGTTTATTAAATGCTTCCCTTAATTTAAGAATATCCCGTTTATCCGAAAAGTCAAATTAAATAACACGGAATTTTAAATTGTCTGCAATAAATTTATAAATAAATTTTATTATGATATAATCATATTAAAATAATACAATTATATATAATTTGGAGTTGCAATATGGATTGGAGAGAGAGGATAACCGTCGACCCATTTATTTGCCATGGAAAAGCTTGCATTAAAGGAACCCGTATAATGGTATCCGTTATCTTAGATAATCTTTCAGAAGGAATTAACGAATCCGAAATCTTAAAAAGCTATCCTTCGCTTAAACCTGAAGATATTAAGTCAGCTATAGCTTATGCCGCCGAATTATCCCGCGAAAGAATATTACCTATATCTGCATAATCGGTATGAAATTTAAAATAGATGAAAATTTGCCGATAGAAATTTCGGAAATGCTGAACAATGCCGGTTACGATTCAAAAACGGTAAATGATCAAAAGCTTCAAGGCTCGAAAGATTCTGTCATTATTGAAATATGTAAAAACGAACGACGCGTTTTAATTACTCTTGACGTAGATTTTACCGATATTAGGCTATATCCGCCGGAGGAATATTCCGGCATTATTGTCTTAAGAGGTAAAATTTACTCGAAAAACCATTTAATCAATATTTTTCGTAAAGTTATACCATTGCTTAACAACGAATCTTTGGACCGGCATTTATGGATTGTCGAAGAAACGAAGATTCGTATAAGAGGTAAATAAAAATGGGTCAAATTTATTTAAATTTCGTGTTTAAACTAAATAAATAGTCAAGATAGGGTATTGTCTTAAACGCCTTATTTCCTGCGGTTTTTGAATGGCTGGGGGAGAAGGATTCGAACCTCCGTAATGGGAGTCAGAGTCCTAATTTATACTTCATAAGTATTTAATATTATTAATTAATAATGCAATATTCAAATATGGGTAGTAATATAGTAGGAAATTAGTCCGTAAACCCATCAGAGTTTGCTCATATCTATATCGAACATGCGCAAAGAGCCGAAGTATTTGCGGCCAGCGTCCTCGTCTTCTGTTGTGGTTTTGTAATCCGGCGGACTAAGGATGAGATCGTAATGCTCGCCATCACGATCTACAATAGCCATACAACGTTTCTTTTTGAAATAAGCCCGCGCAGCATTGGTAAGCATTATTGCTCTCCTCAATATTTCTTCTTTGCAGACTTTTCTCACCGCAATAAACAAAAAAACCATGTCCTTTCCGTCGATATGCGATGCTTGGAAACTGAAACCTTCTCCTTGCATAGAAACACCCTCGATAACTGCATGAAAAGCTCGTCCTAATTCCGCACGTTCTCTTAACCGCATATCCACTAAAATTTCCTGTAAAATAATGTAGTTTTTCCGCTCCTCATCAGGATCAAATTGCGAGAGCAAGTGGGGCGGTAGCCCCTGTCTATATTCCGGATCGCGGGTGTAAAGTTCGTTGGCCAAATGCTCCAGAAGATTACTATAAAAGCGGTATTTTATATTACAATCAAGTGCCTCATTAACAGCATTTTTGTTACCAGCAAGTTTTTGCCCCGCATCGTCATGGCAGGTGCATCCCTCAAAATTGCCGCCGTTCATTAGATAAAGCATAAACAACGTATATTCGTCACCAACGATACGAAGCGTAGTTTCGGACAAGGACCGTCTGGCGGCAAGATATTCCAAAAGCTCAGGAACAGTCCTTAAGTGAATAATGAGATTCAGGAAGTCATTCATGGACAAATATGTTAGTGGGATCCCCATATATTCCATAGGCAGTTCATTTGCCAAGGATGATAGGTCAACCTGATGCCATGTTTCGACCAATACTATGCCATGAATGATTTGCGGTAAAGGATCAAATTCCACTCTGCCACGTCTTGGATGTTTGCACCACTTCGGACGGTTGTTCGGGTTCCGAATAACACCGCGAATCTGCTTTAGTGCATTTTTAATATTCTTTTTTACCCATAGCTCATTATGCTCAATGTTTCGTTTACCAGGATCCTCTTGTGCCTTTTGAGAAATGAGAATACTTTGGCCCGAATGAACGATCAAATGGTCGATTACTTCTTTTTCGTTAGGGTCATTATGTTTTGGGCTACGAAATACAAATTCAGAAATAAGAGGAACTGAAAGTAATTCTTCTACTTTCCGCTCCGCCCATTCAGTGCGTGAGATTTTTGATATTTCCATACTTAGGCTATCCCTGAAAATTAATAAAATTTTAATATTCTGAATTTTTGATTTTCAACATTTGCAATAGCAATTATTGTCTCAAATTTAAAAGCGCATGATTTATCTAGATAGAGAAATATTTAAAATTGAATTGTTCACCCTCAAAAATACAAAATATCTTTGCTTTATATATTAATTTTATATTGGTTTATTAATTAACTTTAGCATTATACTCTTTCATTTTATCTACTAATTTCCATAAATATTTCATTTTGTCTTCCTTTTTACATCTCAATCCTGTAGAATGGTGGGATATTGAAATTGTTGTTTTATTAAAATTTCCAATATAAAAAGATATCTTTTTATTACCGCCTTTATAAGCAATTCCAACTTCGGCAGGGATATTACGAAAAATAACTTCATCAAATTCATCCTTAATTGAATCCTTATAGGTATAGCAATAAAAATTTACAAATTCAGGATTATGTTTTTTAATTAAATCTTTTATTTTTCCAATTCTATAGGGCAACATTTTATTGACATATTTAGCGGGTTTATTTTTATATGATTTGCTATTTGTATTTAAACAAGAAATTTCAGAACTTCCGTATATCCAGCCTTTACTTTTGTTAAATGGCAAAGGAAATAAATTCATTGAAAATATCTCGCCATTTCCCCTTCCAAAATTATTCTTTTGAAAATCTTTAATAATATTTTCATCTATTACATCGGAAGATAAATTGATGTTATCTTTATAGGAAAGAAGAAGTTTTATTATTTGACCCCATACTGGTTGTATTTCGATATCTCTGGTTTCCTTTCCAAAAAAATTTTCAAATTTTCTATAGTCTGGTTTAATACTCTCCAATATTCCACTAACACAAATCATATCTTCAATGTTTTTGCGTCCTCTGTCATTCCATACATCTAATAATGCATTGACTTCGCAAATACTACAGCCTCCGTTTTCTTCTTCGCCCACAAACCAATATTTTGCTTTTAAATTGCCATAACCCAAAAAATCGTTGATATATTTTGGCAATAACTCTTTATTGAATTCTTCCTCATCACACATCTGAACATCCTTTATTTAAAATTGTTGAAAGTAAGTCTATATTTTGCCGTTCTAAAATATCATTTTAAATATATCAATTCAAAATTAAATTTATTTATTCTAATATCTTTTACCACAAATCAAGAGTTATTTATGGTATTTTCCTCGAATGAACGAATAACCTTGGCGGGCACGCCTGCCGCAAAACTGTTCGGAGGAATGTCTTTGGCAACAACTGCTCCGGCCGCTATTACCGAGTTTTCGCCGACGGTAACGCCTCCGATTATGGTGGCGCCCGTTGCGATCCAAACGTTTTTCTCAATTACTATCGGCTTTGCTTCAATATAAACTCTTTGTTGGGACGGCTCAAGCGGATGGCTTGTAGTGATGATATTAACGTTCGGTCCGATCATTGCGTTATCGGCTATGTCGACGCCTCCCATATCGTAAATCGTGCAGCACTGGTTTATAAATACTTTGCGTCCAACCCTTATATCCAGACCGTAAGAAGAATAAAAAGGCGGTATAAGGGTGAATGTTTCATCTACCTGTCTGCCAGTCAATTCGCTGAAAATTTCCCTTACTCTTGCTACATCGTCGAAAGACAGCTTGTTTATCTCTGCCGTAAGTCGCATTGCCCGCTTGACGGCGGCGGCTACCATATCCCATTCAGGGCTGTGGATTTACACCCTTTTTGTATCGAATAAATTATCGTTATTCATGCAATATTTAATATTTAAATCAGTTATTTGGAAATTATAATTCTTTGATTTTAAATTTTTTCTTAAGTTCGGAAATTCTTTGCCTTGATATTCCATATGCCCGGGCCATTTCAGATTGGTTTTTGTATTTTTTTAGAGTATTAATAAACGCTTGTTTTTTCCATTCTTTTCTTTTTGTTTTTTCCGGAGCATTAGAAGGTTTATCAAGTATTTGTCTTTGAACTTCCCAAGCCGCCTTCTTTTCAAGAATATCCCTTTTTTGATAGATATATTCGACATTGCAATACATATCTTGAATGGCCCTTGCGGACATTGGCGACCTGAATAATTTAGAATTTAAGAAGGCGGCATAATCGTCATCTTTTCCTATTTCTTGCAGGTAATCGCATTCGGCGTCCATTTTATCGATTAACCCCCAGATAATATAATGCAGACCCGACTTTAATAAATCCTTGTTATTAATTTTATTTTTCTTAAAGCACAAATAAATAAGTTTTGAAATAATGACATATTTTTGTCTGAAGGATAATTTTTCCTTCCTGTATTTATTAGAGGATATTCTATCCATAATCCCTATGAAAGGCGGAATAAGGTCTTCCATGCGGGCATTGTGAACCTCATTATACTTAAAGCTCTTGAAATCAAATAATTTTTTAATCTTGCTTAAAATGGAATTGCTAGTATAGTTGCCAGGTTTATTGATTTCAATGCTATCGATAAATAGTGAATTAATTACGGTGATAAAAAAAGAAATAAAATCAATATTTATTTCTGAAGTCAGCTTACTAATAAGCGGATCTTTCTCAAAAAGCCCCCTATCCTCTTTATATAAAAAATACAAATGGAAAAGGATTCCATCTTCAATCCTCTCTCCCTTTCTAAATCTTTCCATGTCTACCAGAAAAGATTTTGAGTAGGAATAAAGATAATCTCTGACATAAGGGTTTGCTCTGCTTTCCTGTATTTTAGCATTAATTTCTAAGCCGGACAATAAGAATTGTAATCTCTGGAATTCCGTTACTCCGTTGTATTCGGAATAGTCATAGTTTGAATGGTCAGAGTAATCATTATTAACATATTTTTTCTTAAAATATTTTTCTTCTTCCCTAATGTATGACATGTCTGGGTCTATTATTTCCCCAACTTTAAATCCCGCATAAAATCTTTTCATATCTATTTTTAAAACTTTCATAATTGTTTATTTTATAAATATTATATAATTTGTCAAGTATTTTTTTAAATTTTGCAGGTAATAATCTTAATTTACTTCTTTAAAATAGAGTTATGAATAAAAATGAAAAGGATTATAAAAATAGCGTATTAATGACAGCAAAAGAATCTTCTGAGTATTTAGGCTTGAGTTATAGGACCCTTCAGAATTTAATCTATGAAAGAAAGATAGGGTTCGTGCAGATTTGTCGCCACTATAAATTCAGGAAAGAGGACCTCGATAAATTCATTGAAAAAAATTATATTAGGCCCGTGAAATAATTTTCTTAGAAAGGATATAGAGATGGCTAAAACACAATATCATAAAAAAAATTATCAAAATATAGAAAAAATTTACGCTGATATTCATGCGGAGAGAGCCTTGCTTTCCGGATTACTTATAGGTTCTACGAAAATTTCCGACATTAATCTCTCGGTTCCCGATTTTTATGATTCTTTCAACAGGGATGTATTCAAAGCGGCGTTAAAATTAGATAATGACGGCAAAGCAGTAGATATCGTTTCCGTTGCAGAAAAAATAGGACAAGAAAATTTCGATCTTCTCGCAGAAATACTTAATATGCCGGATGGACTGCTTAATTTCTGCCAGTATGAAAAAAGCATTGCAGAGCTTTCTCTTGAACGCAAAAGACGCTGTCTAGTAAATGATTTTAATGAAGGCAGAATAAATAATTTAGAATTAATAGATAAATTAAAAGAGTTAAATGATATAGATTATGATGTAGCAGACGAAAATATATTTTCTTCCGACGAATATACAAAAGAAGATATTGAAAAATCCAAGGCAATGGACGAATACGTTTTTG
>JAKAQA010000112.1 GCA_021811805.1 bacterium | reverse complement strand
CGCTTAATTTATTTAACGGCAGTACCGCATCCTTAAAATCCAGAGCGCCGGTAGGAATCCATATCGAAAGCGGATAAATATACATAAAATCCCTTTCGGAAATCAAAGTAACGTCGAAATTATATTTTTTTAGCCTTATCGCGGCTTCTACTCCCGCAAAACCGCCTCCTATAACGAGTATTTTTTTCATAATTATTCCTCGGATAATTTAAATAATTTTATTTTATAATAATTTATATATATCATTATTAATATATATATATTATAAATGCAAATTAATTATAATGCAACAGTTAAACAAATCGCGTATAAGCAATCTTTTCGGACACATATAGAGGTTTGTTTTACAGAAATAAATGGATTATGAAGGAATTAAGAAGATATATATAAAAAATTACGTGATTTTAGGATATACTATAAAAAAATAAAAATAAAAGTATAGCAACTAAAACATGAGTAAATAATAATCATAACCAATAAATTTTACAAAAAAATAATTACAGAATAAAATAAAGCAAAACATTCCGTTTAGCATAAAGCCTTAGGCTTTATAAACACCAACTCAATATCTCATTATAGGCGGCAAGGAAGGATTAAAAATTTCTATTGCAGGATTAAGGGGCAAATATTAATTGATTTTTTATCCTATTATATAATATAATAAGTTTTTCTAATTTGCAATTACATAAATTTGTTTTATAAAAACACGGAGGCCATTTTAATGAAAGTAAGCATAATCGGCGCAGGCAGGCTTGGAGCCACCCTTGCATATACTCTTACTCTTAAGGATATCGTAAGAGAGGTTACGCTGATAGATATTAACCGCAATCTATCGAGGGGCGAGATGCTAGATATTTCGCACGGAATTTCGCTGACGGGCTATACCAGGGTAAAAACGGCCGATTACGACTCCGTCAAAAATGCCGATATTATAGTTATAACCGCAGGCATTCCGAGAAAACCGGGAGAATCTAGACTCGACCTGAATAAAAAAAACGTCCACATATTGAAAGATATAGTAAGCAATATTACTAAATACAATAAAACCGCAATTCTTTTCGTGGTATCCAATCCCGTAGATATAATGACCTACGTGGCTTATAAAGTTTCCGGATTCGAAAGAAAAAAAGTATTCGGCATGGGAACTATGCTCGACACTACAAGGCTTCGTTCCGCCGTAGGGTCGTTTTTCGACTTAAACCCTAAAGACGTCGATATAATGTTTCTCGGCGAACACGGGGACAGCATGACGCCGGTTTTTTCTCTTGCGGGCATAAACAGCGTGCCGTTGAGTTCCATACCCGGATACGATAAGAAAAAACTTGAGGAAATCGCCGAATATTCAAGAACGTGCGCGGCTGAAGTAATTGCCTTAAAAGGCGGAACGATATTCGCTCCCGCAGTAGTTATGGCTGAAATAATAGAGTCAATGGTAAAGGACAGAAGGCAGATAATGCCCTTATCAGTTTACCTTGAAGATTATTACGGTATCAGCGGAATATATACCGGTGTCCCGGCGGTTCTTTCAAAAGACGGCATAGAAACGGTAATAAAACCGCCGCTTAACGAAAAAGAAATAGAAGGACTGAGGTGTTCCGCGTCCGTAATACAGAATGCCATAAAGGACTTGAAAGAAGGCGGATTTATAGATTAGATTAGATTAATTGCGCTATAACGCGCCACGCCTGAATTTTCCGCTTGAAAGCACTCCGATTATGCGCGAAGTCTTACCGGCATTCTTTTCTCCGATAGAAGTTATTCCGAAATTCCCGGTATGCATCTGCATTCCGTAAATATTCAGATAAAGAACGTAATCGTTCATAAGATTCAAGCTTTTTTTAAAACTCTTTTCAAGCGAGAAAACCGAAATATCTACCCGTCCTTTATTTACCGACATTGATTTTATACCCGTCTCTCCGAACCTGTGAATCGACAATAGATAAAGTATATAAGAAACGTTAACCTGATTTTTAGCGACCTGCCTGAAAAATACGAGATTCGTTTTAATTTTTTTAAGTCTCGTTATATCGCTTTTCAATTCAAAATTTAAGTTATTTAAAACTTTATCGTATTTATTTGAATAATTAATATAAGATATGTATAAAAAAACGATAATCGACCATGACAGGACGATTAGCAAGATGAAAACGCCCAGTTTAAAAAAAGGATTTGATGCAAAATCTTTTTTATTTCGGCCGCTTTCAAGAATTTTTTCTAAATCGGCATGAAAATCAGGTTCTTTATCAATATCGGACATATGAATTATACCTGTCGGTTTATTCTTAAAAACATTTTATATCTGATTAATTTATATCATATAATTTAATTTTTGTAAAATACTCAAAATTGTTTTCTTGAATTTTATTCCGTTATATTGTAAAATCTTATTTGTTCCGCAGTTAATTTCTTCGCTCATACTTGAAGAAATACGATTAATCCCGCTATAAGCCGAAGTGGTGGAATTGGTAGACGCACCGGACTCAAAATCCGGCGGGAGCAATCCCATGGGGGTTCGATTCCCCCCTTCGGCACCATATCAACTTTTAATTTCAAACTTATGTTTTTGGTTTAAATTAACGCCGGCTTAAAATCTAGCTCTTAGATACTGTTTCGGCCATTCGATATCGACGCCCAGTTTATGCGCCGCCATAAGCGGCCAGTAAGGGTTTCGGAGCAACTCCCTGCCCATTTCGACCATATCCGCAGTTCCCGAACTCAATATGAAATCGGCAAACTCCGGTTTCGTTATGAGACCTACTCCCGAAACGGCAATACCTGCCTTTTCCCTTATCTCTTTTGCAAAGCCGAGCTGGTAGCCGTAGTATATATTCATTTTGGCGTTAGGAGCGATACCTCCGGAAGAACAGTCTATTAAAGAAACTCCGGCTTCTTTAAGCATTTTTGCCAGAACAACCGCCGATTCAATGTCGAAACCTCCTTCTACCCAATCTACGGCCGAAATTCTTACGAATATAGGTTTGTTTTTCGGCCAGCCTTGCGATTTTATAGCTTCTAATACCTCCAATAGCAGTCTTGCCCTGTTTTCTAAGGAACCGCCGTACTTATCTTTTCTTTTGTTAGATAAAGGCGACAAAAACTCGTTTATTAAATAACCATGGGCGGCGTGTATTTCTATTACATCGAATCCGGCCTTATCGGCATTTTTTGCCCCGTTTGCGAAATCCTTTATAACCTTTTTAATATCGTTTTCGTCCATTTCTTTTGGGACAGGATAGCCTTCATTAAACGGAATAGGACTTGGCCCTAGAACCTGCCACCCTCCTTCGTCCTGTTTTAACGGGTTGTCTCCAAGCCAGGGAGCGTTTGTCGATGCCTTTCTTCCGGCATGCGCCAACTGTATCCCCATTACCGACCCGCAGGATTTACAAAATTTTACCAGCGGGCTAAAAGCGTCAACCTGCTTTTCGTTCCATATTCCGGCATCATAAGGGCTTATTCTCCCCTCAGGACTGACGCCGGTAGCCTCGACTACAATAAGTCCGACCCCGCCCACGGCTCTTGCTCCGAGATGCGCCGCGTGAAAATCTCCTACTACCCCGTCAACTGCGGAATACATACACATAGGCGCCATCATTATTCTGTTTTTTATTTTTATTCCGCCTATTTCTATAGGCTCAAAAAGCATTCTCATAATAGGCCGTCCTCCTTCTTATGTTAAACTTATTTGCTGCTTATCAGATTATATCACATTTTTTACCGTAAAAAGCCTTGTTATGGTATAATTATTTTAATGGATAACATCAGAATAGGAAGCGGTTACGACATACACAAGTTTTTAGAAATCGCGCTTTTTGAAAACGCCGCTAAAAAATTATATCTCGGAGGCGTATTAATAGAAGGGCATATAGGGGTTGCCGCCCATTCCGACGGCGACGTCGTGCTTCACTCGCTTACCGATGCCATCCTTGGAGCCTTATCCCTCCCCGATATAGGCGTTCTTTATCCCGATAATCTTAAATCCACAAAAGGAATTAACAGCATAGAAATAATAAAATACGCTTACGGTTTGGTCAAAGATAAAGGCTACGGTTTGGTCAACGCCGATATTACTATCATAACGCAGACGCCTAAAATTTCCGCATACAAAGAACAGATGACGGTTTCGATATCTTCCGCTTTAGGCGTCGATAAAACGCGCATAAACATAAAAGGGAAAACGAAAGAAGGACTCGACTCGGTCGGAAAGCAAAAAGCCATAGAGTGCTTCAGCGTATGCCTGCTTTCTCATGAATAAACTTTAGCACCGGTAAAAAAATGAAAAATTACGCCGTACTGCTTGCCGCGGGAACGGGTTCCCGGACTGGCGCCGCAATACCCAAACAGCTTATAAAAATTAACGGGAAAGAAATTATACTCCTAAGCCTCGAAATTTTTTTAAAATCAAAAATTAATTTCGAAACGGTTATCGTAGCGACCCCGCCGCCGTCGGTTTTTAAATTTGACTGGAATAATTTTTTTAAAAAAAATC
>JAKAQA010000017.1 GCA_021811805.1 bacterium | reverse complement strand
TACTATATTACGACCGCGATTCCGAGGTTTGCATGGATTGATTCTTTAAAATCTAATAAAGGTTCGCTTTCCGTTACCGGAATAGCTTTGGACGGACAGGTAGAATCGATATTTATGAACAATTTGAGCCGAACCGGCTTTTTCGGAGGCGTGAGCCTGCTCCAGACTTCTGAAGTCAAAAAACAGGGATTAAGGCTTCAAAGTTTTGCTTTAACTATGAACGTAAAAGGGAAAAGATAGGGCGGCGCAATAGAATGGATATTAAATCGATTAAATCGAAAATCAATTTGGGCAATCCGGCGGTTTTAGGAACGTTTATAAGCATTATTTTATTTATAGCGATAATGGGGATATACTATTATTTCGTCTATTCGGGACTGAGGGCAAAAGCCATGCAAAAACAGACGGAATTGAGCGGGATAACAGCAAAATATAATTCTTACTTAGCGACGGTCAGAAGCTACCCAGCGTTATTAAAGCAGTATAAGAAACTAAATAAAGAATTTGCGGGGCTTCTTGCGGAACTTCCGTCGAAGAAAAACATACCCCAGCTTTTGATGAAAATTTCGAATTATGAAAAAGTCCTGAATCTTAATTTAAAAATGTTTAAGCCTGAAAAAGGCGCCGTCAAAGGTTTTTACGAAACCGTCCCGTTTTCTATGAATATAAGCGGAGATTTTTATAACGTCTATAAGTTTTTTTATAAACTTGCGGTCATGAAAAGAATAGTCGATGTGCACAACGTTGCTATTTCAAGGGCTTCCAAGGGACATAAGGTTTCGGTTTCTTTCGACGGAACGGCTTTCTCTTTCATAGGCGCTCCTCCGGTTAAGCCTCAGGTTAAAACGGCGGCGAAGGCGGCTGCGGTTAAAAAACCGTGATAAACGACGTGAAACCATGATTTGCGCGACTAAGAACAAGAGGTATGAAATGGATATAAAAAGAATAATCGGAAAATCGGCGTCAGCGGCCTTAATCGTTTTTGCCGTTTTTTCAGTTTTTAAAAGCGCGCGTTGTTTTGCCGGGACTAATAAAAACGGCGGCGGCAACAGCACGACTGCGGCTGCAGGCAAAACAGGCGTCGCATATCCTTATTATTTAAAGAGAGACCCGTTCCAGACGTTTTTATATACCCAAAAACATGCTGTATCGTTCAAAGCCGGAGAACTGCCCCTTCTCCAATACGCCATTTCATCGCTAAGGGTAGTTGGCATTATGAACAGGAGGGGAAAATATTTCGCGATGCTGCAAACTCCGGATAACAGGTCTTATATAATTACCGTAGGTTCGTTAGTCGGCGTAAACAGGGCAAGGGTGGTTTCGATAAACGGAAGCGAGGTAAATTTGGTCGAAAGGACATATAATATTCTCGGGCAAATGCGGTCGATGAACGTCGTTATGCCTCTAAAATGAATTATTCTAAATTAAGGTATAATTAAGATATATATAAATAAAATGTCATTGCGAGCAAAGCGAAGCAATCTCAATAAATCTTAAAAAATAAAAAGAGGAAAAATAATATGAAAAAGCGAACATTCTTTTTAACGGTTTTGTTTGCGTTAGGGGCATTTATATACGTTATATACGGGGCGGCGCTTGTATATGCCGGACAGGGCGGCGGGAGCGGAACGGCGGTTGCCGCTCCGGCAGGCAGTTCTCCTCAAACCGTAAAAAAATTCTTCTTAGACCTCACGGATATGAGGGTCAGCTTCGATTTTCAGAATGCAAGCGTAGTCGATGTTATAAGAATGATAGCAAAAGTTTCCGATATGAATGTTTTGATCGGTTCCGACGTAAAGGGAACCGTTACGATGAAAATGAAAAACGTTCCGCTTAAAAATATTTTATCTCTCATACTCGAAGCATACGGCCTTGGAATGGTAAAAAAGGACGGTATGTATTATATAAATTCGACTGGAACGATAGCTTCGGTAATTTCTGCCGAAAAAAAGTCGAGGGCTATTTCGGAACACAAGGTTACGAGACTTGTTCCGATTAATTACGTTTCGGCAAGCGGTTTGATGGCAAAAGTAAAATCGGTCTTAAGTTCGCAGGGCAGGGTAGTTTACGATAAATCCCTTCATTCTTTGCTTATTACGGATATTCCCAACCGTGTCGCAAGAGCCGTAAGATTGGTAAAAATGCTGGATAAAAGAACTCCCGAAGTCGAGATTGTCGCAAAAATGGTGGAGATAAGCAGACAATATTCTTCACAATTAGGCGTCAACTGGAATGGAAATGTTTCTGTTCCTCCTTCAGCCGATATTACTAACACCAGCTATGCGCCGCTTTTTACTTCTACTTCCACACCTGCTTTTTCCGGCCCATCATTTGGAGGATATGCTGCTTCCAACGCCGGAACGTTTAGCGTGGGAATATTAAATCATAACGGTGTTAATTTTAATGCTACGCTTTCAGCGTTAGAAAGTCTCCAGAAACTAAAATATATAGCTTCTCCGAAAGTTATAGTTTTAAATAATGAAAATGCGGTTATGAGCAAAACCGTAACTTCAAATTTTGAAATTGCAGGAACTACTCCGGGTGCCGTAGGGACGATGCAGAGCGTAAGCGTTCCTATTACTCTTAATGTTACGCCGCACATCATGGCTAACGGTATGATTAAATTAAATATAAACGCCTCAAATAGCAGTATAATTCCACCTCCTAACGGCGTTAGCGGAGCTAATATTTCACAAAATACCCAAACAATTACATCCGACGTAATAATAAAGAATGGTCAGACCGTTGTTATAGGAGGAGTATATACTTCTAGTAAGAGTACTTCAAATTCCGGTATTCCCGGCTTAATGGATATACCCCTTTTAGGCTGGCTTTTTAAATCTAAAACCATACAAAATACAAAGGATGAACTTTTAATTTTCATTACTCCCAAGATAATAAAAGAGCCTTAGGATGGACAATATGTCTCTTTTTTACTTGCCATGCTTTTAATGTAAAAAAGGTGTCAGAATTGAATTCCGACGCCTTTTTCCGTTATTTTCGCCTTTTTTTTATTGTGTTTTTTTGATAAAATTAATCAATGTTGAAAGACGTTCAAAATTCAAAAGATAAAAGAGGCATAGCAATAGATAAAGTCGGCATAAAAAACCTGCATTATCCTATATCGGTTCTCGATAAAGCAAAATCATTCCAGCATACCGTGGCAGA
The DNA here is from genome assembly GCA_021811805.1 of bacterium. Classification (GTDB taxonomy): domain Bacteria; phylum SZUA-79; class SZUA-79; order Acidulodesulfobacterales; family Acidulodesulfobacteraceae; genus Acidulodesulfobacterium_A. The sequence goes on along the minus strand of JAKAQA010000017.1, from coordinate 17,904 downwards.
CATAAATATGTACGTTGACCTTCCGCATTATTTCAAAGGAACGCATATGAGCCGCTTCTTAGAAGTTTTAAACGAACACAGGGGCGAAATAAGCATAATAGGCTTTCCCGATATTTTAAGAAAAATTAAAAAAGTTTTAAATGCCGGTTCGGCTTCCGTCGAAATGGAGTTTCCTTATTTTATAGAAAAAACCGCTCCTGTCAGCGGAAAAAAAAGCCTGATGGAGTATATCTGCTATTATAACGGAACTATAAAAAGCCGGTCAGAAAAAAGCAGGAAGACAAAAAAAGGGTCAGATTTCAAATCTGAAATAAAGGCGTCAGAATTGAATTCTGGCACCTTTATTTCTAATAAGAAGGCTTCCTCCGGCACTCTCTGCACCGATGACGAAAGCGTAATAATAATCGGCGTCAAGGTGCCGATAAACACTCTTTGTCCTTGTTCTAAAGAGATATCCAAATACGGAGCGCATAATCAGAGAGGCGTCGTTTCGGTTTCGTTAGAGTTCGATAAGCTTATATGGTTCGAGGATATAATAGCCGATGTGGAATCGTGCGCAAGCTCCCCCATTTATTCGCTGTTAAAGAGGGAAGACGAGAGGTTCTTGACCGAACATGCTTATGAAAATCCTATGTTTGTCGAGGATGTGGCAAGATGCGTGGCGGGAATACTCAAAAAGAATAAAAATATTAAATGGTTCAGGGTGGAAGCGGAAAACTTCGAGAGCATACATAATCATAACGCCTATGCGATGATAGAGGGGTAAAAAAAGGAGTCGTAAAAAGTCAGATTTGTTTTTTATATTAGCGTAATAAATATCAAGGAGATATAAAAATGCTTAGATTTTTGACTGCGGGCGAGTCCCACGGCAAGGGGCTCGTTACTATAATAGACAACTTTCCTGCGGGCGTTAAAATAAACGAAGATTTTATAAACGAAAAGCTGAGGCTCAGACAGTCGGGCTACGGAAGGGGCGCAAGGCAGAAGATAGAAACGGATAAAATAGAGTTTCTTTCCGGAGTCAGGGGCGGTTTAACTACGGGCTCGCCTATTTCGTTTTTTATAAAAAACAAGGATTACGAAAACTGGCGGGACAGGATGGACGCCTTTAAATCCGTTCCCGAAGAAAGCAAAATCCATACTCCGAGACCGGGGCATGCCGATTTTGCCGGTTCGATAAAATTCGGATTAGACGATATAAGAAATGTTTTGGAACGTTCGAGCGCAAGGGAAACCGCGTCGAGGGTTGCGGTCGGGGCGATTTGCCAGATATTTTTGAAAAATTTCGGCATCGAGTTTGCTTCGGCGGTGCTTAACATCGGCGGGGTAGGAATAGACGCCGCTGAGAAAAACAATCTTATCGACCTTTTCGACGAAACGAACAGGCAAAATATCGGGAATTCCGAGCTCCGCATGCCTTATCCCGAACATGAAGAGAAGGCAAAGGCCTTTATCGACAAGATGAAAACGGAAGGAGATACCGCAGGCGGGCTTATAACCGCTCAGGCAAAGGGCGTACCCGTCGGCCTCGGCAGTTTTACTCAGTGGGACGAGAAATTGGACGCCCACATAGCGATGTCCGTAATGAGCATTCAGGCAATTAAAAGCGTAGAAATCGGCGTCGGAGTAAAATCCGCTTATCTGAAAGGTTCGAGTTGCCACGATTCGATTTATTACGGCGGAGGCGGCTTTTATAGAAAAACCGACAATGCCGGCGGCATAGAAGGGGGAATGTCCAATGGAGAAATAATAAGCGTAACATGCGCGATGAAACCGATACCAACTTTAATGAAGCCCTATCTCGACACCGTAGATTTAAATACTTGCGAAGCAAAAAAAGCATTTCTTGAAAGGTCCGACGTATGCGCCGTTCCTGCGGCGTCAATCGTCGTCGAATCCGCCCTCGCTTTTTCCATATGCTATTTTTTCCTCAAAAAATTCGGCGGCGACGGTTTAGCGGAGATTAAAAGAAACTATGAAGGATATGCAAAAAAATGAAAACGAATATTGTCCTAATAGGCTTTATGGGAGCGGGAAAGACTGAAGCCGGGAAGATTCTCGCAAAAAATAAAGGGCTTAATTTTATAGATTTGGACTGCTTAATAGAAAAAAAAGAAGGAATGGTTATTGCGGATATTTTTAAAAAGAAAGGCGAGAATTATTTCAGAAATCTCGAAACCGAAATTTTAAAGGAATTAGATAAAAATAAATCCGATATATCTAAAATTTTTAAAAAATACACTGATGCAAGTAAAGATAAGGGAAAAGAAAAAACAGTGAAAGCTGTCAACTGCGAAAATTCCATAATGACCGGTAAAGAAAGTAAAAATTGGGTAATATCTACCGGCGGCGGTATGCCGGTATTTAACGGCAACATGAAACTGCTGAAAAATATCGGAACTACGATATATTTAAAAGCGGATGCAAAGACTATTTACGAAAGGATAAAATCCGAAACGCACAGACCGGTTTTAGGCGGAAAAGGATTTACCGAAAGGACTGTTTCCGATAAACTTAAAGAAAGAGAGAAATTATACGGGCAGGCGGATATGACGATATATACCGACGGTTTAACGGCTCATGCCTCTGCAGAAGAAATAGAGATTTTTTTAAACTTTTATTAAACCAAAAAGAAAAAATTAAAGTTTTTAGAAAGGTGTGACGATTAATAAATAAAAGGATAGGTTAGTTGTCTTTAAATTTTAGATAACGAATATAAAATATAAGAGGGGGGTGAAAGAATTAATACCGAAATTAACGTTTTCGAAAAAGAAGGACGTTAATCTATTCGAAAAAAAGAATTAAAACATTCATTAATCTAATTTAACAATTTCGGCACGGATGTCGGAATAATTTATCACGGAGGATAAAATGTACAACGGTCTATTTATCAACTCTAATCAGTCCGCAATCATTGCAACGAACAATCTTCAAAACACCAACAACCAGTTGGGACAGTCGTTAAACGAATTGTCCAGCGGTTTGCAGATTACCGGAGCATGGGTTAACCCGGCAGGCTACGAAATAGCCCAGAGCTTAAACGCAACCAGCCTTGGTATTAACCAGGCAACGTCAAACGCCAACAACGGAAATTCGTTAATTAACATCGCTTCCGGCGCTCTTTCCACCATACAGGGGATGTTAGGCACTATGCAGACTCTTGCGACTAACGCAGCCAACGGGACAAACAGTACGCAGAACTTATCAGCGTTAAACAGCGAGTTTCAACAGCTTCAATCGGAAATTACGCAGATTGCGGATTCTACCCAGTTTAACGGACTTAATCTTTTAAATGCGGCATCAGGCTCTTCATTGACTGGTTCTATCAGCGCTTTTTCGTTTCAAATTGGACCTAATTCTGGAACCACGACTAATCAGATTTCAGTCTCTATTCAAGGTGTTACGGCAAGCTTACTTGGATTAACAAGCAGCGGTAATTATGTTACAACTTCATTGGCAGCGGTTAAATTGTCAGGAGGTACTTCAGCCGCAGCAGGTAACGCAAGTGCATTAATCGCTCTTTCGGCTGTTCAGGCGGCCATTAATCAGGTCGCCGGCATAAGCGGCCAGCTTGGTTCTTATCAGAACAGGGTTACGCAGATTCTCGGAAACCTTCAGACGGAAGGAACTAATACTCAGGCTGCTTATAACAACATAATGGACGTCAACTTCGCGCAGGAAATGTCTCAGTTTACTTTGCTTTCTACTCTGGCGCAGTCAGGCGAAGCTATGCTTTCTCAGGCTTCGATGGTTCCTCAGGGACTTTTGACCCTGTTGAAGTAAAATAAATAAATAAGGAGGCGAAGCGGACGACTTTTGAATAAGTCCGCTTCGCTTTAAAATATCATGAACCAGTTATCGTTAAACGTAAATGCGCTAAATGTTGCTAACGGCAATAATGTAAATAATGTATATAATGCGGATAAAGCAAACGGGTCTGCCGTAAATTCTAAAAACGATGCCGTTAATCAAAATACGCGGAATAATAATAGCGGTAATAATTCGGTAGCAGGCAATGCAAATATCTCCGCAAATCAAACAAACTCGGCAAACAGCAGCGCCGAAAAAGAAAAAGAATTAAACAAACAGATAGAATCGAATCTTAACCCCGCTCCTATGCTGTCCCAGGCAATGCTTTTTAAGTGGGATGCAAGCGCAGGCGGTGCGGTTATTAACGTAGTAGATTTTAAAACCGGAAAAGTTCTGGCGCAGATTCCGCCTAATTCGGTTTTAAAAATGATGTCGAATTACCAGAAAGGTTCGCTTTACAGCAGTAAATTATAATAATGTTAATTGAGGATAATGAGGGCGAAATTAATTAAGCCCTCATTATCAGAGGTAATATAAAATGTCTATATCTTCAACCGGCAGCAGTTTGACGCCGAGTTCTTATCCCAATCAGGGCCTTATAGTTATGGGAACAGGTCCCGAGTCGGGAATTAATTATACGGCCATATTAAATGCGCTTAACGAGGCTTTGTCTGCTCCTATTACGTTAATGCAGGCGCAGGAAACGCCTTTAAATAATCAGCTTTCTGCCTGGCAGTCTATAGGTTCGGATATTTCGGCATTAAGTTCGTCCGCCTCGGCTCTCGGTCAGCCGTCGTTATTTCAGACATATACGGCGTCTTCAAGCAACACTTCCGTAGCGACGGCGACGGCTTCGTCTTCCGCTATTCCAGGAACGTATAACTTTACAGTAAATCAGCTTGCGCAGTCTTCGGAGATTGCTTCCCAGGGTATTGCTACTACTTCAACTACCGTAGGAACCGGCACTTTCGGCATTACCGTTAACGGCACGCTGAAAAACGTCAGCATAACTTCGTCCGACGATACGTTATCGGGTCTTGCGCAGGCAATAAACAACGCAGGAGCGGGGGTAAGCGCCGCAGTTATCAGCGACGGAAGTTCCAATAACCCATACAGGCTGGTTTTGACAAGCAATACGACCGGAACGAACAGCGCTATTTCAATAACAAACGGTCTTTCTGGCGGAACGGCAAGCCTTAATTTTAACAGCACTGCTATTAATCCTACTTACTGGAACGGCACTCCGTCTTCGGGAGACACTATTCCCACAGCCGCAGGAACATATACCGGAACGGCAAGCCAGACATACACGTTTAAGGTCGGCGGCACCGGAACCCAAACCGTCGGATCAAATGCCATAACTATTAACTGGACTAACAGCTCAAACCAAAGCGGAAGTTTCACTATTCCGTCGTCGGAAACAGGAACTACTTCTTATTATATAGACGGTTCGGGCAGTTCTAATTCGACTAACAGCGGAATAGAACTTTCGGTTACCGCGGGACAGACTTTAACCGCAGGAGATTCTTTTTCTTTGGATGCGTTTAATCCGACGATGCAGACGGCCCAAAACGCAATTATAGATTACGGAAATACTTATATTCAGAGTCAGACGGACACCGTTACGAATGCGATACCAGGTGTTACGTTAAATTTGCTTTCAGCAGGTTCAACAACCTTAACTGTAGGAATAGATACGCAGGCTATAGATAACGCCGTAAACAGTTTTATTTCCGCGTATAATAAAGTAATAGGCGACGTGTCGGCGCAAAATACCGTAACTTCGAGCGGTTCCGGAAATACTAAGAATTCGTCTCTTGGTCCGTTAGGCGGCAACTTTGCGCTTTCGAGCCTCGTTAATTCATTATACGGTTTTATGGGAAGCGAAGCCCCGACTCTTTCAGGTTCCGCCGGCCTTCCCTCTACTTACGGTATTACTTCCAACTCTAACGGTTCAGGCCAGTTACAGCTCAATACTTCGACTTTAAATAATATGCTTGCTACAAATCCCCAGCAGGTCCAGCAGTTTTTCAGCGCATTGGTTAACGGTTCTTCCACGGCGAACGGAGTTTCTATGGCAGGCGGAATAACGAGTTTTTTAAAAACATATACCAATCCCGCAAACGGCATCATACAGTTTAACGAACAGGAAATCAATACGGAAATTACGAACATGAATAACAAGATTTCTCTTCAGCAGGCTTTAGTGCAGGACCAGATGGGAATGTACACAAAACAGTTTTCTAGTTTAGAGTCTTATATAGGACAGATGCAAACCACGAATACGAGTATGTCTAACAGCATAAAACAGATGATCGCAAGCGGCGCATAATAAATTAAATTTTATGGAGGATATATTTTTATGAACGACGGAATTTCAAAATACGAAAACATCAACGTTTCGACTGTCGACCAGGGAACGCTTATTATTATGGCTTACGAAGGAGCCATAAATTTCGTCAAGGAGGCTAAAGAAAAACTTGCGCAAAACGATTATGCCGGCAAGTCGATAAATATATCTAACGCCGTTTCCATTATTAACGAGCTTAATGCCCGGCTCAATATGGAAAAGGGCGGAGAAACCGCAAAAAATTTGAGCAAACTTTATACTTTTTTGTCAATCCATCTGACGACGGCAAACCTTAAGAAAGACGTTCATAAGCTTGACGAGTCTATAAATATACTGCAAAATCTTTTAAACGGCTGGAAGATTATAATAGAAAAAGATAAAAAACAAAATGCCGGTGTTTCCAATGTCAGTATGTCGTTAAACGCTCAATCGGCCGCTTCGGGTATTTCAAATATGCCGGCCGCAGGCGGTATTACCGTCGCAGTTTAATACGTCCGTTTAATGGGAAATAATAACGGCTATAATAGCATCTTTATATTCCAGACGAGAAGATTAGGCGATTTTTTTCAATCTATTCCGCTTATAGAAGCGTTAGCCTTCTCAGACGGAACCGGAGCAAAAAATATCGGCTTATTAATAGACGAAAACATATATAATATAAGAAATATTTTTAACGCCGGCATAAATTTTTTTACTTATGAAAGCCTGTTAAAATCTCCCGGTATTTCCGCCCAAAGTTTAAGCGAATTTAATTTATTTTTATCCGATTTTACCTCTAAATACGAACTTGCGGTAAACTTAAACTACGATTTTACCAATTCTCTTTTTTTAAGTTTTTTTAAAGAGCAAAAAAGAGGTTTTATTGCCCTCTACAAATCCCCTAAAACCGCCGGAGCGATTTCGAGAAGCGCGGCCGCAAACTACCTTTTTAATATCGTAAAAAACCGCGGCCTCAACAGAATAAACATAGTAGATATATATTCGCTCATAGGAAGCGAAAAACCCGCCGAAATAAAGTCTTCATACGATATTATAAACTTAAAAAAACAGGTTAAAAACAAAAAAAAGCTGACGGACGGCAAACCTTTAAGAATTTGTATTTCCATAGGGGCGACGCATCCTAAAAGAGTCTGGCAGTCGAAAAATTATGCAAATCTGATTAAATTTCTTTCGGAAAACCTTCACTGCGAAATAATATTGGTCGGAACCGCGGAAGAATCGTCCGCCGCCGGAGAAATAAAAAAAAACCTGCCTTCAGGCGTAAGCATTATGGATTTAACCGGAAAAACTAATTTAAGCGAGCTTATTTATCTTATAAAAGATTTCGATATAATTATAGCTTCCGATACCGGGACACTTCACATAGCGCAGATTTTTAACGTTCCGTCCGTTTCCGTTTTCACCGGCAGCGCAAATTTTTACGAAACGGGACCGCATATAGAAAACTCATACGTAATTTATTCTAAAATAGAATGTTATCCGTGTTTACAGCACGAAACGTGCCGGTTTAACTTTGCCTGCAAAAACGACATAAATCCCGAAAATGTTTTTGACCTGGTACTTATGCAGGTTATTAAGAATAAATTGTATCCGGCGTGCAAAGACGGAAAAATTCGTCTTTCTGAGATTAAAAAAAGAATTAATACAAACGTAAAGAAAGGAAATTTTTCTGTTGTCGTCTGCAAGCATATGGATTCAATTCACTTTTACCCCACGCATAAGCCTAAAATAAATAAAAACGAATTTGCTTCTGAAATATTAAAATTTTGCTGGCTCAACGTTCTTTCTAAAAATAACGCAACAATAGATAAAAATAATGTTTTGAGATATACGAATAAATATTATAAAATAGACAGGAAGTCAGCGGATTCTTTGAAACGCGAAATTTCATTCGTAAAAACCGTTTTTGAAAACGGACTGAAGTCCTTCGGTTGCGGAGAAGGAGAATCTTTATATTTCGAAAAATTTCAAGACGCAGTAAAATCGTTAGGTTTAAATTATAGCTATCTTAAACTTGCATGCGATTATTTTATAGACGAATTAAATTCATCAGGCGCATCGAAAAGTTTTAACGATATAATTTTACTATTAGATAACGCCCTTAATATTTTAAAAATGTTTTAAAAAAATATGAAAATATGAATAATTCAAATATGAGCCGTAACGATTTAAATTTCGAGATAGTTCGGACCAAGGTTGCATCCGCCCCTTCTTTTAAGATTAACGGAATTACCGTTCATTCGGTTTACGACCCGGTTTCCGAAGGTCGGAAATGGGTGGCTCAGATTATGGATAGGATTAATTCGGAAGGAATACCGGATAAAATTATAGTTTTCGGATTAGGCGCGGGTTATCATATAGAAGCTTTAGCGGATTTATTAAAAAAAGACGAAAGCAAAATAAAAATAGAAGTCGTCGAACCCTCGGAAGAATCTTTCGGATTCATAAAAAGCAATTTCAACGTTTCCGAATTACCGAAAACTGTAAAACTTACCGTTTTAGATTACGGCTGCGAAAACGCTTATGCAGACGCTTCCGCAATTTTGCAAAAGTTGGAACTAGATAAGGGCAACATATTATTCTGCGAACTGCCTTCTTACAAGAAAATATTTCCCGAAGCATACGGCTTGATATATAAACTTTACGGAATTAACCAGTTTTTTACCCCGTCTTCGTTTAGGGTTTTAGTAGTCCAGCCTATGTACGGCGGTTCTTCCACTATAGGAAATTATTTGCACTCGGCTCTTTTGAGCCTCGGATACGACGCAAAAATACTCGATTTTTCAAAATTTTACGACGCATATAAATATATGGGGGAATTTACTCCAAACGAGGACCATGTAAATTCGTTAAAGCAGAGCCTTTTTAACCTTATGTCCGAAGCTCTTCTTTCTTCCGTTTTTAACGAACCTCCCGACCTGGTTATTTTTATGGCGCAGTCTCCGGCAAGCGAAAGAACACTTCTTAAGCTGAAGAGTATGGGGATTAAAACGGCATACTGGTTCGTAGAAGATTTCAGGACGCTTACTTACTGGAATACTATAGTCAAGAACGTGGATTATTTCTTTACCATACAGAAAGACGATTTTTTTGACGAGCTAAAAAACATAGGTGCAAATAACTATCATTATATTCCGTTAGCCTGCCTGCCGGATTTCCATAAAAAAATTAACGAAATTAACGAAGAAGACAAAATAAAATACGGTTCCGACGTAAGTTTTGCCGGAGCGGGTTATTATAACAGGAAAAACGTTTTTGCCCAGCTTATCGATTTTAATTTCAAAATATGGGGAAACGACTGGTATGTAGGACTGCCATTAAACCTGTTCATTCAGGAAGGCGGCAGGAGGTTCACGGAAGAAGAGGCCGTTAAGATATATAACTATTCCAAAATAAATATAAATCTTCATTCTTCCATGTGGCACTGGGATATAAATCCAAACGGCGATTTTTTAAATCCGAGAGTTTACGAAATCTTAGCATGCGGAGGTTTTCAACTTGTCGATAGGCGCAGGTATTTGGAAGGAGTCTTTGAAGACGGGAAAGATTTGGTCGTCTTTGAAACGGTGGACGATTTAAGAAAAAAAATAAAGTACTATCTTGCCAATGAAGAGGAAAGGTTTGCTATCGCCGCTCACGGCAGGGAAACTGCCGTTAAAAACCATACATATGAAAGCCGCGTCCGCGAGATGATGAATATAATACTTTTAAGTTCATACGAACAGATAAAATCTAAACTTGAAACCAGAAAGGAAAATATTTCGGGGCTATTGAAAGAAACAGAGGGAAACAAAGAACTTCACGACCTTATTATGCAGTTTTCGGATAAGAAATCGCTTTCTATTAGAGATATGGTCGAGCGCATAAAGAGCGGTAAGGGCAGGCTGTCAAAATCTGAAGCTATGATTTTAATGTTATGGGCGATAAAATCAAAATTAGTCAAACTCGAAGGGTTGTAATCCGGCAATGAAAAATATAATCATACTGAACCTTACCCGCATGGGCGACCTTATTCAGTCCACCGCTCTTTTTAAAAAAATTAAATTAACCTATCCGGAAAGCCGTGTCAAACTTTTAATCTCAAACGAATTTGCCGAAATTGCACCGTTTCTGCCATATGTAGATGAGATTAAACCAATAGATTTTACGGGGCTATCTGAGCTCTTAAAAGCAAACAATTTCGAATTTAATTCTGAAGTTTTAAGAGCCTTAAACGCTATGTTCGACGGTATTTTAAACGTAAATTACGACCTGGCCGTAAATCTTTCACACGACGAATTCAGCGTATATTTCCTTTATATGTTAAATGCGTTAAAAAATATAGGCATATCGGTAACCCGCGAAGGAACCGTGGTCTCTAACGACGAAATGATTGCCTATATATTTTCTGCGGTTAAAAACAGAAAAGTAAGCGTTTTAAACCTCGTAGATATTTACGAAAGAACCTTAAGGATAAAGCGAGGCGGAAATAAAATACACGTAAACAGCATCTATTTAGATATTAAAAAAATGGACGGAGAACATAAAGAGCTTGAAGTTTTGAAAAAATACGGCATAGAAGGAAACGATACGGTCATTTCTTTCGCTATAGGAGCATCCACGGAACTTAAAAAATGGCGTTACGATTATTTTGCCGAACTGGCTAAGATGCTTTTATCCGGCAATCCAAAAATTAAAGTTGTTTTGCTTGGAGCAAATTACGATGTTAAAGCAGGCGGCTATATAGAAACTTCCGTCGCTGACGAAAGGCTTATAAACCTTACCGGCAAAACTTCGGTTTCCGACCTCGTTTACGTCGTCCGGCGCTCAAATCTTCTGATAACCCACGATACCGGAACAATGCATATAGGAGTCGCGGCAGGGACTAAATTAATCGTTATTTATACCGGAAACGTCGGTTTTTTGGAAACAGGACCTTATGCCGAAAACAGACTGCTCGTCGTGCCCGATATAGGATGTTTTCCGTGCGATTTTAATCTTAAATGTTTAAATCCGGTATGCCGGGAACTTATCAAGCCGGAATATATTTACGATATGTCGCTTATGGTTCTTGAAAAAGAAAGCGGCTATGGCGAAAAACTGTCTAAATATAAAAATACCGGTATTATTCCGTATCTGTCGAGATTCGATCCTAAAGAATTCATCGATTTTTTTCCAGCAGTAAAAATTAAGCTTAACTTTAAAGATTTGAAGCTGAAAATACTTAAATTAGCGTTAGAACATTATTATGAAGGAGATTTTTGGAATATAGACGAAAATGAAATCGAGCTTTTTCTTGACTGTTTTGAAGGCATAGAATATAATCTTAGCTTAGATGCGGGCGAAGAGCTAAAGTCGGCAGAAAGCCTTATCTCTTTATGCGAAAGAGGCATGTCGGAGACAAAAAAAATGATTAATCTGGCCATTCATGACCCTTTTAATTCTAAAAAAATAGAGGAATATACCGGCAATATAAAATCTATAGATTTTGAATTAAAATATTTATCTTCGGTTTACGACGACTTATCTTTGTTTAACCAGATTCACGTTATAAACCAGAACAGTTCCGTAAGCTACGATTTGTTCGGTCTTGCCGTCGATTCGCTTAAAAGTTATTCGAGATATAAACTTCAACTGAATATATTTAAAAAAGTTTCGTTAATATTTTTAGATAAGATAAAAAATCATAAACATTATAAACCGGAGGATTTGATATGAAATTATATGTTGACGGGAATTTGACCGATTCTGTTTCAAACGCGGGCAGTATGCACGATATTTTATATGGAGGCGACATAAAACGTTTTATTCCCGAAGGCAGGGTAATAAAAAACATAGTCATAAACGGAACCCAATACGACGATTTGATGCTGAATGCCGATAAATCTAAAGCTTTCAAGTTAGGAAACGCCGACGAGATTAAAATAACTACTATGAGCCAGCTGGAACTTTTAAACGGTTCTATTGAAGCCGCCATAGCTTTTTTAAACGAGTTTAAAGCAGGCATAATAAAAACGACCGACGAGATAAGGTGGGGAAACAGCGCCGGAGGGTTTAAGAATTTTTCCGAATATCTTAAGGGGCTTACTACGTTTATTCAGATTATGGAAAAAATATCGGAATTCTTAAAAATAGATTACGACAGCCTTGTTTACGGCGACAAAAGCATCCAGTTTTATTTTAACGACCTCGAAAAAATTCTTTCTTCCGTTCTTTCGACTCAGGTAGAACAGGATTACGTCCTGCTTGCCGATATAGTCGAGTTCGAACTTAAGCCTAATATAGAAATATGGGAAAATATTTTAAAAGATATGTCCGTTAAAATCAATAATAAATCATAAAAATATATAAAATTAATTTAATGGAAGACGATAAATACAAAGATAAACGATTAATAGTCGTTACCGGAGTTCCAAGAAGCGGTACCAGCGCAATTACAAGAGGCCTAAAAGTTCTCGGCGTTAATTTAGGAAAATCCCTTGAGCCGGCAGATTTCGGCAATGAAAAGGGTTATTTTGAAGATTCGGATATAAACAACCTTAACTACGGTTTTTTAAAACTACTATTTGAAAGGCCCGATTACGCTGTATTGGTCGATTTAAAAAAAATACCGCAACAGGTTGTGGATACTTTTAAGATGTCCGCAAAAGTATTTATAGAAAAACGGCTTGAAGAATATGATATTTTTGGTTTTAAAGACCCTTTTATGAGCAAAATTTTACCTATTTGGAAAGATATTTTTGCTGAATTGGGCGTAAATACTTCTTACGTAATTCCTTGCAGAAATCCGTTCAGCGTGGCAAAGTCTATTAATAAAAGAGGCAATATAGATTATATAATTGCTTACTATATATGGTTTAGCAGCATGCTTGCAACGGTTATATATTTAGCCGGAGAAAAAATCGTTTTCGTCGACTACGACGATATTTTAGAAGACCCTAAAAAACAGCTTCAAAGAATTTCGGAATATCTTTCCCTTGAATTTGATCCAAACGGTCCGGAATTTTCAGAGTTTAGCGGCAGTTTTTTGGAAGAATCGTTAAGACACGGGCGCTTTAGTATGGAAGATTTAGAATCTAACACGGAAGTGCCGCCGAAAATAGTAGAATTTTATAAACTGCTCAGGAAATTATGTTTAGACGAATTAAAAATAACCGATATAGAAGTTATTACAAAAATTAAAAAATTCGTCAGTTGGATGTCCGAGTTGCGTTCGACTATATTTTACATGGAATCTACAATGGAAGCAATGGCAAAGCTAAATAATATGTTGATAGAAAAGAATGCAAAAATAGACGAATTAAATAAATTACTTCAAAATACAAGTAGATAAATTAAGTATGCCGTCAATAAACAATCATGATTCCTGTATCGTATGGCACGAACATAAAATAAAAAGGAGAGACAGGGAAAAACTTAAAAACCAGAAAGGTTGCGTTTTATGGCTTACCGGACTCAGCGGATGCGGAAAAAGCACCATTGCCAATTTACTCGAAGAGAGGTTAAACGAAAAAGGCTTCCATACATATCTGCTCGACGGCGACAATATAAGGCACGGGCTCAGCAGGGGATTGGGATTTTCCGAAGAAGACAGGTTAGAAAACATAAAAAGGGTTGCCGAAGCCGCCAAGCTTTTCTTAGATGCCGGAATTATCGTTATAGCCTCGTTTATTTCTCCCTTAAGAAAGCACAGGCAGACGGCAAAAGAAATAATAGGCTCCGGCGATTTCGTCGAAATTTTTATAGATACGCCTTTTCACGAATGCGTTAAAAGGGATGCTAAGGGCTGGTACAAAAAGGCGCTGAACGGAGAAATAGAAAGCTATACGGGCGTCGATTCTCCTTACGAAAAACCGGAAAATCCAAATGTTCATATAAAAACGAATGGTATAAATGCCGAAAACGGAGTTGAAATAATTATAGAAATATTATCGGCGATAAATAAACTTTGATTCAAATATGAAAAATATAAAACCTAAAATATTAAATATTTTCGGCGAAAAAGCCGTAAACGAATCCCTTGCTTTCATTATTAAAGAGTTGGAATCGTCGGATTTTTTTAAATTTATCGTTCCTAAAGATTATATATTTCTGCCTTTACTTGAAGAAAAAATAAATCAAACCGGTTTGTTAATTTACACATTAAAAGAAAGTCCGGATTATATAGAAATTGCCGTAAAAAAATCTCATGATTTTAATCTTTCTACCGTTATAAATCTTAAGGATAAAAAAGATTTTAACGAGTTAAGCCGCATATTGAAAAATATACCCGATTCTTCCATTAAGACATTATCGTTTAAAGAAATAACCGACGATTTGACTTACGAAGAATTGGAGAAATTATTTTTAGAGGCTTTCAGAATTTTATCATACGGTTCATCGTTCTATGCGGAATATAACGGGACGACTGTTTCCGAACATCTTTTAAAAGGATATATCGAGTACGCCGGTTTTATAAATGTTTTTCCGGCGGTGTCTCCAGAGGAATACGAGCAGGGCAAAATCAAGATTTATTCTAAAAAGACCGGTTTAGCTGACATATCCAAACAGCCTAAAAAAGTTTTATTAAATATCAACTTAAAACAACCTGAAAAATTACTCGAAAGTACCGTTTTAATCAGAGACCTGCATAATAAATACAATAACTGGGATTTATATCTTATTTCGGACGACTGTAAATTTTTCGACGAAAATATTTATTTAAAATATTGCTCGACAGATCCTCCTTTGGAAAACATCGATTATGCTATATATATTGACGATTTTAACCCCTTTCCTGTTATAGACTATGAATTTAAAAGTCTTGACGACCGCAGACCGGATTTATTTTATTCGCAGGAAAATTTGACTAACGTCCGCACTTTTTTAGATAAGCACGGCATAGCAGGAGACCATTTTTTTCTTATTATAGATTCCATTTTTATCGATATTAAAAACAAAGAAAATATTATAGAAAAATTTAAAACGGATTTTCCTTATATCGTTCAAATCGGTTTTAAAACGCTTGTCGTCGGAGAGGATTTTGACGATTTGATTCTTAAAGACAAAGCTTTGCTTTTGCAACTTTCCTCTTTTTATGCGGGCGGCGGGTTTAATTATTTTCTTGCGGACTTTATGTACGTTCCATCGTATAATGCAGTTGCCGGCGGGATTAATTATAAAAGAGACCATAAAGCCGAGAGTTTTGACGTATCGGTAGTAATTCCAGTATATAATAATTTTAATTATACAAAGCAATGCATTTTTTCTATATTTAAGAATCATCCGCTTTTGAACTTCGAGATAATTATAATAGATAACGGTTCAACCGATAAAACAAAGGAATATTTTGCTAATTTTCAAGGTTTAAATAATTTTCGCTTTATACCAAACGATGAAAATTTGGGGTTCGCAAAAGCTTCTAATATAGGAGTAAAGGTTTCAAGATCGGAAAATATTTTATTTTTAAATAACGATACCGTAGTTTCGAAGGGAGCAATAGACGAACTTTATTATTCTATAACGGCAGGCTCCGCCAAATATTTAAAAATAGGCGCCGCGGGACCACTCCTTTTATATCCGGACAAAAAAATTCAGGAAGCCGGCATATTATTCGAAGGACGATTGATTCCTTATAATGCCTATTCCGGAATGGATATATCAGGTTGCAGACAATCGGATATCAAAAATACAATTTACATAAGGAGCTATAATGCGCTTACGGCGGCATGCCTTATGCTCAAAAAAGAAGTATTCGAGGCGGTTGGCGGTTTTGACGAGGGATATATTAACGGTTTCGAGGACGTGGATTTATGTCTTAAATTGCGAGAATCTGGTTACAGGCTGATATTTAATCCGAAGAGCATAATATTTCATTTTGAAGAAAAAACGGTGGGCAGAAAAAAGCACGATATTCAAAATATTAACCGCTTTATGGAAAAATGGAGTCTCAAATATAAAAGAGATAATTATATATTTGCCGAAATGGATAATTTATTTATTGCGAATAAATCTAAAAACGACGTTTCTAAATATATTATTTCATTAAATAGGCTTAAATCCATCGATAGTGAAATCGATTTTCTGACTTTAAACAAGAAATATGAAGAAGCTTTAAAACTTTGCGGCGATATTTTAAAATTAAATGAATATAATATAAGAATTTATAAAAAAATAATAGATATAAAACGAAGTTTCGACATATTCGAATCCCAAAATGATATAAACTCATTACTTTATGAAAAAGAAAAATTACTTTTTGCTTACAAAACATTAATTAATAATATAGTTAAACATAATAAGGATATAAAAATATCGTTAGACGAAATTGAAATCTATCAACTATGGATAAAATATAAGGAGCCTTCTCAAGCCGAGCTTTTAAAACAGAGAGTCTTTGAATTTGAAATCAAACCTAAAATAAGCGTTATTATGCCCACCTATAATACTCCAAGGGAATATTTAACCAAGGTGATAGAATCCGTAATCAGCCAGACTTATCCAAACTGGGAGCTTTGCATAGCAGACGATGCATCTTCAGAAATTCACGTAAAAGAAATTTTAAAATATTACAAGGAAAAAGATGAAAGAATTAAAGTTATATGCAGAACCGAAAACGGCCATATTTCCAAAGCTTCCAACAGCGCGCTTTCCATTGCAACCGGAGATTATATAGCCCTGTTAGACCACGACGATGAACTGCCCGAATCCGCTTTATTTTTTGTGGTAAAGGAAATTAACGAACATCCGGACGCAAAGTTAATTTACAGCGACGAAGACAAATTGTATTTCGACGGAAGCAGAGTCCTGCCTTATTTTAAAACCGACTGGAATCCAGACCTTTTTTTATCTCAGAATTTTATAAGCCACTTAGGAGTTTATAAAAAGTCGATAATCGATGAAATCGGAGGTTTCAGGGAAGGATACGAAGGCTCGCAGGATTACGACCTTGCTTTAAGATTTATAGAAAAAATAAAATACTCCGAAATCAGGCATATTCCAAGGATTTTATATCACTGGAGAATGACGGAAGGTTCTACCGCCGTTAATGTCGAAAATAAATCATATGCGGTAATAGCCGCAAGGAAAGCAATTCAGGAGCACCTTGACAGAATGCATATAGAAGCTAAAGTAGTAGAAGCTCCATTATTGCCTATGTATAATCGCGTAATTTACGATATAGATAAAAATCCGCTTGTAAGTATAATTATACCGACATATAACGGTTACGACATATTAAAAAATTGCATTGACGGCATAATCGAAAAAACCTCTTATAAAAATTATGAAATTATAGTCGTTAATAACAACAGCACCGAAGGACAAACTATTAAATATTTGGAATATATTAATGCTTTAGACAATATAAAAGTCATTGATTACAACAAGCCTTTTAATTATTCGGCCATTAATAATTTTGCCGTTAAATCAGCCAAGGGTGATATACTGGTTTTATTAAACAACGATACAGAAGTGATTAACGACGACTGGTTGAGAGAGCTAGTTTCCCATGCCTTGCGGCCGGAAATAGGAGCGGTAGGCGCTAAGCTTTTATATCCGGATAATACTATTCAGCATGCAGGAGTTATATTTAATGAACATGGTAATCCTTTTCATGTATTTAACGGGTTAAAGCAAAATGCTGCAGGCTATTTTGGAAGAACTAATTTATTGCAAAATTATTCTGCGGTTACAGGAGCTTGTATGGCTGTTAGAAAAAAATTATATGAAGATACCGGAGGTATGGACGATAATTTGCCTATGGCCTATAACGATATAGATTTTTG
>JAKAQA010000111.1 GCA_021811805.1 bacterium | reverse complement strand
CGATCTGGACGGTTATGCTTGCAGTTGACCACGGCTATTTTATGGGACCGACTGGAGGACTCGAAAATATCGGCAAATCTATTACCCCGCTTTTAAAGCATGCCGATTCCCTGATGCTTACGCGCGGCATATTAAGAAGCCAGATTAACCCCGAAATAGATATTCCGCTCGTTTTGCGCGTCAGCGGCGGAACAAGCATCCTGAAAGACGACCTGTCCGACGAAGATATAAGCGTCTCTATGGAAGACGCCGTCCGCTTGAACGTCTGTGCGGTAGCTCTGTCTATTTTTATCGGTTCTAAAAACGAAAGGCAGGGCATAATTAATTTGTCGAAATTGGTAGATAAGGGTTATAAATACGGTATCCCGGTTCTTGCGGTAACCGCCGTGGGAAGGGAGATGACGAGAGACGCGCGTTATTTGTCGTTAGCGGTCAGAATCGCCGCAGAAACGGGAGCAGGCATCGTAAAGACTTATTATTGCGAAGATTTCGACAAGGTAATTGAAACCTGCCCTGTCCCCGTGGTAGTCGCAGGAGGAAAAAAAACCGGAGAGCGGGAAGCTCTCGAACTTGCCTATAATGCGGTAAAACACGGAGCGGCGGGCGTCGATATGGGCAGAAATATATTTCAATCCGAAAAACCGTCTAATATGCTCAAAGCCGTGAAAGCGGTCGTCCACAAAGGGATTGCGCCGGAAGAAGCGTACGATAAGATATATGCGGATTAAGGAATATAATTCGTGAATAATTTAAAAAACGAAAAAAGTTCTTATTTAAAATCGGCCGTACGCCAGCCCGTTAACTGGTATCCGTGGTGCTCGGAGGCATTCGAAAAGGCTAAGGAAAAGGATATGCCCGTGCTTTTAGATATAGGAGCCGTATGGTGCCACTGGTGCCACGTAATGGACGGGGAATCTTACGAGGACGAAGAAACCGCGGCTATAATAAACGAGAATTATATTGCCGTCAAGGTCGATAAAGACGAAAGGCCGGACATAGATTCGCGGTACCAGAAAGTCGTAAGCGTGTTTTCAGGAACGGGCGGATGGCCTTTAACCGCTTTTTTAACTTATGAGGGATATTTTTTTTACGGAGGCACGTATTTTCCTAAAGAATCCAATTACGGGCTTCCGGCATATAAATCCGTTTTGACTGAAATTGCAAAATATTACCGTGAAAACAAAGAAGCCGTTTTTGCCCAGAGCGCCGGTTTTTATCAAAGGATTTCGGACGATTCCAACAAGTTCTCTATTTTTAATATTAATATTAAAAGGATAAACGATGCTATAAAAAAGGATAATTCTTTAAATATAGATTACGTAAAGAGATTTGTAAACGAGGGCGCGCTAGAATTCAAGCTTCATTTCGACGAAATTAACGGAGGACTTGACGAATCGCCCAAATTTTTTTATTTTTCAGCGTTAGAACTTCTTGCACGGGATTATATAACCAACAGGGATAAAGATTCGCTTAATAAAGGGCTTTTTACTTTAAAAAAAATAGCCGCCGGAGGAGTATTCGACCATGTAGGCGGCGGTTTTCACAGATATTCTACCGATAAAAAATGGATTATTCCGCATTTTGAAAAACTTGCCGAAATAAATGCTCAGGCTTTGAGGGTATATGCTTATTATTATAAATTGACCGGCAATAAGATTTTATTGAACGTTATAAACAAAACCCTCGATTTTATATCCGGCGAACTATACGACGGGTTTAACGGCGGTTTTTACGCAAGCATCGATGCCGACACCGGAGACGGCGACGACGGAAGATTCTTTACGTGGACATATGACGAATTTAAAGAGGTTTTTCCGGACAAAGAAGAGTTTAGAGCCGCGTCGGAATTGTTTAATATAAATAAAGAAGGCATGATGCGCCATGCGGGCAGCGAAACCCCCGATTCCGTCGGATTCAGGGACAAAGGTTTAATTCCGGACGGCGGCGTTCCGAACGTATTATATGCAGGGGCTTACGCAAAAGATTTAGGCGGCAAATCTTACGATAGTATCGTTTCGAAACTTAGAGCTTTCAGGGAAAAAAGGAAAAAACCTTTTACCGACAGGATAAAATATTCATCGGTGAACGGAAATATAATATATTCCATTACCGAATTAATAAAATTTTTCAGCCCTTTCGATTCAAACCGGCAAAAACTTAACGGAATGGCCGAAAAATCTATCAAAATCTTTTTAGACGCTTTCGACAAAAACGGGGACATAGGTAGATTTACAGGCGAACCGGGAGGTTCCGTTTTAGACGATAACGCGTATATTATTCTTGCTTTGATAGGATTGTTCGAAACTACTTCGAAACCCGTATATTTTGTTTACGCAAAAAAAATAGCCGAATACGTTATCAAGAATTTTTACGACGGCGAAAAGGGCGGTTTTTTTGATATAAAACACACTACAAAAAGTTCCAAAATAGGTTTTTTAAGCCACAAGGAAAAAAATATTGCGGATTACGGCGGTTATTCGCAAAACGCGTCAATATTGTCAGCCATTTCTAAACTTTATATGCTTACCGGAGAAGTTCAGTTTAAAAACGTAATATTAAAATCTTTCGAATATTTTATAAACGAAGCAAATATGCTTAAACATAACGCGTCCGCTTATTTAATAAGCCTTATAGATTATGCGTCCGGGACGGACGTCAATATTATCGCAGGCAGATACGGAGATAAAGCCGTCGCCGATTTTTTCGATATGTTCGGCAAATTTAACGGCGGCGATAAATTAAAGACGGGTTTTAATGCGTTTAATTTATTCGTCGATATGAATAATAAGGATTTGACCGACAGTTATTCAGGTTTCGAAGGGTTTGAAAAAGGAGACGCGTTGATTCTGGAAGAGATTAGAAACGCCGCAACCGAATTCGGCAGGGTAAAAAAGCCGCTGGTTTTCCAGTGCGGGAACAAATCCTGCAGCGTAAAAATTTTATAAATTTTAAAAAAAATAAATAAAAAATAAAATTATGCCGATATTACTTGACATAAATTAATATGTTGTAGTAATATACTTTACTATTAATATATTGATATCCGATATATACGGCGTATAAACAGTTTAACGGTTTGAAAGCGGGGGGAAATCCGTATGAAAAGAGTATTGGTTTTGCCGATATTTTTTACAATACTTTTTATTTTAATTTCTAATGCCTATTCATACGTTAACGTCGTTACCGTCCGTCCCGGAGCTACCCTCGGACAGATAGCGGACGCCCATAACACCACGGTAGCGTCTATAATGTCTTTAAACGGCCTTCATAACTACCTCATATATCCCGGCGAAAGATTAAAAGTTCCTTCGTCATCCGGCTCAGGCTCCTATCGCTCTTATCATCCCGCTCCTTCGTTCGGCCGCTATACCGTCCAGTTCGGGGACACCCTTTCGTTAATAGCCCAGAAATACGGAACTTCTATAGCCGAATTAAGAAGGTTAAACCATCTTTATTCTAACGTTATCAGGCAGGGTGCGGTTCTTACGGTGCCCATAGGAAATTCCGCCGTCTCCGCCGTTTCATATATTACCGTCCGTCCCGGAGCTACCCTCGGACAGATAGCGGACGCCCATAACACCACGGTAGCGTCTATAATGTCTTTAAACGGCCTTCATAACTACCTCATATATCCCGGCGAAAGATTAAAAGTTCCTTCGTCATCCGGCTCAGGCTCCTATCGCTCTTATCATCCCGCTCCTTCGTTCGGCCGCTATACCGTCCAGTTCGGGGACACCCTTTCGTTAATAGCCCAGAAATACGGAACTTCTATAGCCGAATTAAGAAGGTTAAACCATCTTTATTCTAACGTTATCAGGCAGGGTGCGGTTCTTACGGTGCCGGAAAGCTATAAAACATATAAAACCGCTCAAAATAAAGCCGGCAGCAAAAAATATAATTATTATGCCCGAAATAATTATAATGCGGCAACGTTTAAGGTTTTAAATCCCAATAACTGCAAAGTTAAAAATAAGGCAGCCGTCAAATTCACCCTGGGTAAGAAAATAGTCGATGTGGCATACAGATATAAAGGGGTTCCGTATGTGTGGGGCGGGACAACCGATACGGGAATGGATTGTTCCGGCTTAGTCCAGCATGTTTTTTTGAAATTGGGCATCCATCTTCCAAGGACGGCGGCTGAACAGGCGAGATTAGGCACATACGTTCCGAAAGACGAGCTTAAGCCCGGAGATTTGCTGTTTTTCAGGACATACGCTTCGTATATTTCGCATGTCGGAATTTATATCGGTCACGGTAAATTTATTCAGGAAAATTACGATGCGGGGAAAGTTACTATTAATAGTTTAAAAGACGAGTATTTCGAAAGAACCTACGCTTTTGCGAAAGCCGTTAAATAAAAATAAATAAAAATAAAAAAATAAATTATGCTTAATTTTAATAACTGGTACGCCCCTAATCCCGTCGTTTTTTTCGGGAGACTTCCCGTCCACTGGTACGGGATATTAATCGGAATAGGTTTTGTTTTAGGCATAGCCATTGCTTATTTCAGGGCAAAATCCTGGGGAGAAGACCCCGAAAATATAATCAACATTATGGTTTTTGCCATACCGGTTTCGATTATT
>JAKAQA010000016.1 GCA_021811805.1 bacterium | reverse complement strand
TCGAAAGTCAGTCCGTTATATCGTTAAAAATTCGATAGAAAAGCTTTATTGCGGTTCATACGAAATCGATATAATTTTTTGTTCGGAAAACTATATTAAAAAATTAAACAAGATTTACAGAAATCAAAATAAAGCGACGGACATCCTGTCTTTCGAAATTAAAGAATGGGTCGGGGATATTTTTTATATAGGGGAGATTTATATCGCACCTTCCGCCGCAGAAAAAAATTTTATAAGATACCGGCATTTTTGGGATAAAGCCGATTGGGTCGCTTCGGGCGGACGGGAACAAAACGAAAATCCTAAAAATAATGAAAAGTATTACAAAAAAGGATTCGGCAGGGAACTTGCGTTGTTAATAATCCACGGAATCCTTCATCTTTTCGGATATGCCCATGACGAGGAGCATAAGCTGGATTTAGACGACCCCGGCTACGATAAAGAAATGAAATATATGCAGAATTTTTTATATAAAGAATTATGAAATACGCTCGTATATTATGAAACCTGTTCCGCAAAATCGGTTGGAATCTTTTAACTCGGCTATAGAAGGCATAATATTAGCTACAAAGACCGAAAAAAATATGAGGATACATTTTGCCGCGGCGCTCATTGCTATTTTTCTCGCGCTTTTTTTAAGGGTCCCTAAAACAGACGTTCTTCTTATATTTATTTCCGCCTTTTTCGTTCTTTTTGCCGAAACTTTGAATACGTCGATAGAATATCTTGCCGATTACGTATCTAAAGAATACTCTCCTGAAATAGAGGCGGTTAAAAACTTAGCGGCAGGCGCCGTTCTTCTATCATCGTTCGGTTCGTTCGTCGTAGGTTATATAATTTTTTCAAAATATCTGTATTATGTGATATACTATGTTTTAAATATGCTAAAAACTGCGGGTTCCGATATCTCGATAGTAATTATCTCGATAGTTTTTGTTGGCATAATAATTATAAAGGCTGTGTTTAATAAGGGAACCCCTCTAAGAGGAGGGTTTCCGAGCGGGCATGCCGCCGTCGCATTTTCCATATGGCTGACGGTTTCTCTTTTAACCTTGAATCCGGTCGTTTCGCTTCTTACTTTTATACTTGCATTTCTTATTGCATTATCCAGAATAAGCAGCGGTATTCATACTAAAATAGAGGTTTTAACGGGAAGCGTTATAGGCGTTTTAATAACGGCGCTTATATTCAAACTGTTTTATTTCGGTTAAATTTAGCGGAAGAATTGGGAGAGGAATAATTTTATGGAAAACGAAAAACAAAAATATGCGGAACTTAAGAACCTGATTGAAATAGTGAAGAGGCTGCGCTCCGAAGAAGGCTGTCCATGGGACAGAAAACAGACCGAGGAGACGCTGAAGCCTTATATAATAGAAGAAGCATATGAGGTTGTGGATGCGATAAGTTCTAATAATAAGACCGAAATTATGGAAGAACTCGGAGACCTTCTTCTGCAGGTCGTGTTTTTATCGGATATTTATGAAGAAAAGAAAGAGTTTTCTATAGCAGACGTTATTAATGCGATAAATCAAAAATTAGTCAGAAGGCACCCGCATGTTTTCGATAAAGATTTTGCTTTAAAAGAAGGCGAATGTCTTGAAGACGTTATTCTTAAAAATTGGGAAAAGATTAAAGGCGAGGAAAAAAAAGAAAAATTAAAAAATATGCCGGATATGCCGAAAAATCCTTCCGTTTACGTATCGGAATCCATGCCTTCCCTTCACAGGGCATATATGGTGCAGGAAAAGGCTAAAAGAATAGGCTTCGATTTTGAAAGCGAAGGCGGCGCTTTAGATAAAGTCTATGAAGAAATTTCGGAACTTAAAAAAGAATTAAATAATAAAACGGATAAAGATAAAATTGCCGAAGAATACGGAGATATTTTATTTTCCGTCGTAAATCTCGGAAGGCTTTTAGATATACATCCGTGCGGCGCTTTGAATAAAGCTTCCGATAAATTTATCGGAAGATTCGGATATATGGAAAAAAAAGCATCTGTCCCTATTTCCAAACTTAACCCCGAAAGTCTCGATATATTATGGGAAGAAGCGAAAAAAGCGCTATGATGCACGGAATATCCCGCCGCGTTCTGATTAATTCCGCTTCCGCATGTTTGTCGGGCATACTCGTTGCTTTTTTATTCCCTAATTTCAATCTTGAATTTCTTGCATGGTTTTCGTTGGTCCCCCTTTTATATTCGGCGAACAATTCTAAGAGTTTTAAGGAATCCTTTTTATACGGGTTTTTAGCCGGCATCGTTTCATATATAATCATACTGTACTGGATAGTTTATACCGTTCACAAGTTCGGCGGCGTTCCTTACTATATAGCCGTTTTTGCCCTTTTACTGCTTGCTTCCTATTTAGCCTTGTATTTTGCTTTATTCTCCGGTTTCGGCAGAATTTTATTAAATAATTATAAAATATCGAATATAATTTTAATTCCTTCCTGCTGGGTTTTTTTTGAGTTTTTAAAGTCTAATCTTTTAACGGGGTTCCCCTGGGAAAATCTCGGTTCATCGCAGTATTTAAATCTTCCTTTTATACAGGCCGCTAATATAGCAGGAACCCCCGGACTGTCTTTCGTCGTAGTTCTTGTAAATTATTTAGTGTTCCATTTTATTTTTTATAAAAATAGAATTTCTAAGAAACAGGCCTTGTTTGAACTGATTTTCGGCTTATCCGTTTTTATTATTGTAACATCTTACGGTTATTACAATATTTATTCCGTAGATAAACTGCTTAGAAGGAAGAAGCCGATTAGGGTCGCATTGATTCAGGGGAACGTCGGCATGTTTCAGAAATGGAAAATTACTAAAAAAAGGACGACGAGAATCTATCTCGACTTAACAAAGAAATCTTTGAAATACAGGCCTGAGTTGGTAATATGGCCGGAAACCGCGCTTCCTTATATTATTTCCATATATCCTTTTTACTGGGATAAAGTTATGAACTTTTCCGAAAAAAATAAAATAGATTTAATTTTCGGAGCTATAGGCTTAAAATTATTAAACGGAAAATATCGTTTTTATAACAGAGACTATATGTTTACTCAATCCGGCGGATTTTCTTATTACGATAAGCATCACCTTGTTCCTTTCGGCGAATATATTCCGTTAAAACGGCAGTTCCCTTTTCTTTCCCGTATTTTAAAAGGTGCCGGAATCGGAAATTTTACGGCCGGCAAAAGATTCAGGATACTGGAAAGCGGAAATTTAAAGGCAGGCTCGATGATTTGTTACGAAGCCTATTTTAATTCATTGGTAAGAAATTTTTCAAAAAAAGGGGCTAATCTTTTAGTGAGCATTACGGACGACGCATGGTACGGAAAGACTTCCGCACCCGAACAGGATATGTCCATGACCGTTTTTCCGGCCGTTGAAAACGAGCGTTTTGTCGCAAGGGCGGGAAACTCAGGCATAAGCGGGTTCATATCTCCGACCGGGAAAATTTTAGGAGAAACAGATATATTTAAAAGAACTTATCTCATAGGCTATATAAAATTAATTAATAGAAAGACATTTTTTGCATTATATGGTAATATATTTGGTTATATAATCGACGCAGTTTTTATACTGTCGATAGCGTATCTTCCGCTATCCAATATTTTTAGAAAAAGGGCTTAATAAATACAGGGGGTTTTTAATGTCCATTTCGCCGTCGGATTCGGTTTTAAATGTCAGCCTTTTAGATAGAAGCCTAAAAGAACTTGGGGATAAATTAGAAAAAATACGGAGGATGCTTTGAAGTTTCTAAATTAGAAGCCAGGCTTAAAGAAATAGACGGGATTTCTTCAAAAGAAGACTTTTATAAAGATATCTCTTTTTCGAAAGGAATACTAATAGAAAAATCCGGGTTGGAGAACCGTTTGAAACCGTTTTACGCCGTATATGAAGAATTTAAAAACATAAAAGATTTATACGATATTTCTTTAGAGGAAAACGACGAAAAGATGCTGTCGGATATTTCGGAAAGCGTCAAGTCTTCAGAAAAGGCCGTTCTAAATTTAGAAATGGATATGACGCTTTCCGGAAAAGACGATAAACTCAATGCTATCGTAGAAATCCATGCAGGTTCCGGGGGAACGGAGTCTATGGATTTTGCTAATATGCTCTTAAGGATGTATTTAAGATGGGCGGAGAGAAAGAGATTTAAAACTGCTATAATGGAATTTAACGCCGGCGAAGAAGCAGGCGTTAAAAGCGTTACGTTCGTCGTGTACGGAAAATATGCATACGGATATCTTAAAGCGGAAAGCGGAGTCCACAGGCTCGTGAGAATTTCGCCTTTCGATGCAAATAAAAGGAGGCATACTTCTTTTGCCTCGGTTTTTGTTTATCCCGAAATCGATGATTCTATCGACATAGTTATAAACGAAAAGGACGTAAAGACGGATACTTACCGTTCAAGCGGAGCCGGAGGACAGCATGTAAATACGACCGATTCGGCGGTACGGTTAACTCATATTCCGACCGGAATCGTCGTCGCCTGCCAGAATGAAAGGTCTCAGCATAAAAATAAGGAAACGGCGTATAAACTTTTAAGGGCAAGATTATACGATTATTATAAAAAGAAAAGAGAAGAGGAAGAAGATAAAATTAATAAGACTAAAAAAGAGATATCCTGGGGTTCGCAGATAAGGTCATATACGCTTAATCCTAACCGGGTTATAAAAGACCACAGAACCGGCGTCACTATTTACGACGACAGGAGCGTTTTCGACGGAGACATCGACGAGTTTATCAGCGCGTATCTGCTGGGCGTCAGACAATAGGCAATTAAATATGGTGTCGGAATTCAATTCCGGCGCCGTCACAAATCGGAAAAAGGAGGGAAAACCTTGGAACAGGAATTAAATATTATAGAAAATAACCGGTTGGATAAATTAAAAAAATTAAAAGAAAGAGGGGATAACCCTTTTTCAAACGATTTTGAAAAAAAAGAAAATATAAAGGATATAATCGAAAAATACGGCGGCAGGGTTCAAGATTTTTTTGAGAATAACAGGGTCGATGCCGAAACTGCCGGCAGGATTATTATTATAAGAAGTTTCGGCAAGGCGTCTTTTTTCAGGCTTAGAGACGGTTTCGGCGAAATACAGTGCTATATTCAAAAAGATGCGGTTAAAGAAAAAGATTTCGAACTGTTTAGCGAATATATAGATATAGGAGATATATGCGCGGTTAAAGGGCATCTTTTTAGAACCAGGACGGACGAATTAACGATAAAAATAGAACATATAAAAATTCTTACCAAATCGCTCCTTCCCCTGCCCGAGAAATGGCACGGGCTTAAAGATATCGAAGCGCGTTTCCGAAAAAGATACGTAGATTTGATAGCAAGCAGGGAAGTCAGGGAAATATTCAGAAAAAGAGCCGAAATAATAAACTTCATCCGTTCTTTTTTAAATTCGTACGATTTTTTGGAGGTCGAAACTCCGATTATGCAGGCCAATCCCGGAGGCGCGACGGCAAGACCTTTTAAGACGCACCATAACGCCCTTAATTTAGAACTTTATATGAGGATTGCTCCGGAATTATATTTAAAAAGATTGGTAGTGGGGGGATTCGACAGGGTTTACGAAATAGGAAGAAATTTTAGAAACGAGGGTATATCCGTCAAGCATAATCCTGAGTTCACAATGCTTGAGTTTTATACGGCGTATTCGACATACGAATTTTTAATGGATTTTGTCGAGAAAATGCTTTCGGAGTTAGCGGTATGTATTTGCGGTTCTTTCGAAATAGAATACGGTTCCGAAAAACTGGATTTCAAGCCGCCTTTTAAAAGAATAAAACTGAAGGAAAGCTTGTGCGCCGTAGGAGGCTTTAAACCGGAAGAAATAGATTCCGCGGATAAGGTTTACGAAATTCTGAGAGCAAGAAATACGGCAGGCATAAGCAGAACGGACAGCCTTGGAGAATTATTGACTTTATTGTTCGACGAAACCGTAGAGCCGAAACTCGTTAACCCGACTTTCGTGACCGATTATCCGGTAGAAAGCTCTCCGCTTGCAAGAAGGAACGACCGCGACGGGTCGGTAACGGACAGATTTGAATTGTTCATAGCAGGCAGAGAGATAGGCAATGCATTCTCCGAGCTTAACGACCCCATAGACCAGGAAGAGCGTTTTAAATTGCAGGTTGAGGCAAAAGTAAAAGAAGGCCTTCCCGTAGAAATGGATGACGATTATATCGAAGCGCTGAAGCAGGGACTGCCGCCTACCGCGGGATGCGGCATAGGCATAGACAGGGTAACGATGCTTATGACTAATTCGCATTCTATCAGGGACGTAATATTATTTCCTTTGCTTAAACCCTTGAAATAAATAAAATATCCGAATATATATTATGAATTTTCATACTAAAATCGCCCTTCATTATTTAAAGCCGAAAAATAATTCATTTATATCCTTATTGAGTTTTATATCGGTAACGGGGATAATGATAGGCGTAATGGCATTGATAGTCGTTATATCGGTTATGAACGGTTTCGACCACGCTTTGGAAAAAAGGGTTATAGGGATAGAGTCGCAAATTATAGTATTAAATTACGGCGGTTTCGTAAACAATTACAGAAAAGCCGTTAAAAAAATAACATCCGTCAAAGGCGTAAAGAACATTTCGCCTTTTATATATACCGATATAATGATATCCTCCGCATCTACTTCGACCGGAAGCGTCTTAAGGGGAATAGACGTAAAAACCGAGAAAGAAGTTACCGACCTTAAGAGATATCTTATTAATGGTAGCTTATCGGGATTAGATAATAAAAATAAAAACGAAATCGTTTTAGGAAAGGTTTTGGCTCAAAATCTCGGCGTTTCCGTAGGCAGCAAAGTAACTATAATTTCTCCGGAAGGGGAAATTACCCCATTCGGGGTTATGCCTAAAACTGAAAGATTTATCGTTTGCGGCATTATAAACAGCGGAATGTATAATTACGATTCGACTCTTTCCTTTGTTTCCCTTAAAAACGCGCAGGCGTTTCTGGGTTTGCCCGATAGTTCGGTTACGGGAATCGAGGTTAAGCTCGGTAATCTAAGTTCCGCAAATAGTTTTGCAAGAAGGATAGCCGCTAAACTGAACGGAAATAAAACATCCTCGTCTTATTACGCTTTAAGCTGGGAAGAACTTAACAAAAATTTATTTTCCGCTATAAAATTAGAGAAGCTTACGATGTTCGTAATTTTATCTCTTATAGTATTAGTGGCGGCGTTTAATATTATTTCCACTCTTATAATGGTGGTAATGGAAAAAAGAAAGGATATAGCCATATTGAAATCTATAGGCGCAAGCTCTAAAGATATTATGTTCATTTTTATGGCGCAGGGGGTTATAATAGGCGCAATCGGCACTTCTCTCGGACTTTTATCCGGCTTTTTAATCTGTTATCTGGAAAAAACATATAATATAATAAGCCTTCCGTCTTCAGTTTACTATATAACTACTCTGCCGGTAAGAATGACCGCCGGCGAGTTTATCGTGATAGGTTCGTCGGCCCTTTTTCTGAGTTTTATAGCGACGCTGTATCCATCTTATAAGGCCGGTAAAATAGACCCTGCCGAAGGTGTAAGACATGAATAAGAATATGACGGACAATAATAACGATTTTGCAGTTTCGTTAAAAAAAGTCAGCAAAACATTTACGACCGGCGACGAAACGGTTAATATTCTTAACGAAGCCGATTTGGAGATAAAAAAAGGGGATACTTTCGCCGTGACCGGCGAGTCGGGTACCGGCAAAAGCACCCTCCTACATATAATCGGGACGCTACTCAAGCCGGATTCAGGACGGGTCGGCTATTTCGGAAATTCAAATATTTACGATTTTTCGGATGCCGGTCTTGCGCGGTTCAGAAATAAAAACATAGGCTTCGTTTTTCAGTTTCATTATCTTTTAAACGAATTCAGCTGTTTAGAAAATGTAGCTATGCCTCTATTTATAAAGAAAGAACCTAAAGAAAAGGCTTTAAAAACGGCAAGAGACTATCTATGCGAAATGGGATTAGAGAAAAGGCTTAATTTTAAGCCTTATATGCTTTCGGGAGGAGAACAGCAAAGGGCGGCTATCGCAAGAGCGCTCGTCTGTTCTCCGGAAGTTATATTAATGGATGAGCCTACGGGGAATTTAGACCCGCGGCATGCGGAAATACTGCATAACATAATTATAGACCTTAATAAAAAATACGGTAAGACTTTAGTGGTGGTTACCCACGATAAGGAATTTTCAAATATGATGAACCATAAAATTAAAATTGCCGGCGGAATAATCGAATATATATAAATTGACATAAGGCTTAATATTTGATAGTTTATTAAAATGAAATTTTTAAAATCGATATTTTTCGGGATTATTATATCCGGCGTTTTAATTTTAAATGCGGCTAACGTTTACGCCGCTTTAAACAATAGGAACGTGTGGACCGGATTTTTTCATCAGAAAGGTTCGCCTTCTTCCGTTTCTATAAAAAAATCTTTTTCGGCGGCTTTTAAAAATTATCTGGATTCCGGAAAGCCTTATTTCGTTTTTGCATATACTTTGCTTCAAAAACCCCCGTATTTCAATTTCGATAAAAAAATAAATCTGGTCAGAATAAAAAAGCTCGGTTCGGCTTATCATTCCAATTATATAATTACAGGAAGCATTTCGAGGCTCGGTTCAAATTTTGCAGTTCACGCAATGCTCATAGACGTTGCAGACGTCTATGAATCCAAGACGCTTAACTATTCCGGCGCAGGCGGAGCTTCCCTTAAAAAAAAAATAAACGAATTTTCTTATAAAGTCGGCGGTTTTATATACGGGCGCATCGCAAAGAAAATTTCGGGCAGGCAAAATTCTTCATTCAAGAAAAAGATTTACGCTGTCAGGGTAAAAGGAAACATAAGGGTCGGAGCAGGATTTATAATGAACCGCATTAAAATAAAAAGCGGCGGCTATTATTCGATAAGCAAAATAAATGAAAGCATTAAAGAACTTTACAAAACCGGTTATTTTAAAAATATTCTGGTCGATATCGCTTCCTCCGGCGGACGGCTTATAGTTACTTTTATAGTTTCCGAAAGACCTTATATTAAATCGATTAAATATACCGGAAACGGTTCCGTATCCGTTAAAAAAATTAAAAAAGTCATCAATCTTAAAATTAATAAGCCTTACAGTTCTTACGAAATAGACAAGGCTGTTAAAATATTAAAATTTATATATTCGGCGGAGGGCTATTATAACGCAAAGATAAAAGTAAAAAAGAAATCTTTTCCGGGAAATTATGTAGGAATACATTTTATTATCAGCGAAAATTCACCGGTAATGGTAAGGAAAGTCGAATTCAGCGGCAATACGTCGTTTGCCTCCGGCAAGCTCGAATCCGTAATGGGTATTAAAACGGTAAATCTTCTTACCTGGATAACCGGAGCGGGAAAATTCAAAAAAGCAAAGCTGAACTCCCAGATTATTAAACTGTTGAGTTTTTATTATAACCACGGTTACATAAACGTAAGCGTCAAGAAGCCTGAGTTTATATTTTCTAAAAATAAAAAATACGTTACAGTAATAATAAGAATCGTTGAAGGTCCTCAATACAGGATTTCCGAAGTAAACCTTGTTATAAAAGGAGTAAAAGCGGGTTCTAAGGAATATAAAGAAGCGCATAAGCTTATAATTACCAAAGCAGGTTCTATTTTTAACAGGAAAAATATAGAAAAAGAAATTTTAAGCATGACAAAATATTTTACAGATAAGGGATATGCGTTTGCAAACGTCGAACCGTCGATTAAGATAAAACGCAAAACCAGTTCCGTTATCTTATCCCTAATAGTCCACAAGGGTAAAATCGCAAAGTTCGGAAAAATTACCATTACCGGAAACGATATTACTTACAGTTACGTTATATTAAGAGCGCTCGTTATATATCCCGGAGAAAAATATAATCCGAAACTCATAAAAATATCCAGGCAGAACTTAAAAAACCTGATGTATTTTAAGCATGTTACGATAACTACCGAAAAAGTTCCAGGGAAAAGCATATTAAACGTTAAAGTGCATGTTAAAGAGCAGAACACGGGAAAATTTACCATAGGAGGCGGATACAGTTCGGCTACGTCTTTTATGGCTATATCGTCTATTTCCGAATCTAACCTCTTCGGAACCGGAATTTCCGCATCCTTCAACGTTCAGGCGGGCGGCCCTTATCAGTCGTACAGTATTAATATACTTCAGCCCTATCTTACGTATATTTTTGCCAGGCCGTTATCGCTAAACCTGTCTTTATACGATACTTTTAATTCCCTGTATTACGAGTTCGCCTACCGTTCCGTCGGCAGCTCCGTAACTTTAGGATACCCTTTATACGGCAACGTATTGACGGAATATTTCAGATACCTTATAGAACAGGACAATTCGGTAATAATACCCGGTCTGGCGAATATACTGCCGCAGGGGAAAGTTACGACCAGCGAAGTTTCTTTGACGACGGTTTACAATACTTTAAACAATCCTATCGTTCCTACGGCCGGGGATACGGACAGTTTCAGAATCAGCTATGCCGGGCCGCCTATAGGGGGGAACGACGATTTCGTTAAATACGTAGCGCAGGCTAACCATTATATTCCGCTGTGGTGGGGAACGTCTTTTATGCAGGGAGCGCAACTGGGTTATATAACGGGAACAAACTCGTCTTACCCGCTTCCTATTTATCAGAGGTTTTTCGTCGGCGGCATAATGAACAATTATCCTCTTTTGGGCTTTATGTACGATTCGGTAGGTCCTTCGGAAGACGGAAATTTAGTCGGCGGTACTAAAATGTTTACCGTTCAGGCAAAATATTTTATACCTATTCTAAAACGGATGAAATTTTACGGATTTTTGTGGTGGAATGCAGGTAATGCTTGGCTGCAGAATGAATCTGTATTTCCAGTAAACTTGGTGCAGGCGGCGGGAATCGGTTTTAACTGGTATTCACCGTTTGGGCCGATTACCATTACTTACGGCAAGATACTCGGAACTGCTATAAACGGAAATAATGCGACGAGAATACAGTTCAGTCTCGGCGAGGGCATGCCCGGAATTTAAAAACGAGAAAAGGAAGCAAACACAAAATTAAATATAAATGAGGAGATTTGTTTATGAAAAAGATTATTTTAAATTTAAGTATTGCGGTTTTTTTAATATCGGCGGCAACTATGATGCTTGGTTCAGTCAAAGCAAATGCCGCAGGTTCGAATATAGCCGTGGTTAATATGCAGAAGGTAATTTCGACGTCGAACCAGGGGAAAGCGGCGCAGAGCCAATTAAAGGCTTTAGTTTCCAAATATAACGGAAAGCTTCTTGCGATGAGAAAAAAAATAACAGCGGTTCAGGCGGATTTGAAAAATAACGGCTCTATTATGTCGGCAGGAGAAAAAGCTAAAAAAACTAAAGAATTCGAGACGGATATATCTAATTTTACCGCGGAAGAAAAACGTATTCAGGGCGTTATGTCGCAAAAAAGATTCGAATTGTTAAAAGGAATAGTAGATAAAGCCACGTCCATTATTAACGCTATCGCGAAAAAAGACGGATATATTCTGGTTATAGACAGGCCCAGCGTAGTTTACAGGTCGGCTTCGATAGATATAACCGGCGAAGTTTTAAATGAAATGAATTCGAAATAAATATAAAATATAGTCCTTTATTTATGCTTTTAAAAGACCTTATTTCAAAGCTGTCGCTTACGGTTATAGGAGGGCAGAGTTCGGAAAATATAGAAATTTCCGGCATAGGTTCTCTGCAATCTGCCGGCGGCGGCGAAATATCTTTTATTACCGGCGCAAAATATGCAAAACAGCTTGAAAAAACCAAAGCTTGCGCCGTAATAATGGATTACGATTCATTGAGAGCCATACTGCCGCCAGATTTAAAATTCATAATATTAGATTCTAAGAATCCGTATCTGTCGTTTGCGGAGGCTACGCAGATTTTTAAAGATGCTTCCCTCGAAAAAAGCGGCGGAAACGGCGATTTTGACGGCGGTTATTTTATAGGTAAAACTTCCGTTAAAGGTAAAAATACGGTAATTTTCCCGGGCGTTTTTATCGGAGAAGGGTGTTCTATAGGCGATAACTGCAGGATTATGCCGAATGCGGTTATAGGAAATAACGTAATTATAGGAAATAACGTAATTATATATCCTAACGCAACCGTTTACGATAATTCTAAAATAGGCAACGGCTGTATAATACATGCCGGTTCGGTTATCGGCAGCGACGGTTTCGGGTATGCCAGGGGCAAAGCCGGTTATGTTAAAATTATTCATACCGGATACGCAGAGCTTGAAGATAACGTCGAAATAGGCGCTAACGTTACTATAGACAGGGGCGCGGTAGATTTTACGAAAATAGGCTCCGGAACTAAAATAGACAATATGGTTCAGATAGCCCATAACGTGATAATCGGTAAAAACTGCGTAATTGCCGCACAGACGGGAATAGCCGGCAGTTCCGAAATAGGCGATAACGTAACTATGGGCGGCCAGGTAGGCATAGCCGGACATATTGCCGTAGGAAATAACGTTATGATAGCTGCGCAGTCCGGAGTATCCGGCAACGTAAAAGACGGCGAGATAATATCCGGGTCGCCGGCTTTTTCTATTAAAGAATGGCGCAATTCGGTAGTGCTTTTTAAGAAACTTCCGGAATTATTTAAAAAGATAAAGGAAATTTCAAAAACGAAGGATTGACGAAAATGGAAAAAAAAGAAGAAAGGAATGACGTTTTAAAGGACGGCGGAATTATCGGCATAGGAGAAATTTTGAATCTTCTTCCGCACAGGTATCCTTTTCTTATGATAGATAAAGTCGTATCCTTAGAAAAAGGCAAATCTATTACAGCAGTTAAAAATACCACTATAAACGAGCCGTTTTTTCAGGGCCATTTTCCGGGTTATCCGGTTATGCCAGGCGTGCTTATCTTAGAGGCGCTGGCGCAGGCAGGCGGAATTCTTGCTTATAAAACAGAGGAAAACGACGATTTGCGGGATAAATTAACTTATTTTATGGGAATAGACAAAGCAAGATTTAGAAAACCTATTTTACCCGGTTATTCCGTATTTCTCAAAGTAGAGCTAATAAAAAGAAAACAGTTCGTATGGGTTTTTTCCGGCAGGGCGGAGGTTGAAAGCAATCTCTGCGCCGAAGCCGAACTTATGGCGACTTTTATACCCAAATAATTAACTATGATAGATAAAACAGCAATAATTTATTCCGGAGCCGAAATAGACGATTCAACCGACGTCGGTCCTTACAGTATTATAAAAGGCGGCGTAAAAATCGGAAAAAACAACCTGATTGCTTCCCATGTAGTTATCGAAGGAAATACGCGGATAGGCGACGGAAATAAAATATTTCAATTCGCCTCTATAGGTTCCGTACCGCAGGACCTTAAATATAAAGGGGAAGATACTAAGCTTATTATAGGCGATAATAATATAATCAGGGAATACGTCACTATGAATCCGGGCACGGTTACGGGAAACGGCATTACCGCCGTAGGCGATTCCAACCTCTTTATGATGCACGTGCATATAGCCCATGACTGCATTATAGGAAACAGAAATATTTTTGCCAACAATGCGACTCTGGCGGGACATATAGAAATTCAGGATTACGTTATACTCGGCGGTCTATGCGCAATACATCAGTTCGTCCGCATAGGCGAATCCGCCCTTATTGCGGGCGGTTCCATGGTAGTTCAGGATATTCCGCCTTATCTCGTCGCATCGGGAGACAGGGCAAAAATTTACGGCATTAACAGAATAGGTCTTGAAAGAAGGGGCTTTGCCAAAGAAGAAATAGAAAAAATAAAAAATGCCTATAAGATTTTATACAGGTCTAAGGTTACCGTTAAAACAGCCGTAGAAAGAATAGAGCAGGAAATAGGAAAAACCGACAAAATCGAAAAGTTCACGTCTTTTATCGCAAACTCTAAAAGAGGCATTACAAGGTAAATAACATAAAGAACTTAAGTTATTGGAATATACGAAATTATGTTATTGGCGAGGCAAATGGAAAATAAAAATATAGGCATAATCGCCGGCTACGGGGAATTTCCTTTAATATATATAAACGAATTAAAAGCGGCGGGTTATTCCGTGAAAGTCTGCGCAATAGAAGAAGAAGCGGATAAATCGCTTTCGGAACGGGCAGACTCGATTATTTATATAAGCGTCGGACAGCTCGGCAAATTGGTCAATTTTTTTAAGTCCGAAGGCGCCGGCGAAGTAATAATGGCCGGTAAAGTCAGAAAAACGCTGATGTTTAAAAAAGTCAAACCGGACATCAAAGCCATAACCCTTTTTCTGTCTCTTAAAGATAAAAAAGACGATACCATACTGAACGCTATTTGTAAATTTTTGGAAAAGGAAGGAATAACCGTTGTTCCTCAAACAAAATATATTTCTTCGGTATTTTTGCCGTCAGGTGTAGCATCTAAAAGGTCTCCGAATAGAAAAGAAAAGGAAGATATAGAATTCGGAAAAAATGCGGCTATGCTCATTGCGGGAGCCGATATAGGACAGACGGCCGTGGTTAAAGATAAATCCGTTATGGCGCTTGAAGCTATAGAGGGGACGGACGAAGCCATAATAAGGGGCGGAAAGCTCGCGAGCGGAGGAGCCGTAGTCGTAAAAGTAAACAAGCCCGAGCAGGATTTAAGATTCGACGTTCCCGCCGTAGGCCTCGATACTTTGGATGCCATTATTTCCGTGAATGCTACGTGCTTAGCTTTTGAACGCAACACTATTGTCCTGCGCAAGGAAGAATTTATAAAGAGAGCAGACTCGGCGGATATCGCCGTGTGTGTTTTTTAATATGTCTAAACCTAAAGTGCTTGTAGTTTCTGGAGAACCATCTGGAGACGTATTTGCCGCCGGTTTAATATCGTCTCTAAAAAAACTCGATAACGGCATAAATCCCGATATTTACGCAATGGGCGGAAAAAACAGCGAAGATGCCGGTGCTGAACTGATAGCCGATATCGAAGAATTATCGGTTATGGGTTTTACCGAAGTAATTTTAAAATTAAGAACTATAAAAAAAGTATTAAGCAATCTATCTAACTGGATTAAACAGAATAAACCGGATGCGGTTATTCTAGTGGATTTTCCCTCTTTTAATTTTAAAATCGCAAAATTGGCAAACAAGCTTAAAATACCCGCAGTTTACTTTATTCCGCCGAAAATTTGGGCTTCGAGGTACGGCAGGATAAATTTCATTAAAAAATATATAAAATTCGTTATAACGATTTTTCCGTTCGAACAGGAGATTTATAAAAAAGAAGGCGTAGAATCTTATTATTTCGGTAATCCCTTATATGTTTTAAATAAAAAAGACGTCTTATATGCGGACGGCGAAACCGAACGGGAAGACGAAAAAACAAAAAATTTGTTAAAAGGAAAATACCCGGTTATCTCGTTTCTGCCAGGTTCCAGAAAAACGGAACTAAAATACCATTCAAAACGGATAGTCGAGTCTATTTTACTGATAAGAGCGTCTTATAAAGAAGCTTTTTTTATCTTTCCATTCAGAAAAGAAATAGATTCCTCGTATTTCAGGACGGCATTAAAAAATAGCGGCATGAAGGATAACGGCGCGTATTTTTTTACGGATTCTATGGGTTTCGCTCTTTCTTCGAGCGATTTAATAATAACCGCAAGCGGTACTGCTTCTTTAGAAGCCTGTTTTTACGGCAAGCCCGTGATAATATTTTATTATCTAAACTATTTAACCTATATTCTTGCTAAAATATTAGTAAGAATAAAATATGCCGGCCTTATAAACATTCTTGCGGGCGATTTAGTGGTTCCGGAGTTAATAGAATCGAAATTCACCCCTCGAAACGTCTTTAAAGAAGCCGATAAATTTTTTAAGGACGACGGATACCGGAAGACCGTATTAAATAGAATATCTGCCGTAATTTCTACTTTAGACGCGGGCGTTAACCCGTTTGATGCGGCAGCAGGCCTTATTTATGATAAAATAATAAAATATGTTTAATAAAAAAAATATAAAAAAAGATTTGTCGGTTTTAAAAAGGCTGCTTCCCTATATACTGCCTTATAAAAAAAGGCTTATTACGGCGGTAATAAGCATGGCGGTAGTTTCCGCTCTTACCGGCGCGCTGGCTTATATAGTAAAACCCCTTATAAATAATATATTTATAACCAAAAGCTATACCGAACTCATACTGATTCCGCTGCTCGTCGTATTAATCTTTTTGGTAAAAAATATTTTTTATTACGCCGAGTTTTATTACGTCGGTTCGGTCGGGCAGAATATTATAAGGTCGCTTAGGGACGAAGTATATTCGGTGATAGTAAAACTGCCGGTTTCAAAGCTGAATAAGATTCCTACGGGCGTACTTATAGCAAGAATAACATACGACATAAATATAATTCAAAGAACGGTGTCCGATTCCGTCAGCGCCGTTATGAAAGATATCCTTACCATGGTAGTTCTTTTAGCCGTAGTATTCTATATGGATTTTTATCTTGCAGCAGCCGTTTTGGTACTGTTTCCTTTAGTAATTTTTCCCGTGACGCTTCTCGGAAAAAAAGCGCGCAAAACAAGCACCGATACTCAGAACGAAATGGGAAGCATAACAAAGTTTTTAGACGAAACTATTTCCGGTCTGCGTATGGTTAAAGCTTATAATATGGAAGAATTTGAAATAAATAGGTTTAAAAAACTATCCGACAATCTCTATAGATTTTTTATGAGAATGACTAAAATAAGGGGGCTTACGGTGCCGTTCGTCGAACTTATAGGCGGCGTTTCGGTTGCGGCAATAATATTTATAGGCGGGCTTCAGGTTATAAAATTCGGATATACGCCGGGCAATTTCTTTTCCTTTTTAACCGCTATCCTTCTTCTTTACGAGCCGGTGAAAAGCCTGTCGCGCCTTAATAACAGCCTGCAGGAGGGTATAGCCGCCGGAACCAGGATTTTTAGTATTTTAGATGAAAAGCCGGAAGAGAAAGGAGGAAAGACTTCCGTTCCTAAAGAAATTACCGCCCTGGAAATAAAAGACCTTTATTTCGGTTACGGCAAATACGACGGAGGCGAAGAAAAAGAAAAAACCGTCGAACATTTCGACCTTAAAAATATTAACATAAAAATAAATAAAGGAGAAATAGCCGCGATAGTCGGTTTTTCGGGAGCGGGCAAAAGCACCCTCTCTATGCTGCTCCCCCGCTTTTACGAACCGTATGCCGGAGAAATAAATATTAACGGAATAAATATAAAAGAATTTAATTTAAAAGAATTAAGAGATTCGATATCTTACGTTTCCCAGAATGTCGTCCTGTTTAACGAAACGGTAAGGTTTAACATAGAATACGGAACAAGCGGCAAAAGCAAGGAAGAGATCGAAGATGCCGCAAAATTTGCATTTGCCGACGAATTTATAAAAAATCTTCCCGACGGATACGATACCCTCGTAGATGAGTCCGGTTCAAGACTTTCCGGCGGCGAAAAACAGAGAATTTTAATAGCGAGGGCGTTTCTAAAAGACGCCCCCATACTTATACTCGACGAAGCTACTTCTTCTTTAGACGGGGAATCCGAAAAGAAAATCCAGCAAGCTCTCTTCGGCGGAGGAGGAAGCGGCGGCGGCGATGCAGGCAAAGCAGATGCGTCAGGCGGTTTGTGCAGAAATAAAATCGTCCTTATAATAGCCCACAGGCTTTCTACCGTAAAACACGCAGATACGATTTACGTCCTCGAAAAAGGCGAAATAGTCGAAAGCGGAAGCCATAAGGATTTATTAAAAATGGACGGAATTTATAAAAATCTTTTATTAAAACAGATGGAATAAAGGATAATTATAGATATAATTATAGACATTATTATGATATATTTGATATATAAATAAATAATAAATGAATAAATCGATAAATAATAAAATAAACATTATAGATGTAAATATTTTTTATATATTATGTCAGAAAAAAATAAGGCCGATATCGGAATAAAAATAGTAAACGGGACTGTTTACGGAATAGAAAGCCTGACCGGTAAAGGTAAAAGCGGAAAACGGGTTTATTTTGAAGAATTGCAACTGTCGGACCAGGATGCGCAAGATTTTAGCCCTGCTTTGCCTGTTTATAGAAAAATATTTTTCATACTTCCGCCGGAAATCGTATCCTTTAAAATATTAACCTATCCGTTTAAATTAAAGGGCGCCTCAAACATAGAAATGCTCGCCAGAACGGCGATAGAAGAGTTAACCCCTTTAAATACCGAAGAACTGATAATTGTTAAACATAAATTATCAGACCATATTCTATTAATAGAATATGCAAAAAAAGAAACGGTAGCCGGATTAATAAGCAAATATAGTCTTGGCGATTTAAACGGCTTGCGTATATATTTCCCTTTTTCCGTATTGTGTAAAATAGGAAAACGTTTTTATTCGGAAAGCGGCGCCGATTTATTATTAAAATACGACTTTTCCGATAAATCTTTCGCCGTTATTTATAAAAAAGGTAAGGTTACGGAAATTATTGATTTAAACTTTAATAGCGAAAAAACAAAAACCGAAATTAATATAATAGACCTTAATGCCAAGGCCCGCGAAATATTTTCCAATACGAACGACTTTTATTCGGATTTAATTTTTTTAATAGACAACGAAAATAAAAAGAAAAATTTTATCGGCATTTTGAATGATTCAAAAGATTTAAACGTTATAGAATATTTTAAGGTTTCGGATATTGCGGTAGATAATTCTTCTTCTCAGCGGTATTTTTACAGAAGGGCGGCTTATGCGGTCTTAACATCAGGATTAATATTAATATTAA
This sequence comes from bacterium, assembly GCA_021811805.1. Taxonomy (GTDB): domain Bacteria; phylum SZUA-79; class SZUA-79; order Acidulodesulfobacterales; family Acidulodesulfobacteraceae; genus Acidulodesulfobacterium_A. Next base: position 2,450 of record JAKAQA010000016.1, on the reverse strand, counting down.
TCCTGACGGGATTAATAGAAGAAAACTATTATAAAAATGCCGAAAAAGCGGCTATAAGCAAAAGGATAAACTTAATTCTCCGAAAATATATAAAGGGACGGAAGGTATTTTACGAACCGAGATACGAAATTAAATCCTATTACGATAAAATAAAAGAAAATTCCGGCGGCGGCAACGACGCTTTTTTAAGTTTTTTGAAGTATGCTTCCGAAGAAAAGAGCAATATAAAAAGTTTAAAAATCGACTCGATAAGCTATTCGTTTAAAAAGTTCGATTTTAAAGGCAGCGTTTCGGGTTATAAAAACCTGCATAAATTTGAAATTTATCTAAAAAAGCGATATTCTACAGTAAACGTTATAAAATCATATAAGAATTCAAGCGGAAGCATAAAATTTAATATTGCGTTAAAAAGATAAATGAATAAACTCCAGGTTGTAAAAATTAAAAATACGATATTAAATAATATATCCGGTTTTTTAAAAAATAAAGACGGCATCTATAAACTTTTATTCAAGTTATTCATAATCTTTATAGTATCTATTTTTGCAAGCAATGCGGCAGTAAAATTTATTACATATAAAATATTCGAATACGATTTGCAAAAGGCGGGTATAACCCCTAAAGCGTTTAACGCAAATCCAGTCGGGAAAAAACCGACTATACGGCGGTATTCCGATATTTTAAAGTTCAATCCGCTTAACGCCGTCGTAAACGGCCCGCTTTTAAATTTTAATTCAAAAGATTTTACCCCGTCTTTAAATTTAACGTTAATAGGAACTATCAGCGGAAGTTTCGGCTATGCATTTTTTATAAATAAAACCGACGGAAAAGAACTTTTTATACCGCAGGGAGCGGAAATTAAACCCGGGTATTATTTAAGCGCAGTAAAACTGAAAAGCGCCGTAATTTCGGGTTTCGGCAGAAGGTTTACCGTATATTTGGTAAAAATTAATAACGGAAACGCTTCGGCTTTTTCGTCAAGGCCATCGGCAATAAATACTCCGCATCCGCCAGGTTTTATGTCTTCTTTGAGTTCGGCAATAAAAAAAACCGGACATTATTCATATTTAATCGACAGGTCGAAGATTAAAAAGTCGGATTTAAATTCGATTTTCACGCAGATGCATGCCGTTCCGGATATAGTAAACGGCAAAATAATCGGATTTAAAGTCTTAACCGTAGTTCCGACCGGTATTTTTGCATATATGGGATTACAGCCCGGCGACGTAATAAAGTCTATAAACGGAACGCCTCTTTCCAGCCCGCAGGAAGCCGTAAATTTATTATCCGGCCTTATGAACGAAAACAACGTGTCTATTGATTTAACGCAAGGCGCTCAGAATATAACCATGAACTACAGGATAGAATAAAGCGAATATAATAACGCTATTTGCGTTTAATTCAGACTTAAATATTTAATTCATATTTAATAATATGATATATTTTTCTCAAAGTTTAAGAAAAGAGCGACTTAAAAAGCGTCTTTTTGGCAATTTCAAAGCCGTTTCCGTCAGTTATTCAGAGAGCGGTTTTACGCTCATAGAAGTCTTAATAGCCCTCGTGATACTCGGCATAGCCTTAATACCTCTTCTCGCCGCTCAGGCAAGAGCCGTAGGCGATTACGGCTACGCTAACAATACCGCCTATGAAACCGTTCTTGCCAAAAACATAATGTCGAATATTTTCTTGTTAAACGAAATATATATAATGAATAAACAGAAAAAAATACGCGGCGCAAAAGGCTATATGGTCAAAAAATCGATAAGCAAAACATCCTACCCCGGCATTTATATGATAAAAATAACCGTTTTCAAAAAAGGGCATAGTTCAAAAAGCGGGGTTACCCTTAAATCCCTTGCGCAGTAGATTTTTAAGCTAAAAAATAATAAAATCACGCCTTAAAATTTTATTTGAACATCCAAAAATCCAAAAAATAAAAATAGTAAAAAAAATTTGACATTTTTTTTGAGGATATTATATTATTAATAATATAAATACATATTTGTTAATATAACATAAAAATTTAGTTTTTAGTAAAATATAAGCAGTAAGCGAATAATTAAATTTTCTAACCTTAACCTTTTATTTCTTTAAGGAGGATATTATGAATCCTAAGAATTTCTTTAAGAAATCACGCAAGTTTTACCTTTTGGCGCTTTTAGTGTTAGTTTTTACCGTTCCATTGGCATTATCGGGGTGCGGCGGAGGCGGAGGCGGATCGTCGAGTCCGACGAGTTCTACAATTAGCGGAACGGCTGATGGAGGATTGAGTCCTATTAACGGCGCGACCGTTACATTATATGCCGCAGGTTCATCCTCGTCTTTAGGCACGGCAACAACTAAATCAAATGGCAATTTTACAATTACTTATACCCCGCCTTCAGGCAATACCCTTTTATATGTCAAGGTTTCCGGAGGCAACGCCGGAAGCGGTACGAACACGCAGAGAT
>JAKAQA010000110.1 GCA_021811805.1 bacterium | reverse complement strand
TTTTCGATTTGGAAGACGGACAGAAAAAAGGCGTAAATACCTTAGTTTATACCACTAAAGAAATAGAAAGAATAGCTAAAATAGCCTTTGATATAGCAAGAAAAAGAAGAAAAAAAGTTTTATCCGTAGATAAAGCCAACGTGCTGGAATGCACGGAACTATGGAGAAACGTAGTTGCCGGAGTAGGCAAAAAATATCCCGATGTCGAGTTAACCAATATGTATGTAGATAACTGTTCCATGCAGTTAATAAGACAGCCTAAATCTTTCGACGTTATCGTAACGACTAATATGTTCGGAGATATATTAAGCGACGAATCCTCTATGGTCGCAGGTTCCATAGGAATGCTTCCGTCCGCAAGCCTCAACGGCAAAAAAGGAATGTACGAGCCTATACACGGAAGCGCGCCGGATATCGCGGGACAAAATAAAGCCAATCCCGTTGCGGCTATTTTATCGGTCGCGATGATGCTCAGATACAGTTTCGATATGGATGAACTGGCGGAAAAAATAGAAAATGCCGTAGAGAAAGTAATTAAAAACGGATACAGGACCGCCGATATTTATTCAAACGCTCAAGGAACTAAACTAGTGGGCACCAAAGAAATGGGCAAGGCCGTAATAGACGAATTGAAAAAATAAAAATTTATCGCGATAAAACATAAATAGCATGAAAAAAGAAAAATATAACATCGGCATTACCGGAGCTACCGGTCTTGTTGGCAGGGAATTTATAGAAATATTGGAGCAGAGAAATTTTCCGGTAGGAGAACTCTATCTTTTTGCTTCCGAAAATTCTTTAGGCGAAACCGTAACATTTAAAGGCGAAGATTATATCGTGGATGCCTTGAAAGAAGATTCTTTCAAGAAAAAGAATATAGATATAGTTTTGTCTAGTCCGGGAGGTTCGGTAAGTGCAAAGTTTTCGCCGATTGCCGCAAAAGAAGGAGCGGTAGTTATAGATAATACCTCTTATTTTAGGATGGACGAAGACGTTCCTTTAGTAGTTCCCGAAGTTAACCCCGACGATATAAAATATTATTCGAAAAAAAATATAATAGCAAATCCTAATTGTTCTACTATCCAAATGGTCGTGCCGCTTAAACCTATCCACGACAGGTATAAAATAAAAAGAATAGTCGTATCTACATACCAGTCCACTTCAGGAGCCGGTAAAAAGGCTATGGACGAACTTTTTTATCAGACGGCCGGCATTATTAACGCAAAAGGAGACGTTTATCCGGAAAAATTTCCGGTCCAGATAGCTTTTAACTGCATTCCCCAAATCGATGTTTTCGGCGAAGAAGGATACACGAAAGAAGAAATCAAGATGATGAAGGAAACGCAGAAAATAATGCATTCCCATAATATAGGCGTATCCGCTACCACGGTCCGCGTTCCCGTATTTTTCTCCCATGGAGAATCCGTTAATATAGAAACCGAAAAAAAATTCGATATTAAGGACATTAAGAAAATGCTGTCGGAAACGGCTGGAGTTAAGCTCATAGACGACATATTGAGCGGCAATCCGGAGGAAAGGTATCCTTACCAGACTCAGACTGCCGGAAAAGACGAGGTTTTTGTCGGCAGGCTCAGAAAAGATTTTTCCGTGCAGAACGGACTGAACTTATGGATTGCAGCGGATAACGTCCGCAAAGGGGCGGCGCTTAACGCCGTGCAGATAGCGGAAATTCTCATTCAAAAATATCTTTGAACGGCAGACGGCAGATGCCTTCCCAACTGAAAAACCATGAAATAGTCAGGAATTTATCCGTAGTTTCGTTTTTTACTTTGATAAGCAGGATTTTAGGCTTGTTAAGGGATGTCTGCATTGCGTATTTTTTCGGCGCCGGAATGGCTACCGACGCGTTCTTCGTGGCTTTCAGGATACCTAACTTATTCAGAAGGCTGTTCGGCGAGGGAGGAATATCGGCATCGTTTATTCCGGTTTACTCGGATAATTTGGCTAAAAAGAGCAATGCCGATTCCGAAGACCTGTTTAAAACCGTTTTTACCGCGTTATTTTTTATCCTTTTTTTTCTTTCCTTAGCGGGATTTTTATTTTCGTTTTTTTTCGTGGCGGTTACGGCGCCAGGTTTTTTAAACAAACCGCTCGAGTTGAAGCTTGCGGTCCTGTTAACTAAGATTATGTTTCCTTACATATTTATGATAGGGCTTGCGGCATTTTTATCGGGAGTTTTAAACGTCCGCGGCTCTTATGCTCCGGGAGCGATATATCCCATAATATTGAATGTTTTATTTATAATTTCGGCCGTTTTTTTAAGGCCTTTTTTCCATCCGGGTATTTTTGCTCTTGCGGTAGGCGTTATGCTCGGCGGAGGATTACAGCTTTTATCGCAGATTTATTATATTAAAAAAAAGAAAATCAGCCTCGGTTTCAAATTTAATTTTAGAAACAGCGACGTAAAATCCGTTTTTAAACTGCTGACGCCGTCCCTTATCGGGATGGCGGTAATTCAGCTCAATCTGGTTTTCGATACTCTTCTTGCGTCTTTTCTGCCAGCCGGCAGCATATCCTTTCTTTATTACGGCGACAGGCTTTATCAGTTCCCCCTAGGCGTTTTTGCGATAGCTATGCAGACGGCTATTTTTCCGACCCTTTCCGCTTCGTTTGCAAAAAACGATATCAAGGAAGTTGACGGAGCTTTTAATTTTGCCTCGTCCCTGATGTTTTTTATAATAATTCCTTCAAGCGTAGGGTTAATCCTTTTAAAGGGCAGTCTCGTAAAATTGATATATATGCACGGAATATTCAATGCGGCCGATGCGCAGAAAACGGCCGGAGTTCTTCTGTTTTTTACCGCCGGCTTGTGGGCGTCGGCGCTTTTAAAAACGGTCGTTCCGGTTTTTTATTCCATGAAAGATACCAAAACCCCCGTAAATGCGGCTATAATTTCGCTGATTATAAATATTATATTTGCCGTCCTGCTTATGAGGTTTATGGGCGTTTACGGACTGGCTCTGGCTTCGAGCATATCCTTAATTTTTAATTACCTGTTTCTTTTAAGGAAGCTTAATCTAAAAAAGGGCATAGGTTTGGGCGCAGGCTTTTTTAAGTCGTTTGCTAAAACCTTAACCGCAAGTTTGATTATGGGGTTAATAGTAGAATTTTTAATAGTTGCTTTCGGCAGGCTGAATTACGGTCCGTTAGCCGTTGTTTCGGCTTCCCTCGCAACAGGCGTAATTGCATATATTTTTGTCTCGTTTGCTTTAAAAAACGATTTCGCAAATATTTTAAAAAGCGTAATTATGAAAAAATTGTAACGGAGCAAGGAAATATTAGGCGCTATTATTTTATTCGGTGCAGGATTTGCCGGTTGAAGCAGTTCCTTCGGCTTGTTTTTTTGCCCCGGCTTTTCCGGCGGAACCTATAACCGTAACTATAGTTCCGTAGCCTATATTTTTGTGCAAAAATCTGGCGTTTTGCTCAGGTATTTCAATGCAGCCGGCTGATTGCGGAAATCCGTAACGGGCGCGGGGAATATAATGCAGGGCTATTCCTTTGTTAAAATAATCCACGTATTTAATGCCGGAATCGTCGTAGGCAACCCATTTTATCGGGTGTCCATCTAAACAGCCGACCGTACCTGGGTGTTTTGTTTTCAAAGATTCGTAAATTTTCATGGAAATTCTTTTAGGCGACAGCCCGCTCATCGTAGTATCGTGAAAACGGAGGAAGACATACCATGTTCCGTCGGGGGTAGTTGCAAATTCGCCCGTATTCGCAGGCGAAGAAAATATTTCCTTTCCGTTTTCATATAATTCAACCGTTTCGTTTTTCTCGGCCTGCCTGACAAGAACCCATTTCCACGGATTCGGGTCAAATTCCCCTTTTGCCGCGCTTTCTTTAAGTTCCGACAAAAGAGCGCCGCCTATTTGAGGCCTATCGTATTCTCCGCCTCGAATCTTACCCGATTCCTTGAGATATTGCGCCGCCGCCCCCAAAATAAACGGGTTTTGAGGATTCCATCCGTATGAATCCGCAACCCTATGCAAAATATCGGGAACGGAAAACGAGAATTTGTATTTATCCTGACCGGCGGATGAAACCGGAAGGTAGCGCAGGTATTGCAGATATTTAACGGTGCAGGCAAATACGGTTTGCCCGCTTTGCTGCGCGTTAAACCGTTCGCCCTTGCATACAGGAGGATTTAAAGGCTTTGATAAGTTAAATTCAGATAATTCCGGCAGTACCGCCCCCGGTTTTTTAAATAAAGCGGATGTTTTGGCGGCAGAAGGCAGATATTTCATGAAGCCTGCGGCAGCTAAAATAAATATGGAAATAAATGCAATTATAATGTAAATATATCTTGTTTTTAGTCGCATAATTTTTAATATTATGCCATTTAAGCCGGATATTTTCAATATATTATCTGCGTTAATTTTAAAGATAATTTTATTTCTTATACGGGCAAAAAGATTGTTTAATATGGTATAATTGGAATAGAGGTCAAACATAAATATATTATATTAATAGGATTAAGGAGGCAAATGAAATGTTCGACGAGAAAAGATGGAATCCAGCGAATATAAAAAAACATTCGGCAAGCGACGAGTCCGATGCCTATAAAAACAGCCTGTCCTATAAAGATATGTCCGTATGCAAAAG
>JAKAQA010000109.1 GCA_021811805.1 bacterium | reverse complement strand
ACTCCGTCCCATTTCGATATGCTCGGATTCGGCCGAATCGCCCAATTCCAGCATATCCCCTAAAACCAATATTTTTTTTTTGCCGCCGTAATTTGTTTTTATATAATCCAGCGCCGCTTTCAAAGAATCGGGATTTGAATTATAGGAATCGTTTACTAATATATATCCCTCGGCGTTATTAGAAATTATCTGCATCCTTCCGGCGGGAAGCATAAACCCTTCCATTGCCTTTAATCCGGTTTCGACGTCGAACCCGCAAGCTTCGGCTATTGAAAGGGCGCATAATAGATCGGAAATCAGATGCGTTCCGTAAAAATTGATATTCGCGGAATATTTTCTTCCTTTAAAAGAAAGCTCAATAAGAGCCTTGCCGGTTTCGTCGTTTATATCGACTTTACTGCACAAGATATCGGGAGTCATACCTGTTTGTTTTCCGAATCCAAACGAAATAATATTTACGCCTGGGAAATTTTTATGCTTATATTCTGCAGACAATATTTCATCGTCGGCGTTTAATATCAAAAACGTATCTTTTTTAAGGCTCAATGCAAGAGCAAGTTCTTTCTTTTCTTCAAAAACTCCTTCTATATTTTTAAATTCCAGGAGATGCGACCTGCCTATATTGGTAATCGCTCCCACATCGGGAGATATAATTTCGGATAGTTTTTTTATCTCCCCTTTTTTATTTGTTCCGATTTCTAAAATAAGATATTCGTGATTTTTATTTAATCCGAAAATAGCTTTGGGGACGCCTATAAGATTATTATAATTATAATCGTTTTTAAGAATTTTTTCTTTGCCGTATTTTAAGCAAAGCATAGCGTATGCCATTTCCTTTGTAGTCGTTTTTCCGCATGAACCGGTTACGGCTATTTTTTTCTTTAAATCAAACCTGCTTAAATAAAATTTTGCAAGATTTCCAAGGGCGGAAGCCGCATCCGAAACCGCTATAACGATTTTATCGGAATATCCTGATATATCGTGTCCGTCGAGGAAATCCCATGAAACCAAAGCGCAGTAGCCGCCTTTTTTAAAAACGTTATCTACAAAATCTTCTCCGTTAAATTTTTCCCCTTTTAATGCTATAAACACCGCATTTTTAGAAAATTCTTCCCTAGAATCGGTAAATATTTCGTTAAAAACTAAAGGTCCTGTTCCGTTTCCGGAAATTACGGCTTTTCCGTTAGTACAGTTTAAAATTTCGTCTAAAGTTAAGTTATATTCTATTTTCATAATATTTTAATATTTCTTCTTTATCGCTGAAATGAAACTTGTTTTCTTTGACGAGCATATAATCTTCATGCCCTTTCCCTGCCACCAGAACTACGTCTTCTTCGGATGCTACGGAAAGCGCAAGCCTTATTGCATTTGCCCTGTCTTCCTCGATAGTATAAACATGCCCGTTCTCTTTGTCTTTAAGTTTTTCTTTTTCCACAAACAGCCCTTTCTTTATGCCGGCTTCTATTTCCCTTATAATCGAGAGCGGGTCTTCGCCTCTCGGATTATCGGACGTAATTATGCTTATATCGGCTATATCCGTGGAATGCATACCCATAAGCGGCCTCTTCCCTTTATCCCTGTCGCCGCCGCATCCGAAAACGCTTATAAGCCTGCCGCCGCTTATATTCCTTAAAGCGGACAGCACCCTTTTGAGTGCATCGTCGGTATGCGCATAATCTACGCAAATCAAAGGCGACACGGCATTTGTTATATTTATCTTTTCGACCCTGCCCGGAACATTTGCCAACGATTCTATTCCCGAAACTATAGAGTCTTCGGTTGCGGAAAGAGCATAAGCCGCCGAAACTGCAGCAAGTATATTGTAAACGTTATATCCTCCGATAAGATTCGAGCGGATTCCCCTTGCGGCATTCCCGTCCGGAAAAATAATATCTAATTCTAAGCCGTCCCTGTAACAATTTATGTTTCCGGCGGATATATCGCAGTCTTCCCCTAATCCGTAAGTAAGCAGGCCGATTTTATCTTCCCCTTTAAACTCTTCCTTTAACTCGCTTATGAGTCTTTTTCCGTAAGGGTCGTCGTTATTTATTACAGCAAATTTCTTTATTTTGGAACTTTCTAATAATATTTCCGAAAAAAGCTTTTTTTTAGCCGAATAATACTTATCCATATTTTCATGGTAATCGAGGTGGTCGCGGGTCAAATTAGTAAAAACGGCAACATCGAAAGGAACCCCGTAAACCCTGTCCTGCACAAGACTGTGCGAAGAAACCTCCATAACGCAGCAGCATCCTCCGGATTTAACGGTTTCCGAAAACATCCCGTTAAGTTCATACGCATCCGGCGTAGTATTCTTAGACGGAACGGAGCCGCCTCCTATTTCATAATCTATCGTTCCTATCAAACCTGCTTTACTTCCTGCCGCCGTTAAAATGGATTTTATTAAAAACGTAACGGTAGTTTTACCGTTTGTTCCCGTAACGCCTGCGATTTTTAATTTTTCCGCCGGATTGTCGAAAAAGTTTTTGGAAATAACGGCATAAGCTTTTAAGGCATTCTCCGCCGTTATTATAACGATGTCCTTGTTCTTAAGCCTTTCGGCTGTTTCGGCATCATCCGTTAATATAGCTGAAGCGCCTTTTGATACCGCTTCGTCTATATAAATATTGGAATCGACCTTGACCCCTTTTCTTGCGGCAAAAAGGCAGCCTTTTTTTATACTGCGGGAATCGTTTGAAATTCCGGCAATATCGATATCCGTTCTCCCGAATACGGATTTTATTAAATCGCTGTTTTTTATAATATCCCTAATATTCATAAATTTTATTTTTTGCTTTTTGCTTTTTTTGCACTTTTTAAATTTGCCGAAGAGTAATATTTACCCGGCCTGAATTTTAAAACTATGACTTTTCCGTTGCCGGCATCCGTCCCGGGCTTTATGCTCTGATAATATAAATATCCGCTTCCGCTGACTTTTACGTCAAGCCTGTATTGCTTTAAAATCTTTAATGCTTTATAAATCGTATCTCCTTTTAAATCCTGCATTACTCCGGAAACGGCTGCCGGAGCATTGTCCGCGGCGCCGGTTGCGGCCGCAAGGCCGGCTTTAAGGCCTGCCTCCGTCTTAGACTGTTTTATATATGCGTTTCCGCCGGGATATACGTTTAATATATTTAATGCGTTTTTAAATACGCTGCGCACCACGGGCGCGCTGACGGCTCCGCCGTAATAGCCTATTTTAGACGGCTCCTGCTGAACTACCAGCATCGCTAATTCAGGATGCCTGTATGGAACAAAAGCCATAAAAGATGCCGTATATCTGTTTTTATAATATCTGCCGGTTTTCGGGTCGGCAATCTGTCCGGTTCCGGTTTTTCCGGAAACCTTAAAATCTATGAGATTAGAATACTGGCCGGTTCCGCCTTTAACGACTAAGCGCATCATATATTTAACTTCTTTATCTACCTTGGAAGTTATTATTCTTTTTAAATATTTCGGTTTTGCTTTATAAATAACTTTTCCGTACGCATTTACTATCTTTTTGATAATGTAGGGCTTTATAACGCGTCCGCCGTTCGCTATAGCCGAAAGTCCGACCATTTCCTGCAGTCCCGTAACGCTGATGCCCTGTCCGAACGCCATTTCGCAGGGACCGACTTCCGACCATTCGTCTAAAGGCTTTATAATTCCCCTAGCCTCTCCCAGAAGTCCGGCATGGGGAATATGCCCGAATCCCCATAAACCGAACCATTTATAAAGCTGAGACTTTTTGAATTTCAGGCCTATCTGGCACTCGCCGACATTGCTGGAATATTCCACTATCTGGTTGACGGAAAATCTGCCGAACCAGTTTTCTACATCGTGTACCGTTATCCCGTCCAGCGAATATGTTCCGTGATAACAGTTAATTATGGTATCCGGTTTGACGAGCCCTTCGGAAAGAGCGGCGGCCACGACAAACGGCTTCATAGTGGAACCCGGTTCGAAATCGTCGGTAACCGCTCTGTTTCTCCAATACCCTGCGGAATATTTCCAGTAACGGTTTGGATTAAAAGAAGGATAATCCGCCATAGCAAGAATCGCTCCCGTGTTTGGATCCATAAGTATTGCGAAAGCGCCTTTGGAATGAGCCGCCTTCGCCTCCTTATCTAAATAATACTGGGTTATAAACTGAAGCTGTTTATTAATAGTTAAATAAATGTTATCGCCGTGCGTTGCTTTTTTAAGACCGAATCCCCTTACGAATATATACTGCCCTAAACCGTCGTGCAAAACCTTTAGCGCACGTTTATCTCCTTTTAAAAATTTATTGTATTTATATTCTATTCCGGACAAACCGTTATCGTCGATTCCTACAAATCCTAAAACATGCGCCAAAAGCGTCCCGTTAGGGTAATACCTTACAGGCTGTTTTACTATAACGACCCCGGCTATTCCCTGCTTCTCGACGTCTTTTGCCGCCTGCCCGGTTACCCTCCTTTTAATCCATGCAAATTGAATTCTGCGGTTTAATATTTTAATTATTTTTGCGTAGCTAATTCCCGTTATTTTAGATAATTTTTCGGCATTTTTGAGTTTATGCCCGACCATCAAAGGGTCGACGGCAATTCCCGGAACGTTAACGCTTGCCGCAAGTATGCTGCCGTTAGAAGAATAAATATTGCCGCGCTCAGGCGTAAAATAAACATTTGCACGAAACTGCTCGCGGGCAAGCATTCTCA
>JAKAQA010000108.1 GCA_021811805.1 bacterium | reverse complement strand
TCATATATAAATTAGTCTCCGTTATTCTTAATTAATCTTTTATTTTATGATATAATTTATTATCGAAGGAGAATTAATAATGTCGCCGTCGCCGAACAGCTATCATCAGACTATTTCAAAAAATTCAGAAGGGGAGATTGCGCAATATTGAAATAGTTCCCATTAAATTTTGAAAAATTAAAATGAATAAAAAAAAATACGAAAGAATATTGCTTTCGCACGGCGGTGGAGGTAAAGAAACCTCTGAGCTTATAGGCGGCATTATATTTAACGGACTTTACGGGCAGGATACCGGAAACGGTTATTTTTACGGTTTGCATAACGGCGGCTGTTTGAATAACGGTGTGAATAACGGCGTTTCTAATGAAGGCGGCGGAATTTCAGCCGATATATCAAAGCAAAAAATAAATTTATTGGAAGATGCGGCAGTTTTAAAATCTCCGCAAAAAATAGCATTTACTACGGACGGTTTTACCGTTAGCCCCGTTTTTTTTAAAGGCGGCGATATAGGAAAATTATGCGTCGCCGGAACGGTTAACGATTTGTCGGTCATGGGAGCCAAACCCCTGTTTTTAAGTCTCGGATTGATAATCGAAGAAGGATTTGCCTTAGATGACCTAAGGAAAATTATAAAGAGCATTGCCGAAGAGGCGGCTAAAACCGGAGTCAGGGTAGCAACCGGCGATACTAAGGTAGTTCCGGCCGGGAAAGCAGACGGAATATTTATAAACACGAGCGGAATAGGGGAGATTTTATACGATGAACTTTCGGTTTATAATATAGCCGACGGAGATATAATTATAGTTTCGGGTAATGTAGGCGACCATGGCGCTGCGATTATGTCGCAGAGGGAAGGGATAGAAATGGACGTCGAAATAGAAAGCGACTGCGCTTCCTTGTGGGGTATGATAAATGCCGTTTTAAGCGGCGGCATGAAGGTGAAAGCCATAAGAGACGCAACGAGGGGCGGATTGGCAGCCGTTCTTAACGAATGGGCCATGGCGGCAGGCATCGATATTTACGCCGAAGAAGATAAAATTCCGGTAAGCGGTCCTGTAAAAGGTTTTTGCGAACTGCTCGGTTTCGAACCGTATCAGCTTGCGTGTGAAGGCAGGGCGGTATTTGCCGTAAAACCTGAATTTGCGGAGAATATTCTCGGCGTTCTCAGGTCGCATCCGCTCGGGAAAAATGCGGATATAATCGGAACGGCAGGCGGCGGGGGCGTTAGCAGACGGCGGGATTCTTCAGGAAAAGTTATTTTAAAAGGCATATACGGAGTCAGCAGGCTCCTAGACTATCCTTCCGGCGAACTTTTGCCGAGAATCTGCTAAAATAAGCCCCAAATCATCCAGAGCAGAAAAAAATGGATTCGCCGATAAATAATAAACCGATAAATAATGCCTTAATAAAAAGAGCGGCGATTAAACTGTCGGGCAGGGTTCAAGGCGTAGGATTCAGGCCTTTCGTTTACAGGCTTGCTGAAAAATACGGAATAAAAGGCTATGTTTTAAATAACGACGAAGGCGTAGAAATTTCGGCAGAAGGCGACGAAAACGCTCTTCATAACTTTATAAATTCTATAGATTCCGATTCGGAAAAACCTCCTATTGCATTAATAAAAGATAAAATAGTAGATTATATAGATTTTATCGAACAAGAGCATTTTTTTTATAAAACGTTCGAAATTAAAGAATCGGATAAAACCGCCCATGCCGTTGATAAATTAAATTTAACCATACCTCCGGATATCGCAATATGCGGCAAATGTTTAGGCGAGCTTTTCAACCCTTCCGACAGGAGATATTTATACCCGTTTATCAACTGCACGGACTGCGGTCCAAGATTTACCATTTCTAAAGAACTGCCCTACGACAGGGCTTCTACATCTATGGATAAATTTACGATGTGTCCGGAATGCTTAACCGAATATAAAAATCCTTTAAACAGAAGGTTTCATGCAGAACCTAACGGATGTTTCGCCTGCGGTCCCGAAGTAGAATTTATTTTGAGTTCGGATATATCGAAAATAGATATAAACGACAAAATAAATAATTATAATACGCATAGCGTAAGGGGTATCGAAGAAGGGACGCAAGATATAGCCGAGGCTTTAGAATTAAACCGCTTAAAAAGTTTAAACGCCGTAAAATCTTTAGCTGATTTAATCAGGAACGGCGGTATCGCCTGCGTCAAAGGAATAGGCGGTTTCCATTTAATGGCGGATGCCGCAAACGACGATGCCTTAAGATTATTAAGGAAGCGCAAGAACAGGCCTAAAAAACCTTTCGCCGTAATGTTTAAAGACATCGGTCAGGCGTCGGAATATGCATATATAGACGGTATTTCTGCGGATTTATTGAATTCTAAGGAAAGGCCTGTATGCTTATTGAAAGACAGAGGCGGACTCTCTTATTACGTAAACTGCGGACTTAAAGATATCGGCGCTTTTTTGCCTTATGCGCCGCTTCACTATATTATATTCAGTTTTTTCGGCAGACCTTTAGTCGCTACGTCGGCAAACATCGGCGGAGAACCTATAGTTAAAGACGATGAGGAGGCGTTCATAAAGCTAAAGGGTATTGCGGACGGTTTTTTAATTCATGACAGGGATATTTTAAGAAGGTGCGACGATTCAGTGGTAAAGGTTAATGCGGATATCGATAAAGATAACGATAGTGCCGCCTCTTATTTTTTTATAAGGCGGTCGAGAGGTTATGTTCCGGAGCCGTTAGGTCTCCCTTTTAATTTAAAAAGAAACGTTTCGGCGTCGGGAGCGTTTCTTAAGAACGTTTTTGCCTTAGCTTACGCCGGAGAAGATGCAGGCGCAATAGTATTAAGCCAGCACAACGGGGACTTGGACAATGTCGCCGGATTTGTTAATTTCAAAAATAATATAGAAGATTTTGAAAAGTTTTATAATTTTAAACCGGAAATTATCGTTTACGACGCTCATCCGGCTTACGAAAACACGAAATGGGCCAAAGAATATGCAAAGAAAAGAAATATTAAAGGCATATCTCTCCAGCATCACAGGGCGCATGTTATCTCATGCATGGCTGAAAACGGGCTTGGATTAAACGAAGAAGTTTTCGGCATTGCTTTCGACGGAACAGGCTACGGAGACGACGGAACTATATGGGGCGGGGAATTCTTTAAAGGGAAATATGATAATTTAAAAAGAATAGGCAGTTTTAGAAAATTCAGGCTTATCGGCGGGGAAAAGGCGGTTAAGTCGCCAAGAAGGGTTCTCTTAGACATTCTGTTCGATATTTTATTGGGAAGCGGCGGCGCTATTTCCCGTAGCGAAGGCAGAATTATTTCCCGTTTAACCGATTTTTCCGGAAAAGAAACGGAAATATTGTATAAAATGCGGGAAAACGGATTGAATTCTCCCCTAACATCTTCATGCGGGAGAATTTTCGACGCCGTTTCATGTTTATGCGGATTTAAAGGAGACATAACGTACGAAGGGGAGGCGGCGGTTTATTTAGAAAATCTGTGCAGCGAATACGAAAATAAAAGCGGCGAAGGGCAGGTTAATTTAATAAGCGAAAAAGACTGTTTTAAATATGAAATACGGTATGAAGAAAAACAGGATTTTTTTACGGTCGATTATAATCCTATGTTTAAAGATATTATTGGGATTATTCTAGATAACGAGATGCCCGACGCCGCTTGTTTTATCGCAGAAACGTTTATAAATACTCTTGCGGCTATTATGCTTGATGCGGCGTTAAAATCGCGATGCAAAAACGTCTGTATGAGCGGGGGAGCGTTTCAGAATGCTTTGCTCAGGAATAAAGCGGCTCTTATTCTTAAAAAGAGCGGTTTTAACGTTTATTTAAACGAAAAAATACCCGCTAACGACGGCGGAATTGCATTCGGTCAGGCGGTTTACGGCGGGATTATATAATACGGTGCCGAGCGTATTCGGGATTTATAAACCAGTTTATGCCGAGCGGTTTTATTTCTTCCAAAACTAATTTTTCGAGCGCGGGCATAGCTTTTTTTAGAGGTTCCGAAATATCGGTTCCTACGCCGGTGCAGTCCTCCGGAGATATTGCAAAAAACGTTATTTTAGGATTATGTCCCTGCAGTCCGCACATAGTAATTACGTCGATAAATTCGACGTCGTGCGCCGTTTTTTTCATTAAATTCACCGGAAGGTTCTCCGAATCGAATTTAAATATACTGCCCGGTTTATCGTCCGTTTTAACGGCATCTACCACTATAATATCGTCAAGGCCGAATATATCGTCTAAAAGTCCGTATCCGAGAGTGCTTCCGTCTATTAATCTTATATCGCCTTTAAAAATATATTTTTTTCTCAATAAATCTATAAAATGAACTCCCAGCCCTTCGTCTTTTAATATAAGGTTGCCTATTCCTATAATTCCCGTCATATAAATGTAAGTTATATTATCATTCCGTTTCCGATTTATTTCTCATATATTTATAACCGCTGAAGGGTATGAGAATATCGCCCTCCTTCCACATTACGGAACGCCATACTTCTATGTAAATATGATAGGCTATAAATATTATTATGAGCCACATTACAAAGAGATGGACAAGAGTAACTCCGGTAAGTCCGCCGAATACGGCAAGAGTCCAGTCGGTCGAAAAATGCATAAGCCACGGCCACCATGCCCCTACCGCCGAAGTTCCGGTAAAAGAAGCCACGTACATCTGAAATCCGG
>JAKAQA010000107.1 GCA_021811805.1 bacterium | reverse complement strand
GGCAAAAGCATTATAGAAAATTCATCCGTAAAGATATTCTGCCAGCTTGACGGCGGCGTTTCGGCGGAAGATTTAAAATTATGCGGCCTCAATGAAAAAGAGATGAATATAGTAAAAAATCTTAAAGCGGTAAAAGGACATTATGCAGAATACTTTTTAAAATTCGGCAAAGATTCCGCGGTAATAAAAAATTCACCTGACCCTTTTGAATACTGGCTCTGTTGTAAATCGTCCGAAGACGAAGAAATAGAAAGGCTGGTAGAACGGCTTTATCCGGATAAGCCTTTAAAAGAACGGCTTTATATATTAGCCGAAAGATATCCTAACGGACCGTACGGGATAGAACGGAATAAATAAAATATTAATAAGGAGGCTCGTAAAATGAATAAGGGAAAAAATAATGCAAAAAAAACGAAACTGTTTTTGTCGTCGGCCGCCGTCGTATTTGTCGTTTCCGCTTATCTGGCCGGCGCATCTTACGGGCTTGCCCTTCCTCTTCCTGATATAAGCGCCGTGTCCGGCCAGATTCAGTCCGTCGAAACCGCCGCAAGCGGGGCGTTTTCCGCTCTGCAGGGACTTGCCGGAACATTAGGATATGCGCCGGGCGCTGGCGGAGGACCGCTGTTTAACCCGGGTCCTGGACTTTCGGAAGCCATGGCAACCGTAGATAAGCTTACGGCGGACGTTTCTAATATGCAGGAAGAATACCAGAATATACTTATTAACTACGATAAGTTGGTACATTTAGTTAATTCGGTCGAAAACGCCGTCGGCAGCGTAAATAACCTTAACAGTCAAATTAACTCGGCTTTCAATCGGATTCCTCAGGATTTGACCGAAAGCGACGTTAAAGTCAATTCCGCTCAAAGCCTTATATCCGCTCTTAATTCCGGTATTAATTACGAATCTTCCGAATACGCAAATCTTAATACCGCGGGGGAAACTTTTAATCCCCAGGCTTTTATTTCGGGAAGTTCTTCTTCTGCGTCGGGAGTCTTAAACAAATCGGCCCTCGAAAACGGCTCTTCAATATTTTCGGAAGAAGATATTTTTAATTCTGGCGGAAATTCCGGCGCCGCAACCGAAACCCTTAACTGTTCTTCGTTAGGCGGCGGTTATTATTTCGACGGAAACGGAAATCCCACAGGCGGATGCACCGATAGCGTTAACGGTCTTTTAGGCGATACGGCATCCTCCGGTCTTTATAATGCGGGACTGTCTGCGGCAAGGGCGCATAAGGCGGAACTCGAAGGTTCGGAATTTATGAATGAAATTTCTGGGAATGCGCTAAAAAAAAGCACCAATTATTATGCCTACCAGAGTTCTATTATGACTATTATGGCGGAGGAAAGCGCCGCAAATTTAAAAAATTTGGGCTATATGGAAAGCCAGCTGAAACAGATAGAGTTGTCTAAATCATCTGAAGAAATAAAAAAAGAACATGTCGGCGCGGTAATTTTGCCCCAGACTAATTCGCAGCCGGATATGAATTTTTACGGCAAAACTACCATGTAGGAATACATAAAACTTATAATATATAATATTAATTAAATACGATTACTTATGGAGATATATTTAAAGCATATTATAAAGTATTCGCCATATACTTTATTAATTTCCGGTTTTATATTTTTGTTTATCGGCTTTATTTTAATAAGAACGGCTTGCGCCGCTCCGGGTTCTAATCCTCCGGCGTCCGCAAATTCCGGCAGTATCGCTTCGTCTTCGGCTTCTACTGTCGGCGGCGCCGACAAATCCGCTATGTCCATTTCAAAGCTGAACGACGGGGAAGATTTAAGCATGCTTTCCATAGATTCTATTCCTCCGGCGCTCGACCAGGATTCCGGATTGAGCAGTTTTGTTACTTATATGTTTTATTTTTTATTCGCGCTCGGCATAGTTTTGTCTTTTTTTGAAGGATACCGTGCCGAATTAACGGGCGCCGTTTTTAATTATTACGGATTATTTTTAAGGACGGCTTTAATAGCTGTCGGTTTCCTTTCGTGGAAGCAGACCGGACAGTCCAACTTTGCCCAGCTGATATTGACTTTAGCGGATAAAATACAACTCTATCTTATAAAGCAAAACATTTACGGCATAGGACAGTCGGTCTCTCAGATAGTTTCTTCCATTTCCGGCAGTCTTCGCTCCGTTTCCATTCCCACCGTTTCTTCCAACGGAACCTCGTCGGTTCACGGAGGGTGGAACCTGAATCCGGTTTCATGGCTTGCAGGCGCGGTTCATGCTTTAACCGGAGCCGTTCTTATGGGCATAATATGGTTTTTGTTTAATATTTTATATCTGGCGATACAGCTTTTTATGGCATTAGTCCAGCTTGTATTTCTTGGACTGCTGTTTTCTCTGTGTCCTATAATACTCGGTTTTGAAACAATACCATACACGAGGGGCATATTCGCCAAGTGGTTTAAAATGTTCGTCGAAATCTCGTTCTGGGGCGTAATGGCGGCGCTCGAACAGCTTATTTTCTTTACTATTTTAAGCAAAATGGAATCCGCGGATATGCCTTCTACCGGAACGGGCATAGGAAACATTTTGGGGATGTTTACGTTCGCCGAAGTTATAACGGTTTTTATAATTATGATGGTTATAAACGTTTCCGTTCCGTTTCTCGTAGGTAAATTATTCGACGGCATAAGCGGAGAAGCGCACGAAAAAATAAAAACGGTCAAGTCTAAAGTTGCGGGAGCCGGCCTTACCGCGGGCTCTTAATTAGATGAAAAGAGTCTAAATTTACGAAGACAGGGATGCAGACTGAGCAAGGACGGAACTAAGATTAATATAAAAACTAAAATCGGGAATATGAATAATAAAATAGAGGATTTAATTAGGTATGCCTGAACTGTTTAACTGCAAAGACGGATATAAAAAAAGAAACGGCAGACTGTTTTACGAAATATGGGGCGACCTAGAATCCCAGAATACGACGCTTAAGGCCGTGATAATTTTAATGTCTTTAATTACCGTAACTTCTCTTTTTACGGCCTTTTATACGTATAAGGCAGACAGGATTCCGGTGGTAATAAGGGTAAGCTCCGTCGGAAACGCAAAAGTTTTGAGGAACCTGCCGCTTAACAATAAGGCGGGTATGGGCGAAATAGTATATTTTTCCAAAAGTTTCGTAAGAGAATTCACCGGATTTAATTCGATAATGATTAAAACCGAACTTTCGAGGGCGCTGAATAAAATGTCGGTAACTTACGGCAAAAAAACGCTGAATATGATTATAAGAAGCAAATTCGTTCAAAAAATGGAAAAAGCCGGCATAACTTCTAAGATTAAATTTAAAAAAATAAAATTAATAAGGAAGACCGTAAACCACGACGAATTAAAACTTTATATTATAAGGACCGTAATATCCAATTCCGATACGTCTATAAAAAACAGCGCCGCATACGAAGACAAGCTCATTCTTAAAAGGATAAAAAGAAGCGTTCAGTTCCCGTTCGGTTTAGAGGTGGTTTATTTCAGCAGTTTAAAGCTCGGAGGGGCGTAATGCCTTATAATAATCCGCACGTTATAAAAGAAGAAGACTTAGAAAATAATACGCAGGGTAATTCTGCGGCTCATAATACCGATATATCCGGCGGCGGTTCCGTCTACGGAGGTCAGGCTCGCGATGAAGAAGATGTTTATAACTCCGTTCCAACCGTTAAAAAGAAATTATCAGGCAGGGATTTTTTCGGTTTTTTTAAACTGCCTCTGATAATAATAGTTTTTTTAATTGCCGCAGGTCTTGTGTTGAAATATGTATTCGCCGGCAGACCCCCGGCCGCCGCAAAGAAAACTATGAAAAGCAATGCCGTTATAACCGATAAAAAAAGGTTTTCTCCGTCCGTTTTCGATTATACGGCAAAACCCAAAGACGGAACAAAAAAATCCGGTAAATTCAATATTAAATTTAAAAAAGAGGCGGGCGAATTAAAGCATAATGTAAAATTAAATTCCGGAGTAAATTCTTCTTTCGCATCCGCATCCGCAGTTCCGCAAATAACCAAAAAAACCGTAGTATTCATAGAAGCAAGATACGGAAAATATATTTTAGATTCGGAAAGAGGAATTAAGTCTCTTAAACCTGCCGGAAACGGAAAGGAAGAAAAAAGCAGCGCGTCGGTAGGCGGCGGCTCTGCAGTCGCCGTTCCTCAGGGAACGGTAATAGACGCTTATACGAAGTATAAAATTTTTTCTTACAATACTTCCGTTCCGGTTATAGCCGTCGCTGCGTCGGGATATTATTCCGGCGGCAAAGCAGTTTTTAAAAAAGGAGATAAATTTTTCGGAACGGTAAGCCTAAAACATTCTTTAAACCGTTTAAACATAAATTTCGACAAAATTATAGAACGTTCCGGAAATTCGCTGACTATAGATGCGACGGCTATGATGCCGGACGGTTCCGGCGGAGTCAAAGGCAACGTTCACAGGCATTACGCCGGAAATATTTTAACGTCCATAGCTCAGGGAATAGTCGGGGCGGCTTCCATTTTTGCAGGCGGCGGTTCCGGCGTAAATTCTTCCGAGCCTTACACTTTTCAGAATCAGGTAAGGGAAAACGTCGCCCAGAACGAACTTAATTCCGCGCAGAACGGATTAAACGATTATGCGGAATCGAATCAGAATATAAGCATAACTTTGCCTGCCGGCGCTCCTATAAAAATAATTTTTTTAAAGCCGGTTTACGTAAACGGAATCGAACC
>JAKAQA010000106.1 GCA_021811805.1 bacterium | reverse complement strand
CAGAGCTTAACCCTTTTATTTTTTTAATATCGTCCGAATCTAAATTGGATATGCCTTTAGACAAAACCGTTCCTTTTTCGTCCAATACGTAAACTCCGTCCCCTTTTTTAAAATCGCCTTTTATTTTTATTATTCCGCCGGCAAGAAGGCTTTTGTTTTGATGCGCAATAGCTTCCACTGCCCCTTTATCTACGATTATTTCTCCGGCTTTTTCCATTCCAAATAAAAGCCAGTGCTTTTTTTTGTTAATTTTATTGCCGCGCGAAGAAACTACCAGCGTTCCGCACAATCTGCCTTTTGCTAAAGAATCCAAGCTTTTTTTATCTTTGCCGGAAGCTATAACGGTGTCTATACCCGTGCTTGCGGCGATAAAAGACGCATAAAGCTTAGACTTCATACCTCCCGTTCCATGAGCGCTTTTAGACCCGTCTTTAAAATTTTTTATATAATTTTCTATGTCGCTTATAACTTTAACGGGTTTTGCGTCCGAATAAACGGCTGGATTTTTATCGAAAACCCCTTTTACGTTCGAAAGAACTATAAACAGGTCGGCGCAAACT
The DNA here is from genome assembly GCA_021811805.1 of bacterium. Classification (GTDB taxonomy): domain Bacteria; phylum SZUA-79; class SZUA-79; order Acidulodesulfobacterales; family Acidulodesulfobacteraceae; genus Acidulodesulfobacterium_A. Next base: position 4,158 of record JAKAQA010000106.1, on the reverse strand, counting down.
AAGTTCAAAACAAGCGACGACAAATAGTCATTGTCGGAAAACTTTATCTCCTCGTAAGAAACGGTATCGTTTTCGTTTATTATAGGAATCACTCCGTTGCCGAGCAGTTCATTTATAGTATTTCGTGCATTAGTAAACCTTTTTCTGACGGAAACGTCCTCTTTGGTTAAAAGAATCTGCGCCGTTTTAAGTCCGTATTTTTTAAAAAACGAATCGTAATTTTTCATTAAAACCGGCTGACCGCATGCGGCAAAAGCCTGTTTTTGGGGAATGGAAAAACTGCCGGTTACCGGTTTTATGTCAAGCAAATCTTTTCCGACGGCTATGGCACCCGAAGAAACAAGTATGACTTCTTTTTTCTGCAATATAAGCGAATGAACGAAAGCGCAAATTCTTTTAAAAGAATGAGGCGACAGTTTTCCTTCTTCGTCCAAAAGAACCTGAGTGCCTATTTTGATAACTATTCTTCTTTTAGAATCGAGATATTTTTTAAAATTATCTTGGATGCCTTTAATTCCTTTAGTTTCGGTAGGTTCGTTATTTTTTTTCACTTATATATCTAATTGCAATTGCTTATTTAATTTATTATAAGATAACAATATGATAATTTTATAATATCTCATAATTATACCGCAATATTTTTTTTATTTAAAATTAAATTTAATTCGTTTTTAAGTTCCTCTATTCCCGCGCCGTAAGCCGCCGATATAAAATACACCGGAATATTTTGTTCGGAAAAAAACTTGGTTGTTTCTTTAATAATTTTATTTAATGTCCTTTTGTCCGTTATCAGGTCTATCTTATTTACAGCCGCTATCCGTTCTTTTTTGAGAATATTTTCGTCGTATTCGGTTATTTCTTTAACTACCGCTTCATATGAAGCCTTAATTTCTTTAAACGTTCCTATTTCGATAAGATAAAGCAGTATATTGGACCTTTCTATATGGCTTAAAAACTTAAGCCCGAGACCTGCGCCTTCGGAGGCGCCTTCTATTATACCCGGAATATCTACTATAGTCAGCGTTTTAGCAGACTCTTCAGGATTATCTCCGGCATAAACGCCAAGGTTAGGGGTTTTTGTCGTAAAAGGATACGGCGCTATTTTTGCATGCGAACCGGTAAGTTTAGATATAAGGGTGGACTTGCCGGCATTTGGAAAGCCGACTAAGCCTATGTCGCCCAAACTTTTAAGAACGAGGCGGACTTTTCTGGTTACGCCCGGTATGCCCGGCTGGGCAAAACGGGGTCTTCTCTGCGTTGACGACTTAAAGAAGGTATTGCCTTTTCCGCCGATACCGCCCCTGAGCAGAACCGTTTCTTCGCCGTCTTTAATAAGGTCGGCCATTACTTCGCCTGAATCGAAATCTACGACCGTAGTGCCGACCGGCACTGTTATCAAGATATCATCCCCGTCTCTGCCTTTTTTGTTATTCCCCTGACCGTTTCCGCCCTTTTCGGCAATATATCTCGGTTTATACCTGAAATCCAATAGGCTTGTTATATTATGAGAAGCCTTAAATATAACGTCGCCGCCTTTTCCTCCGTCGCCGCCGTCAGGTCCGCCTTTAGGGATAAATTTCTCCCTCCTAAAGCTTACTGCGCCCCTGCCGCCGTTTCCTGAAGCAATCGTTATTATAGCGTTATCGACGAATTTCATTATAAAATTTTTTTATGCCGTTATTAATGGCAATTTTTTAAATATTTAATTATTTTATTTAATTATTGAATTATTGAAATTAGTTTCAGCGTTAATTTTGAGAATGATAATGATATAGATATAAATAATATATATAAATATAAATTTATTATAACGCATTTATTGCTATATAAATCGCATATGGAATAGAGATAACAATAGCGCAATAAGAAAATGCCGAGAGAAACACTGCCGCCATATTTAATATATATTCGGGATATTGGATTATTTTTTATACTTTATTCTTATTTGGAAAAATTCGGTTTATATATATGTATGGTTAATGATTAAAGAAAGGAATGTGAAAAGCCGATATCTGTATTACTGCGGAATATTTTAACGAAGTAAAGTTTCTTAAGTCAAATTTTATATATCGCTTATATATACTTATATATAAACAACTTAAACTTATAGTTATTCCGCAGGTATAATACTGACGAACTTTCTGTTATTTTTTCCTATATGAAATTTTACGAAACCTTTTATTATAGAATAAAGCGTGTAGTCTTTGCCTTCTTTAACAAATTTTCCCGGATGAAAAGACGACCCTACCTGACGAACTATAATCTCGCCCGGTTTAACTAACTGGCCTCCGAATCTTTTTACTCCCCTTCTTTGTCCCTGACTGTCTCTGCCGTTTCTGGAACTTCCGCCTGCTTTTTTATGCGCCATAATATCACCTTTTACTTAAAAAATAAATAATATATAATATAAGTTTATAATTTATGCTATGCCCGTTATCTTGACTTCGGTAAAATTCTGCCTGTGTCCTCTTTTCTTTCTTTCGTCTTTACGGCGTTTCATTTTGAAAACTACTATTTTTTTTGCCCTGCCGTTTCTTACGACCGTTCCCTTCACGCTTTTATCCTTCAAAACCTCTTTATCGGTAACCAATAAGTCGCCGTTTTTAATTGCTATAGGCGTAAAAGTAACCTCTTCGCCCTTTTCTTTTACTAACGTTTCTATTCTTAAGACGTCTCCCTGAGAAACGACGTATTGCTTTGAACCGGTATTAATAACGGCATATTCTTTACTCATAACAAATCCTCTTTAGCTTAAAAATTTAAGGAAAATTAAACCACACATATAAACTTGAATTATTAATTTTAATAGGTTTTGATTATTTTGTCAACGATTTTTTTGCCTCTTTTTTTATCCTCGCTTTTTAACGACAGCAAATAGCCTTTATAATTTAGATACTCAAGGTTCCTAAGGGAAACGCCTTTATTGCGGGCTATAAGGTTTAAACCGTTTTTTCCGGCAGAATCGGCAGATTTATCGTTAAACAGGTAACCGGCCAACGCGTTATATAATTCCAAGGAAGAATCAATCTGCCTTCCGGCAGAATTATTTATAATTTCTTCAGCTGCTTCCGAAAAATTTTGAACGTATCTGCCGAAAATTACCGGCTTCCCAAAAATTAAAGGTTCGAGAAGATTATGCCCGCCTGACGGAATCAAGCTTCCGCCTACGAAAGCGGCATCGCATATGCCGTAAACCGTCAAAAGCTGTCCTATAATATCTACCAAAACTACGACGACTTTGTTTTCGGACAAACCGCAACTATTATTATCTTTAATATTTTTAATATCTTTAGAGTTATAATGAGAGGAATAAATAGAAGAAAGCTTATAGAGTTCTATTCCGGGCAAGTAATTATTTAAAAGTTTGTAAACCTCGTCGAACCTTTCTGGATGCCGCGGTGCAACAAAGAGAAAAATCTTATTTTTATCGTTCAGTTTGTTTAATTTTATTACAGAATCAACAATTACCTCTTCTTCTCCTTTATGAGTGCTTCCCGCTGCTACAATTTTCGCGTGTTCCGAATTATTATTTTTATACTCTATGAATTTTTTGAGTATCGCGGTTTTTTCGTTTATATCTGCTGCAATAAGGGATGCATCCATGTCGAATTTCATATTGCCTGTTTGGCGCATATTTTCTTCCTTAATTCCAAGAGACGCAAATCTTTTGCAATACATATCGGATATACATAAAACGGCGTCTATCTTTTTAAAGATATAGCCGAAAAAGAATCTGAAACGGATATAATTTTTATAAGACTTTTCAGATATTCTTGCGTTTATTAACGCTATGGGAATATTTTTTTTATTAAGAATATTAAATAAATTAGGCCATATTTCAGTTTCTACCGAAATAAACAAAGACGGCTTTATCAGTTTCAAAATACTGCTTACGGAAAAAAGAAAATCGTAAGGAAAATAAAACGTTAAAACGTTACCGTTGTTTTTATAAAGATTATCCGCAAAATCGAAACCCGTTTTGGTGGTAGCGGAAAGATAGATTTTTTTGCCGTATTCCGACTGCAATAAATCAATAAAATTTACCGCCGCCCTCATCTCTCCCAGCGAAACGGCGTGGATCCAAACTCCTTCCTGAAAAGCCTCTTCCTTTAAAGACTTGAAAGCGGAAGGGAAAAATTTATATACGTAGCCTTCGCT
>JAKAQA010000105.1 GCA_021811805.1 bacterium | reverse complement strand
TTTATTAATTTAATTAATTCTCTTCGGAGAGATGGCCGAGTAGGTCGAAGGCGTTCGCCTGCTAAGCGAATGTATGTCCTAATAGATGTACCGAGGGTTCGAATCCCTCTCTCTCCGCCAGTTAAAAACGCAATTTCCAAAGCATTAATAAATATCTAAAAAGCAATTGGATTCGAACCCTCGAAGGGCGAAGCCCGTAAGAGGAAGTTCGTCGCTTTTAGCGTCCTTAAGGATGCTCATCCCTCTCTCTCCGCCAGTTAAAAACGCAATTTCCAAATCTCAAATCTCATATCTTAAATGCTTCCGAAAGGCGGTTTCTTAATCCGGAATTTCTTTTTTCTTCTTTTGAATTCATCGCTATCCCGAAAGCCTTGAAAGTTCCGAAAATCACTACATTTTTCTTTCCCCTGGTTATAGCGGTATATAATAAATTTTTCTTCAGCATAATATAATGCGACTGATGGAATAAAACGACGACGTTATTGAATTCGCTTCCCTGAGCTTTATGAATCGAAAGGGCGTAAGCATGCATTATATTTTCGTAAACGTCTATAAAATCGTAAATTACCGTTTTATTTTTACCGTCAAGATTATTATTCACGGAGAAATCGACCGACAGAGTTTTCCCGTTATGGTCTATATTTGAGATGTAGCCGGTATCGCCGTTAAAAACGTCGAGGTCGTAATTATTTCTCTTTTGTATGATTCTGTCGTACGGCCTGAATTGAACGCCGTTGCAGATAAATGTCGCACTATTTAAATTTTCCGCGGTATTTTCTTCTTCGCGGATTGTCTTAATGCCGGTTACGGCTTCCGTATAATCCGGAACGGGGTTAAATATATTTTGCAGTATTTTATTCAGGTTGTTGTAGCCTAAGTCTCCTTTCCGCATAGGAGTCAAAATTTGAATATCGTCAAAAACGAAAGTATTTATTATTTCCTTATTTGTTTTATCAGCCTTAATTCTCCTGTTATCCGCAATTTTTTCGATAAATGCGGTAAAATCTTTTAGAAGCTCTTCCCTGCCGGATTCAACTGCGTCGTATTCCTTTCTGTATTTTATCGTAAACTCCTTTCTGCCGGTTTCCTTTTTTTCCGTAATAAATTTTTTATTATTTAAAAGGTTATGGGCATTTAAATTAATCAGCCCGCCTTCATTTTGCCTGAATACTTTGGTTAAAAAAACCGTCGGGAAAAAAGCTTTTGCTTCGTCGTGCCCCGATGAACCGAAATATATAAGGTCTCTCAGGACGTCGCCCGGACTTACGGAGGGTATCTGATTAACGTCGCCTACTAAAACCAGAACGGCGCCGTCTTTTACGGCTTTAAGCAATTTATAAAAAATAATTATATCTACCATGCTCATTTCATCGATGACGATTAAATCGTGCGGAAGTTTATTGTTTTCGTTATAAGTAAAAAACGATTCGTTTGTCTGCCTGTCGAATTGCGCCTTTAAAAGCCTGTGTATAGTAGAAATATCTATGCCGCTATTACCGCCGGGGACGTTTTTGCCCGAGTTTCCGTTATGTATAATATCCGAAAGTCTTTGAGCCGCTTTTCCCGACAAAGAAGTAAGAGCAATTTTTTTATTGCCGTAAAGGCCTACTATGGTTTTGATAACGGTCGATTTTCCGGTTCCGGGACCGCCGGAAATAATAGAAATATTATGATTCATAGCGTTAAAAACCGCAAGTTTTTGTTCTTCCGTAAGGGACATAGGACATTTATCCGATATATTGTCTTTTGAATCTGCCGCAGCTTCCGGTTCGGCATATCCTGCAATCCTTTTTAATTCTTTCGATACGCCTATTTCGCTGTAATAATAAACCGGAAGATATATTTTAAGGCGGCTTAACTCTTTTTCGCCTTCAGCACCTTCAACGATAGTTAAATCTATATTATTTTTATCCGGCTTAGCTGAAATAGATTTTATATTCGAAATTTCATCGAAATCGGCGATTAATTTATTTTCTTTTATCAAATCGCTTATATATTTATTTAAATCGCGCGTGCTTATAAGGTTTGCATCTTCTATTATTTCTTTAATTCCGTTCTTAATATCTTTATAGCGGACATAGCAGTTTCCGGAATTCTCGCAGAACTGTCCTATAATATATTTTAAAGCTTCTTTAATCCTGTTGGGGTCGTCTTTTTTAATTCCCAATTTTTCAGCCATAATATCGGCTTTTTTGAACCCTATTCCTTTAATTTCCGTAAAAAGGTATGGATTTTCCTGCGCAACGGCAATAGATTTGTCCTTAAATTGATTATAAACCGATTTAATCTGATAATCGCTGAATTGATAAGGCTTAAAAAACATTATTGCTTTTCTAAATCCGTAGCTTTCTTTAAGGCCTTCGAGTATAACGGATAGTTTTACTTTGCCGATGCCGCCGATTTCTTTTAGTTTTTCCGGTTCGTTATCGATTATATCCAATGTTTTTTCTTTAAATTTTTCGTAAATCTGTCCCGCAATAACTTTTCCTATGCCTTTAAAAATACTTGAGGAGAGGTAATCTATTATTGCGGTTTTTGTATTTGCGAGAGATACTTCGTATTGAGTGAAATTAAACTGGTAGCCGTATTTTTTATGGTGTATAAACCGGCCTTTAAGTTTAATTTTTGAATCCGAAACAGGTTTATCGAAAAATGTGCCGGAAGCGGTAATAAATTTTCCGTTGGAATATACGTTGAGGATTGTGAAACCGTTTTCGACATTCTGAAATACGGCTTTTTTTATAATGCCGTTAACAGTTATAATTTTTTCGTTTTCTTTACCGCCGCCGGACATACTTTCAATAGTTTAAAATAAAATTAAAATAAAAATATTCTTAAATATAAACCTATCAAGGTTGCAAAAAGTACGGGAACGGTGATTATGAATCCCACTTTCATATAATAACCCCAAGTTATCTTAATCCCCTTTCTTTCGAGGACGTTGAGCCACAACAGCGTTGCCAGAGAGCCTATCGGGGTCAATTTAGGACCTAAATCGCATCCGATTACGTTAGCGTAAACGGAAGGTTTAAGCATTATCTCTTTAAGGTTTGCGGAATGAATCGCGAGCGAGTTTATCATCACCGTCGGCATATTGTTCATAACCGAAGATATGAAAGCGGCAAGATATCCGGTATAGACGGTAAGAATGAAACCGCCGTAACCGGCAAAATAGGAAATGGATTTTCCGAGCAGATATGTCAATCCCGCATTTTTAAGCCCGAAAACCACTAAATACATTCCGAGAGAAAATACGACTATATTCCACGGGGCATTCTTGAAAACCGTTTTTATATTAACCGCAGGGCTTTTAAATCCTAAAGCAATAAATATTAATGCAAAAGATACGGCGAAAATAGATACCGGAAGATTCAAAAACTCGCTTAAAAAATAGCCTCCGAGAAGTAATGTCAAAATCAAGAAAGAAAATTTAAAAAGTTTGGCGTCCTTGATTGCATTCTTCGGGGTTTTTAAAAGTTCTACGTCGTATCTTTCCGGGATGTCTTTCCTGAAATAAATATACAAAACGGTTAACGATATTGCTATAGAAAATAAATCCGGCGCATACATATCGATAAAATAAGTAAAAAATCCTATGTTAAAATAGTCGGCCGAAACGATATTTACAAGATTGGAAATCTTGAAAGGAAGGCTTGCCGCATCCGCAATAAAACCTCCGGCCATGATAAACGGCAGCATATTTTTTCTTTCGAACTTGAGGGCTTTCATCTTTTCGTAAATTATCGGCGTTATAATTAAGGCCGCGCCGTCGTTGGCAAAAAAAGCGGATACTAAAGCCCCGAGAAGAATTACGTAAACGAACATCTTTTTGCCGCTGCCGCCCGCAAATCTTGCCATATGCAGAGCCGCCCATTCAAAAAAACCTATTTCGTCCAGTATTATGGAAATAATTATTATAGCTACAAAAGTAAATGTGGCGTCCCAGACTATATCGAAAACTTTTATTATATCTTTCAGGACTATTACGTTAAAGATAAGCGCAAGCAATGCCCCGATAATAGCGCTGTAGCCTATTCCAATATTATATGGTTTTTTAATTATAAGGAAAATAGTTAATAAAAATATTGAAATCGATGTAATAATTAAATAATCGTAAAAATGCATGCAGTCAAAACCCCAATAATGGCATTAAATTTATTATAAATTTTATATTATTATAATATAATTATAAAATTTAAGTAAAAAAATATTAGGTTATGCAGGTAAAAAGGTAAAAAGTTTTTAAAGCAATTTTGGGCAAGAGGGTTTTATTGACTTTTTTTAAGGAAAGAGTATAATTTAATTAAATCTATTAATTTTATTAATTCGGGACGTGGCGCAGCTCGGTAGCGCACCTGCATGGGGTGCAGGGGGTCGCAGGTTCAAATCCTGTCGTCCCGACCATTCAAAACCGCAGTAAATAAGCATTTCAAAGTAATCTCCTATCTTGACATAATTTCTAAATTTTGATAGAATTTATGTAAATTTAACGAAATTTAGATACAATTTTAGATACATAGTTTCGATACAATAAAAGCCTTAATTAAAAAGATAAATACTGTATTTAGATACAATTTAGATACAATTTAGATACAGTTTAGATACAATATGAATATATATAAGCGCGGGCAGGTTTATTGGTGTAAGTTTATGATAGACGGTAAACTCAGGCAATATTCCTGCAAGACGAAAGATAAAAGCATAGCTCAAGAAATATCAGCGGCTATTTATGCGGATACGATACGGGACAGGTTTA
>JAKAQA010000104.1 GCA_021811805.1 bacterium | reverse complement strand
TTTATACGGAGAGATGGCCGAGTCCGGTTGAAGGCGATTGACTCGAAATCAATTGTAGGCGTAAGCTTACCGGGGGTTCGAATCCCTCTCTCTCCGCCAGTTATTATATAAATGCAGTTTTATCAAGATACAAGGTTTAAATATAACCACCCCGCCCTACGGGCACCCCTCCTTATTAAGGAGGGGAGTTCAAGGAATTATACCAGGTTATGAAATTTAACTACGACGTAAATTATATTACGAAAATCACCGGGCTAAGCAAAGAGTTTATTCTGGAATTGCTTAAATATTTCGACTGCCTTCCTTTACAGGCGAAACTTGAGGCGTTTTATATAAGCAAAATAATCGAAGAAGACGATGAATTTGCATTTCATCAGCACTATTTTAATAAAGACAAATCTGCCGAATATGAATTTTCTTTATTTATTTTGGGGGTCGAAAGAATATACTCCGTAGAGCATAGGGAAAACGAAATAGAAGGCAAAAAACTTTCTTCTTACAAACTCAATCTTATCTCAAAAATCAAAGAACTCAGGAAGCAGGATGTTTGATATCGATAGCGAATCTGCCGGAAGATATAAAAAAAAGAATAACCGCATTAACGGAATCTATATTTCCGCCGCTAAAAGGAATTCCGGCAAAACCACTATTTCTATAGCGCTGTCGCGTTTGTTAAGGGATAGAGGACTGTCGGTCCAGCCGTTTAAAAAAGGCCCCGATTTTATCGACCCTATGTGGCTCAATATTGCTTCGGGCAAAAGAACTTATAATCTCGATTTTTATTTTATGTCCAAAAATAAGATAAGAGAGCATTTTATAAGCCATTCTTTAGGTTCCGAAATCAGTATAGTTGAGGGTAATCACGGTTTGCACGATTCTTTCGATATATACGGCAAATCTTCCAATGCCGAAATGTCAAAACTGTTGGGGCTTCCGGTTATTCTCATAATCGACGTGGGAGAACTGAACAGGGGGGTCGTCCCGCTCATTTTAGGATTTAAGGAGTTCGATAAGAATGTGGATATAAAAGGAATAATCCTAAATAAAGTTCACAGCAAAAGGCATGAAAAAAATTTGCTGAGGGTCATTAAATATTATACCGATTTAAAAATAGTAGGCAATATTCCTAATAATACGGAATTTTCCGTAAAACAGAGGCATCTCGGTCTTTTATCTACGCTCTCCGCGGAAGAAATAGAAAAACTTGTCGAGGAAATGTCGTACAAAATTTCCGAATATATAGATTTGGATAGTATTATAAAAATTTCCAAAATAGCGGATAAATCATACGCCGATATCAAAAATTCACCGGTTTTATCTTTAAAAAATAATATAAAAAGAACCGGCCGCAATATTCTTAAAATCGGTCTTGCCTACGACAATGCCTTTAATTTTTATTATAACGAAAATTTGGAAGCCCTCGAAGATTTGGGGTGCGAAATAATTAAATTTTCCCCTATTGCGGATAAACATATCCCTGAGGTCGATGCGTTATATATCGGCGGAGGCTTCCCTGAAATATTTTCCGTAGACCTTCAGGCAAATACGGCTATAAGAAAAGAAATAAAGCAAAAAATAGAAGAATGGCTTCCGGTCTATGCCGAGTGCGGCGGACTTATGTATCTTTGCAAAAGCATCTCTTACGAAAACAATTTTAACGAAATGGTAGGCGCGATAGACGCCCACGTTAAACTTACTAAAAAACCGAAAGGTCACGGATACACTAAGCTAACCCCATATTCTTACGGGAAAGGTATCGGAAGTATATGGTTTAGTAAAATCAAGTTAATAAAAGGGCACGAATTTCATCATTCTTATTTAGAAATGTCTCCCGACAGATATAAATTTGTATTTAAGATGAAAAAAGGTTACGGAGTGGACGGCGTTTCCGACGGCATAGCGTATAAAAATGTTTTGGCCGGTTATACCCATATGTACTCTCCTTCGTCTCCGAGCTGGTTCAAAAACTGGATTGCATTCATAAGGCAAATAAAAGCAAAAGCCGTTTTACACGTTTAAATTTTTTCTGTCGATTTTTTTCAGTCGATTTTTTTTTCTTGACAAACGTAGCATAAAAGATTTATAAATAAAAATTACAACTATGTTTTAAATTTTTTCAGTCGATTTTTTTTTCTTGACAAACGTAGCATAAAAGATTTATAAATAAAAATTACAACTATGTTTTAGTTTTAAATTTTTTTATAATGGCCGTATTTTTATATTATTTTAAATCTATATTTATATAAGGAGGCATTACTATGGGCAAAAAGCATCAAACCCCGCTTCTTGACGAATTAAAAAAAGGGAAGTGGATTAGTTTCGTAAGAGAGATGGAAAGAGCTGCAGAAAAGAGTCCGAGGACGGAAGACCTTTTAGGGCAGGTCGAAGAGTCCTACCGCGATAAAATTACTCACTGGAAGCATGGCGGCATGGCCGGAGTCAAAAGTTACGGAGCCGGAATGGTCGGAAGATTTTCCGATTCCCCCGAAAAATATCCCGGCGTGAAAGAATGCCATTCTATGAGAATTAACCAGACATCCGGTTTTTTTTATAATTCCGACATCCTGAGGAAGATTGCCGGCATCGCGGAAAAATACGCCGGCGGGCTTTTAAATCTGCACGGCGCCACCGGAGATATTCAGATATTGGGCGTTACGCAGGCTGAAGCGGAAGACGCTTTTCAGGCATATGCCGAACTCGGATTCGACTTGGGCGGCGGCGGTTCCGACCTTAGGACCCCTTCCTGCTGTGTGGGTCCGGCGAGATGCGAATTTGCAAACTACGACACGCTTAAAATTTGCTACGATTTAACTAGAGAATATCAGGACGAATTGCACAGGCCGTCTTTTAACTATAAATTTAAACTTAAATTTTCGGGCTGTTCGAACGATTGCGTTGCGTCCGCGTCAAGATCGGACCTTGCTTTCATAGGAACATGGAAAGACAATATAAAAATAAAACAGGAAGAAGTTAAAAATTACGTTAAAAAATTCGACGTGCAGAAATACGTTCTCGACAAATGTCCCACAAAATGTATGTGGTTTGAGGGGGATAAGCTTGTCATAGACGATTCCAACTGCGTAAAATGCCACCATTGCATTAACGAAATGCCTAAGGCTTTGAAGTCGGGAGACGAAAAGGGACTTTCCATATTAATAGGCGCTAAAGCTCCGTTAGTTACAGGACCTAGAATGGGCATGATGCTTGTTCCTTTTTACGACGTTAACGAAGACAGCAAAAACGATTATGAACAGCTTAAAGGGCTTATCAGCAACATATGGGAGTTCTGGGACGAATACGGCGTCAGCAGGGAAAGAATAGGCGAGCTTATCGCAAGAGTAGGACTCGTTACTTTTCTTGAAGGAGTCGGTCTCGAACCTATTCCTGAAATGGTCAATACTCCTAGAACTAACCCTTTTATTAAGTTCGAAGACGAAGATGCCGCGCAGTGACCCCGGCTTATATGAATAATTGCGGAAGATAGAACGATTATCGTTAGATCATTTTAAATTTATTTAATTAAAATTATAATATAATATATAATTTTTGGAGGTTTATATGCCGGAAGAGGTTAAAAAGAAAAGATTAACAGATGTAGGACCTCATGACTATCATGATTATTTGCCGCCTATGGTAAAAAAGAATTATGGAAAATGGGCTTATCATGAAATTATGGATTCTGGAACTATGGTGCATGTCGCCGAGAACGGCGATAAATTATATACAGTAAGGGTCGGCTCTCCCAGATTAGTCAGCGGAAGTTTTGTCAGGGATCTATGCGATATAGCCGATAAATATTGCGGCGGATACCTTAGATTTACTACAAGGAACAGCGCCGAATTTTTATTCGAAGACGAAAAAAATATCGTGCCTCTTAAAAAAGACCTTGAAAAATTAGGTTTAAATATAGGCGGCATCGGCAATAACGTAGCAAATATAGTTCATACTCAAGGATGGGTTCACTGCCATACCTCGGCCAGCGACGCGTCCGGCGTGGTAAAGTCCGTAATGGACGAATTGTACGAATATTTCGTCGAAGAAAAACTCCCTTCAAAAGTAAGGGTTGCGTTTGCATGCTGTCTTAATATGTGCGGTTCGGTCGGGTCTTCGGACATAGCTATAGTCGGAACGCATAGAAGGCCGCCGAAAATAAACCAGGAAAGATTATTGAACCTCTGCGAAATTCCCAGCACCATCGCATCATGCCCTACCAACTCGGTAAGGCCGGACGTAACGGCGGACGGAAAACAGACCGTAAGGGTAGTTCAGGAAACCTGCGTTTTCTGCGGAAGCTGTTATACCGTATGCCCCGCGATGCCTATAGCCGACCCGTTAACCGACGGCGTTTCGATATGGGTGGGAGGAAAAGTCTCCAACGCAAGAACGAAGCCCACGTTTTCAAAATTGGTCATTCCGTTTATTCCCAACGAACCGCCCAGATGGCCTAAGGTTACGGAAGCGGTAAAAACGATAATTAATGCCTATAAAGAAGGCGGGCGTCCGGGAGAAAGAGTTTCCGAATGGGTTGACAGGATAGGCTGGCCCAAATTCTTTAAAATAACCGGATTCGAATTTACTAAATATCATGTGGACGATTTCAGGCTTGCGGAATCCATGATGAATTATTCGGCATACGCGAGATTATAATTTATTTTATATTAAGGGGAATAATATTATGACCGATGAATTAAAAAAGAAAGTGGAAAATAAAATTATCGGGCTTGTTAAGGAATATGCCGGCAAAAAAAGATTTAAACCCATTGACTTGGTAAAGGAAATGGAAAGGGATTTTGCCGCAGAA
>JAKAQA010000103.1 GCA_021811805.1 bacterium | reverse complement strand
GGCGTAATCGCATTTGGGATAATTGGAGCATCCGAAAAACTTTCTGCCTTTTTTAGTTCTTTTTTCCACAAGATATCCGCCGCATCCCGTAGGGCAGGGAATCTTAGATTTATTTAGCTTAACCGGTATTGGTTTTATGTTTTTGCATTCCGGGTATCCGCTGCAGGAAAGAAACTTGCCGTATCTGCCCGTTTTTATTACCATAGGTTTGCCGCATTTTTCGCAAATCTCGCCTGTTTCTTCCGTTTCCGCGGCACCGGCGGCGCTATCATCGCCGCCTTTAGCTTTAGGAAGTTCTTTAGTATTTTTGCATTCCGGGTATCCGCTGCATGCAAGGAACTTTCCGAACCTGCCCATTTTTATTACCATAGGTTTGCCGCATTTTTCGCAAATTACGTCGGTCGGCTCAGACGAGCCTTTTATGTTTTTAATGTTGACTTTGGCTTCTTTAAAGCTTTTCATAAATTTATCGTAAAAATCGGTAAGCAGGTCGTTTTTATCTATTAATCCGTTTTCTATATTATCTAATTTTTCTTCCATATTTGCGGTAAACTTTAAGTTTATTATGTCCGAGAATCCTGTCTTTAATATGTCAGAAACGGTCATCCCCAGTTCCGTAGGTTTAAATTTTTGCGTGGAGCCGCCTTTTTTTGAGGCATCCGCCGATTCGGTAGTCATAGCAACATAATCTTTCGTTTTTATATTGGCTATTATGCTCTGATATGTCGAAGGCCTGCCGATGCCGTTTTCGTCTAAGGCTTTGACCAAACTTGCTTCCGTGTATCTGGGAGGCGGCGAAGTAAAATGCTGAAGGGCATCGGCTTTTTTTATCGAAGCGGGGTCGCCTTTTGAAAGAAGTTCGAATATTTTTATTATAGACGACGGCGATTTTTCCGACGGCGTTTCATTTCCGCCATCCGAATCTTCTTTATTTCTAAGATTTTCGTTTATAACTTTCTGGAATCCGTCGAATTTCAAAATGCTTTCGGTTGTTTTGAAAGCGTATCCGGTTTTTTCGGCTTTTTTCGGCTCTTTGTAAAAGCCTTTTACTGTAAGGCTGTACTGGTCGTAAATGCTTTCGCTCATAAAAGAAGCCGTAAAATAGGTCCATATAAGATTATAAAGCTTATATTCGTCGGGGGTCAGATAGCTTTTAATTTTTCTTGGCGTCAGCAAGATATTGGTGGGCCTTATGGCTTCATGGGCATCCTGTATTTTTTTCCCTTCGTCCGCCGTCTTTGCTTTTTTCTTTATGCTTCCCTTTCCCGAAACGTAATCCTGACCGTATGCGTTATGTATAAATTCTTTAGCGTGTCCTTCCGCCTCGGAAGATACCCTCGTAGAATCGGTTCTCATATACGTAATAAGCCCTAACGGTCCGATAGGCTTGCTGCCGACGCCTTCAACCGCCCCCAGTTCTATCCCTTCGTACAGTTTTTGGGCTACGGACATTGTTTTTTTTACGGGAAACCGTAATATTTTGGCCGCTTCCTGCTGAAGGGTGCTTGTTATGAAAGGAATAGGCGCTTTTCTAGATGCCTGTTTTTTGGTTATATCGGCTATTTCATAACCGCCGCCGATATTAAGAAGGTTTTCTTTTAATTCGCCGGCCTCTTTTTCCGTTTTTATTACGGGTTCTTTGCCGTTTATTTTAACGAGCTCTCCTTCTATGCTTGCGGAATAATTATTATCTTTGTTTTTTATATCGAAAAGAGCTTTTACCGTCCAGAATTCTTCTTTCACGAAAGCATTTATTTCCTTTTCTCTCTCTACGATTAAATATAACGCTACGGATTGAACCCTTCCGGCAGAAAGCCCTCTTCTTATTTTTTCCCATAAGAACGGACTCAGATTATAACCTACGAGCCTGTCCAATATTCTTCTGGCTTTTTGAGATTCGTACATGGATTTATTTAAAGCCGTAGGGTTTTCGATTGCGTCGATAACTTTATCTTTGGTTATTTCGTGAAAGAGCACTCTCTTTATTTCAGGTTTTTTGCCCTTGATATCGTCTATAATTTCTTTTATGTTCCATGCAATCGCCTCTCCTTCCCTATCGGGGTCGGGAGCCAGATAAATCGTATCCGCATTTTTCGCAAGTTTTTTAATTTCTTCGACGGTTTTTTCTTTTCCTTTTATGATTTCGTACTTAGGCTCGAACCCGTTTTTGATATCCACGCCGATAGAGCTTTTCGGCAGATTTTTTATATGCCCTACTGTGGCCTTAACGGTATAGCCGGACCCTAAGTATTTATTTATAGTATTTGCTTTTGACGGAGATTCGACGATAACAAGATTCTTCATATTTTTTTTATAATCCCTCCAGGGCGCCTTTCTATTTCGCAATTCAATTCAAGCAACGAAATCGCTTTTACGGTCTCTTTTTCGTCCGCATTTAATTTAATATTGCTTAGTTTTAATAAATTGTCAATAGCAATATTTTCTTTTTCTAAACAATTTATTATAAACTGCTGGATTGCGTTGTGATCCGGTATATTATTTCCGGCTGTATTCTTGCCGGATTCGACCGGAAAACCGGCAGCCGAACCGGAACGGCGCTCCCCGTCGAATATTTTTACTTTTTTGCCGGCATTTTGAAATTTTTTAATAAGGCCTGATAAAGAACTTTTTTGGGATAGATATAATACCGCGGCTTCCCGGGATAAATGAAAAGCAAGGCTGTTCCTTAAAGCAAAGCCGTATTTTGAATTTTTAGAAAATGGGTCCAATGCTGAAATATGCAACAAACCGGCCGCCGTTTTATTTAAGTTTAAACCGGTTAAATTTACCTGAGGGTTTGACGGCAGGACTATTAATAAAAAATTTCCCGAAAATTTTCGGATAAATTCTATCTCGGCTTCGCTGTTTGTGCCTGTGCAGATAAAATCGAATTTTGGATTGCCGCGGCCGTCGGAAAGATATAAATATAAATTGTTCAAAATATCCGCTCCGGGCCTATAGATTTTTGCGCCTTCGAATCTCGACGACGTTAAAAAAATGCCGCGGGCAGACCTTATCTTCGATTCTAAAATACCGCCGTCATCAAATAAACCGGCTTGGCCGTATATATGTAAAAATTGCGGCAAAGCGGGAGAAAGGGATTTTTTACCGCAATAATTTATTAACCTGCTTGTTTTTACGGGTTTTATTTTAAATTTATGCAATAAATTAATTTCATTTTCCGTCTCGGTTTTAAATATTGCGTAAAAATCGTTATTTTCAAAATTATCTACGGCAAGTTCGTTTTGGCTAAATGCCGCTTTTAAATAACCTTTGGATTTAGCTTTTAAAATAATCCTGTAGTTAAAATATAATCGATAATCTTCGATATTCATACGAATAATGATAAGATAAAATAAAAAAAAATAAAATAATTATTTTTTTAAATTAATTCCGATTGACTGTTATAGCTATTAGTTGTATAAATAAAATATTGTTAACCTTAATTTTGAATTTATTGATATAAAAATAAAAATGAATTCTGCCAGAACGAAAATTTATTTTGCAGCAGTCGCCGCATTGTTTCTTTCCGTTTTCTTGTCCCCTTCGCCGTCCGCGGGAAAAACCGTTATAAGCAAAAACGGCCGGGACAAAGGCGGTGCGGTAAGAATAGCATTGGCGCTTCCGACCGGCGGGAGATTTGCGTTCTTTACGAAGCAGTTTATAAACGGGCTTTTCCTAAGCCTAAATAAACAGGGCGGGTTGAATATAAAATACTCGATAATCAACCTGCCGTCCGGCGCGGACGGCAGCAACGTCGGCCGAATATTCGCTTCTTTGTCCAAAAAAAATGCAAGCGCCGTGATAGGGCCTCTTTTTGAAGGACAGTTGAAATACTTTGCATCAGATTCGGTTAAATTTAAAATTCCCGTAATAACTCCTTCGCCCGTCATCGCCAAAGAAGATTTATCCCCCTTTGTTTTCAGCTACGGAATGACTTTAAGGCAGGAGATAAAAACGGAAATTAAATATGCCGCATATGCAGGCGTAAGGTCCATATCGGCGATATATCCCGACGGCGGATACGGTTTAAAAATTATGTCCTATATAAATTTATTTTCAAGAAAATACGGCGTAAATGTTATTAATTCTACCGGATACGCCGATAAAACGGTCGATTTTTTTTATAATTTTAACTCGATAGTCAAGTTTAACAATATCGGCAGTATGCACGTGTCTAAAGCGGAAAAGGCCCAGCTCGGCATTACTCCTTACAACCTTATGCACGGCATAACTAAGTCGAAGCCCGATATACCTTTTAACGGTCTTTTCGTTATCGGCAGTCCTTCGAAGCTCGAACTTATTTTAACCCAGCTCGTTTATTATAATATTACCGGATTTCCTATATTCGGGCTGAGTTCTTTAGATTCAAGGCCTTTTATGGAAAAGTACGGATTTTATATGCAGAATGCAATTTTTCCGGACGGATTTTTCAAGCATGACGATAATAAAATCGTTAAGAAATTCGATTCCGAATATAAAGATACATACGGCGAAATGCCCAATATACTCAGCGCCGAGGGATACGATATCGGAGGGATAATAATTAAAGCGGCGGAGAAGGCGAACCGTTCCCGTCATGCCGCAGTTTCCAAAAGCCCGTATAATTATCTAAATTCGAATTATATGCGGCAGAAAAAAGCCGAAGGTTTTTCGGAAAACGGCAAAGGAATGCAATTTTACCGCGCCCTTCTAAAAGTTAAAACGTTTAAAGGGGTCTGCGGAATTAGCAAATTAACCGTCCGCAGATTTAAAAAGCCCCTTTATCTGTTTAAATATAAGAATAATAAAATTTATATACTCGAAAGCCCGTTTTAATT
>JAKAQA010000102.1 GCA_021811805.1 bacterium | reverse complement strand
GGCGTATATTCTTGCAAGTTTAATTGCCCCTTCTACGCTTTCGGCGCCGCTGTTGCAGAAAAAAACCTTATCCGCAAACGAATTTTTGCAAAGTTTTTCCGCAAGCAAAGCCTGAGGTTCGGTATAAAAATAGTTGGATACGTGTATTAATTTTTTTATCTGGCCGAACAAGGCGGAATTTATCGCGTGGTTATTATATCCCAAATTATTTACCGCGATTCCGGAGGCAAAATCTATATATCGTTTTCCGTTTTCGTCGTATAAAATACAGCCGTCCCCTTTAACAAGCGTTAAATCGAATCTGCCGTACGTATTCATTATATACTTATCGGTAAGTTCTTTCGTATTCATTTTTTCCTCTATTTCCTATATCCGATTTATTTTAAGGAACCGTCAATTTGAAATCTGGGTTCCGATTCCCTTCTTGGTAAATATTTCCAGTAAAACCGCATGCGGAACGGAACCGTTTATTATATGGACTTTTTTAACGCCGCGCTTTACCGCATCAGCGCAGGAGTTTGCCTTAGGTATCATACCTCCGTAAATAACCCCTTCTTTAATCATATTTTTAACGTCTGCCGTTTTAACGGAAGAGATAAGCTCGTTATCCGCGTTTAAAAGCCCGTCCTGGTCCGATAAAATTATAAGTTTTTCGGCTTCGAGCTCCGCCGCTACGGCGGACGCGACTAGGTCTGCATTAATATTAAGCGTTCTGCCTTCGTCGTCCATGCTTACCGGAGCTATTACCGGAATAAAAGAGGGATCTAGCGTCAGCAGTATTTTTTTATCTACATGTTTGACTTCGCCGACAAAACCGAGGTCTATTTTTTCGGTTTTAAACTTTTTAGCCGTAATAAGATTTCCGTCTTTGCCGGACAAACCGCAGGCGCGTCCCCCGAATTTATTTATGAGCGCGACGAGGTCTTTATTTATTTTGCCGGATAAAACCATTTCGACGACTTCCATTGTATTTTCGTCGGTAATCCGGTGTCCTTCATGAAAATTTACGCCTATATTCAGCTTTGCCAAAAGACCGTCTATTTCTTTGCCGCCTCCGTGAACGATAATTATATTTATTCCGACAAGCTTTAAAAGAATAATATCTTTAATAAAACTCTCTTTTAATTCTCTGTCCGCGGCTATCGAACCGCCGAATTTTATCACGAAGGTTTTTGAAGCAAACTTCTGGATGTAAGGCAGGGCCTCGAGCAGAACCTTTGCTTTTTTTATATATTCTTCCATATTAAAGTATATACCTCGAAAGGTCTTCGTCTTTTATTATATCCTTAAGCCTTTCGTCTATATAATTTTTATTTATTAAAACTTTTTTTGCGGTCTTATAAGGAGCTTCGAACGAAACATCCTCCATAACCCTTTCTAAAATCGTATGAAGCCTTCTGGCTCCTATATTTTCGGTTTTAAGATTGACTTCTTCGGCAATTTCGGCGATTCTTTCTATGCCGTCGTCCGTAAAATTTAAGGCGACGTTTTCCGTTTTAAGAAGTTCTATGTACTGTTTAATTAAGGCTCCTTTAGGTTCCTTCAATATTCTGACGAATTCTTTTTTCGACAGCGAGTCCATCTCTACCCTGATAGGAAATCTTCCCTGAAGTTCCGGAATTAAGTCCGACGGTTTGGAAACGTGGAAAGCGCCTGCGGCTATGAATAAAATATGGTCGGTTTTGACGATTCCGTACTTAGTCATAACGTTGGAGCCTTCTATTATCGGCAGTAAATCCCTCTGGACTCCTTCCCTCGAAACATCCGGACCGTAAGATTTTTCCCTTGAAGCTATCTTGTCTATCTCGTCTATGAATATCAAGCCCGAATTTTCGACTCTTTGAATCGCGTTCTGGACGACTTTATCGTTATCGACGAGCCTTTCGCTCTCTTCCCGGACTAATATGTCGAAAGCTTCGGAAACCCTGACCTTTTCTATTTTCTTCTGCTTCGGAAAAATATTGGAAAATATATCTTTAAAATCCTGACCTATATCGTCTATTCCGGACTGGGAAAATATTTCTATAACGGGAATAGGCGGTTTTGCCGAAGATTTAACCTCCATTTCTACAAATCTGTCGTCTAACTTTCCTTCCAAAAACATTTTCCTAAATTTTTCCCTTGTATTGGCATAGCTGTTTTTCTCCGCTCCTTCGGCGGACGGCTGCCCTCCGTTTTTCTTGGAAACCTTTGGGGGCGGAGCTACAAGAAGGTCTAAAAGCAGTTCCTCGGCGTTTTGCTTGGCTTTATCGATAACCTGCTCCGTTTCTTTAGCTTTTTCGTTTATAAAAGCGGTCTCCACGAGGTCCCTAACCATGGATTCGACGTCGCGGCCCATATAGCCTACTTCCGTAAACTTAGACGCTTCGACTTTTATAAAAGGAGAATCTGAAAGTTTGGCGATGCGCCTTGCTATTTCGGTTTTGCCTACGCCGGTAGGGCCTATAAGCAGTATATTTTTAGGGACTATGTCCTCCCTTATTTCATCGGGAACGTTGTTTCTCCTGAAACGCGTTCTTAAAGCTACGGCAACGGATTTTTTAGCTTTGTCCTGACCTATAACGTATTTATCGAGTTCTTTAATTATTTCTTTCGGCGTAAGAAAATCTATTTTGCCTGCAGTGTTAGCCTGAACGGCTTTAACATTGCTGCTTGACGTTTTATTTGCCATATCGGTTGTTATATCTCCTCTATTATTATATTTTCGTTAGTATAAATGCAGATGCGGGCGGCCGTTTTCATGGAATACTCCGCTATTTCCTTTGCGCTCAAATCGGTTTTTTCCAGCAAGCCCAGCGCGCATGCAAGCGCATAAGGAGCGCCCGAACCGATGGACAGGGCGTCTTCGTCCGGTTCTATAACGTCTCCGGCTCCCGATATCACGAAAGAATCGGTTTTATCGACGACTATCATCATGGCCTCCAGCCGCCTCAATATTTTATCAGTCCGCCAGTCTTTCGCAAGTTCGACGCTCGCCCTTTTGACGCTTCCGTTATATTTGGAAAGTTTTTCTTCCATTTTCTCGAAAAGCGTAAATGCGTCGGCGGTCGCTCCTGCAAACCCGGCTATAACTTTATCGTTGTAAAGCCGCCTTACTTTTCTAGCGTTGTGCTTCATAATAGTATTTCCCAGCGTAACCTGGCCGTCTCCGGCTACGACTACACGCCCCTTGCGCCTGACGCTTATAATAGTCGTTCCTAAAAGTTTTATTCCTTCGTTATTGCCGCCATCCATTAATTTATTTCTCCCGTATTTAATTTAATTAATAATCCGAACGGTTCATTTTCCCGAAAGCGGATGAGCTTTATTGTAAACGTCTATTAGTTTTTTAATGCTTAAATGCGTATATTTCTCCGTAGTCGCTAAGTTGGAATGTCCAAGCATATCCTGAATAGACCTTAGATCCGCTCCGTTATCCAAAAGATTGGTAGCGAAAGAATGTCTTAAACTGTGCGGCGAAATGTTTTTAAACTGTCCCGTTATTAACATCGATTCCTTAACTATCCTGTGAACAGTCCTTCTTGTAAGCCGCATGCCCTTTTTGTTGATAATAATATATCCTTCTTTCGGCATTATACCTACGGCGGATAAAAAGCCCGACCACGCCTTAATTTTTTCGGCGGTAATTTCCGTAAGGGGAACTATTCTCTGCTTAGACCCTTTTCCTAAAATTCTGACGTAGCCGCCGCCTTTTTCAAGTTCCAAATCCGTTTTCCTGACGGAAACAAGCTCGCTTACCCTTAATCCGCTGCCGTATAAAAATTCTAAAATCAGGTCGTTTCTGAGAGCCTCGAAATATCTTAACGGTTCGGACATCGCAAACGGCATCGAACCGCCGGCATCGGGCGGCTCGCTTTTAAGTGCGTCTAACTTATCTTTTTTCAGCTTTAGGCCTAAATAATTATTTAATAAAAAATCCGCCTCTTTCGCCGTCAAAAAAAACGGCAGTTTCTTTTCTACTTTAGGAAGGTCTATCAAGAATGCCGGATTTTGTTTCAGTATATGTTTTTTTTCCAGAAAATCGAAAAACGATTTTATGGATTCTATTTTTCTCGCAAGGCTCGTTTTTTTTACGTTTTCGTAAATTTTGCTCAAATACCCCTTAATCTCGAATTCGGTTACGTCTTTTACGGAATTTACTGATGTTTCTTCTTCAAGGTATAACATAAAAGCTCTGACGTCTGATACGTAAGCCAGAACCGTATTGTAAGAATGATTTTTTTCAAGTTTAATATTGTTCGCAAAATCTTTTAAAAAATCTTCCATCAGCCGATATTCTTTTTAAAAATTTATTGAAAATTAATATTATATCACAATCGGAATATAAAATAATATAATTTTAACGGGAATTACCAACGCGGGAAAATTAAACGAACCTGTAAGTAAGAACGAAAGCGCCGAAAATTATGCAGTAGAAAGCAAAAGGATAAAGGGCGTTTATTTCGTACTTGTTAAAATATTTCATAAGGGCGTAAACGCTTAAATATGCCGCTATACCTGCGACCAAGCCGCTTGCTAAAGAAACCGCGGTAAAATGAAACATATGCAGTTTGAGCATCTTGGGAACCTCAAGAAGTCCGGCAGCAAGAATAATCGGCGTTGCAAGGAGAAACGAAAATCTTGCGGCATATTCGTGCTTAAAGCCGAGATAAAGGGCGGCGACCATTGTAATAGCCGAGCGGGATATGCCCGGAATTAACGCAAAAGACTGGAATACGCCTATGATAAGAGCGGCGGTAACGGTCATATCGGAAATATTTGCTATGCCCTGTTTTCTTCTGCGTTTCTCGCCCAGATATAATATGACGCCGTTAACCATAAGAAAGACGGCGGCTATAGACGTAATACCGAACAGTTTTTTCAGTTTATGGACGAACAGAAGGCCTATGAGCCCGGCCGGTATCGTG
>JAKAQA010000101.1 GCA_021811805.1 bacterium | reverse complement strand
GAATATAGCCGATGATTTTATGTCGGATAAAACGGAAGTTAATAATGAAAGCAAAAGGGTTTTAGATAAAGTTAACAATATATATAATTATATATCGAAATCTTCATAGATAATTTCACTTTTTGATTTTATAAAAAACCCTGCGGTATTTGATGTTTGTTTTTAAAATTGACCCAACAGTTGGATAGAATGGGATTGTCACCGCCGGTTACGGTAAGGAAACTTTGGAAACTTTGATTCCTTTTTTCAATCGGCATACGGTTACCACCTATTTTTAATAGGTCCAATTTTGGAACATCTTCGGTACATGCGGGGTTTTGTATATTGCGGCTTTTCCACCCTTCTGTTTTCCTTTCTTTAATTAATTCCTAAAACATGATAAAAAAAAGCGCCGCCAGAGATTTAATGAGGAATAAGCGTGATAAGTTAGATGAATTTTTTATTAAATCGGCCGGTTTAAAAATAGCCGAATTTGCTTTCGGCTATATTACGGCGAACTCATTTAAAAATATTGCGATTTATATGAGCATAAAAAACGAGGCCAGAATCGAGTATATTATAGATTTGAATAAAGATAAAAAATTCGATATATATTTACCGTTTTGCAAAAAAGAAGACAGTATTTGTTTTAATAAATTAGAAGATATAAATTCTATGCGTAAAGATTATTTCGGCATTTCCTGTCCCAAAAACTATAATATTATAGACGAGAAAGAGATAGACGTTTTTTTCATACCGGGACTGGCATTCGATAAGTCGGGAAACAGGGTAGGCTACGGAAAGGGTTGTTTCGACAGAATATTGAAAAATTCCGGCAAATCTTTTTTTGTAGGCGTATGTTACGATTTTCAATTAATTTCCGGCGATATTTTGGAAACGGACGGCAACGATATAAGAATGGATTTTATACTTACGGAGAAAGGAATGCGCAGAGTAACTAATTTGCAATGATTTGCATTAAATAAGGAGAAATACGGATGGCAGAATATTTTTTAACGATTTTAATAATTATTATTTCCGCGGTATTTTTTACGGCTGGTTTTTTTATCAAGCATATTATCGATAAAAATTCAATAGACAGTGCATATTCAAAAATAGATTCAATTAAAGAGGAAGCCGAAAAAAAAGCCGAAGAAATTAAAAAAGAAGCCGCTTTGGCCGCTAAAGCGGAAGTTCTCCGCCATAAAGAAACGGCAGACGAAGAAATCAGAATTCAGAAGCAGGAATTGAGCCAGTTTGAAAAAAGATTGTCAGTTAAAGAAGATAATCTTGAAAAAAGAATATCGTTAATAGAAAAAAAAGAAACCGATTTAATGCGAAGAGAAAGGATGCTGGCCCAATCCGAAAAAACAGCCGTTGAAAAAGAAAAACTTGCCGAAGAAAAACTTAAGGAAAAAATTATAGAATTAGAAAGGGTTTCTGGCATGACCTCCGCGGAAGCTAAAAATACCCTGATAAATTCGATTACCGAAGAAGCCAAGCATGAATCCGCAAAGGCTGTCAAAAGAATAGAAGACGAAACGAGAGAAATTGCCGATAAAAAGGCGAAAGAAATCATAGCTACGGCAATTCAGCGTTATGCAGGCGATTACGTCGCGGAAAAATCGATATCTTCCGTTCAACTTCCGAGCGACGAAATGAAAGGCAGAATCATAGGAAGGGAAGGCAGGAACATCAGAGCGCTCGAAGCCGCTACGGGAGTAGACTTGATAATAGACGAAACGCCCGAAGCGGTTATACTGTCTTCTTTTAACCCCGTAAAAAGAGAGATTGCAAGGCTTTCATTGGAAAGGCTGATAGCCGACGGAAGAATTCATCCTGCAAGAATAGAAGAAATAGTAGGCAAAGTGGAAGAAGAGCTCAATCAGGCTATGAAAGAGGCGGGAGAGCAGGCTACTTTCGACGTCGGCATTCACGGCGTTCACCCGGAACTTCTTAAACTTTTGGGAAGATTAAAATACAGGACAAGCTATTCCCAGAATGTGTACAACCATTCCATAGAAGTCGCTTTTCTCTGCGGAATAATGGCGGCCGAATTAAACATCAACGTAAAACAGGCTAAGCGCGCGGGACTTCTGCACGATATAGGAAAAGCCGTCGACCATGAGGTTGAAGGTTCTCATGCCGTTATAGGCGCCGACCTCGCAAAAAAATTCGGAGAATCGCCTAAGGTTATACATGCCATAGCGGCGCATCATTTCGACGAGGAACCCAACAGCGTTCTTGCCGTCCTGGTTTCGGCGGCCGACGCATTGAGCGCGGCAAGACCCGGCGCAAGGAAAGAAATGTTTGAGACCTATGTTAAGCGGCTCGAAGAACTGGAATCTATAGCTAATTCTTTCAGCGGAGTCGCTAAAAGCTACGTCATTCAGGCAGGAAGAGAAATAAGGGCTATAGTCCAGAGCCAGAAAATAACCGATGAAGATTCCGTTATGCTCTCTAAAGATATAGCAAAAAAGATTGAAACGACTATGCAGTATCCGGGACAGATAAAGGTAACGGTTATAAGGGAAACGAGGGCAACCGAATTTGCAAGATGACGATGTCAATATTCTTTTTATAGGCGACATCATAGGCAAACCGGGCAGGTTAGCCGTTAAATCGCTTATGGGAGGATTAACCGAAAAATACAAGCCGGAATTAATTGTTGCAAACGGCGAAAATGCCGCCCACGGCATGGGAATAACCCCCGATATCGCAGATTTTCTATTTAATTTAGGCATTGACGTTATAACTACCGGCAACCACATATGGGACCAGAAAAATATAATTCCGTATATTAATACGCATGACAGGCTTCTGCGTCCGGCAAATTACTCTGTTCTGGCCCCCGGAAAAGGATACGGCGTTTTCGATACAAAATCGGGCAGGAAGATTGCCGTGATAAATTTGGAAGGAAGAGTTTTCATGAAGGGGCTTTCAGAGTCGCCTTTTACCGTTGCGAAAGATATAACTAAAGAGGTTTACGGCAAAGCCGATGCCGTAATAATAGACTTTCACGCGGAAGCGACGTCGGAAAAAGAGGCGTTAGCGTTATATTTAGACGGAGAAATATCCGCTTTTTTAGGCACGCATACTCATGTGCAGACCAACGACGACATGATACTCCCTAAAGGCACGGCTTACATAACCGATGCCGGCATGGTCGGTTCAAAATACTCGGTATTAGGAACCGATAAAGATATTGCGATTAAAAGGTATTTGACAGGAATGCCGGAAAAATTCATTCCGGAAGAAAACGATATAGTTTTAAATGCCGTTTCTATAACTGTTGACAAAAAAACGAAATTAAGTAAAAATATTGAAAAAATCCGCATTAATTTGTGAAAAATAACGGAATCATGCGCTTGAGCAATCAACGGCAATATAAGTTCATTAAGGGATAAGGGAACTAAGTCCGGCATGCAAATGCAAGCCGTTGCGTTCGCTAATCCATCTTTGATAACATTATGTCAAAAAAAGAGATAGAAGCCGAAATACGCAGGCAGATAGGAGCTATTAGAAGAGGAAGCGTCGAGCTCATTAAAGAAGACGAGCTTTTAGAAAAGCTGTTTTATTCCGTGTCTAATAATATACCGCTTAAAATTAAAGCCGGTTTCGACCCCACGTCTCCCGACATACATCTGGGGCATACCGTTTTATTGAATAAACTGAGGACATTTCAGGAATTCGGTCATATCGTATATTTTATTATAGGGGATTTTACCGCAATGATAGGCGACCCTACGGGAAAGTCGGAAACGAGAAAACCGCTTTCTAAAGAAGACGTTTTAAAAAACTCCAAGGATTATAAAGAACAGGCATTTAAAATCTTAAAACCGGAAAAAACGAAAATCCTTTTTAACAGCTGGTGGCTGTCTAATTTGAAATTAGACGAATTTATTAAAGTTTCTTCCAACTATACAGTCAGAAGAATGCTTGAAAAAGACGATTTTGAAAAAAGATTTCAGGACAACAGGCCTATCGCTATGCATGAGTTTATATATCCGCTTTTACAGGGTTTCGATTCTTTATTTCTCGAAGCGGACATAGAAATCGGCGGAAACGACCAGAAATTCAACCTTATCGTCGGCAGGGAACTGATGAAAAGTTTCGGGTTGACTTCTCAGGTCATAATGACCATGCCTTTGTTAGAAGGGCTGGACGGCAAAAACAAAATGAGCAAGTCGCTCGGAAATCATATAGGCATATCCGACGAGCCTAACGAGATGTACGGCAAAATAATGTCGATATCCGACGATATGATGCTCAAATATTACGAGCTGTTGAGTTATATTTCCAATGAAGAATTAACGGAATTAAAATTAGAATTAGATAAGGGCTTAAATCCTATAATAGCTAAAAAAAGGCTTGCGCGGGAGATTGTAGAAAGATACCACGGTAAACCGCCTGCAGATAATGCGGAGAAATATTTTGAAGACAAGTTCCAGAAAAAGGCTAATCCGGAAGAGATGGCTTCCATAGAGTTTGACGATATTAGTTGGGGAAAATTCATAGAAAAGGTCGGAAGCGGAACGTCCGGCTTCGGCGGCGCGTCTATAGAGCCTTCGGATACCGTGATAATTAATGGAGCGTCTTTGCTGTCTCATATTAATGCCGTTTCCAGTAACGGCGAGGCAAAAAGGCTTATTAAGCAGGATGCCGTCAAATTATATTTTAAATTGCATAACAAAGCCGTCAACGGTTTCAAAGAAATTGAAATTAAGCTCAGCGAGGACGTCAAAACCGTCTATTCAATACCATGTGATTCCAATGATTTCATACTAAAAGTAGGCAAGAAAAAAATATATAAAATAAAGTTAAAAAATAATTAAAAAAACGCTTGACATTAGTTTTGCGTTTTTATATACTGTTTAAACACTTCGAGTTAAGGTATCAACAACCTGCTATAGAAGATCGGTCTTTGAGAACTAAACAGCACGCATTAAAAAGCATTAAAACAAATCAGTTAATTTCTTATAATTTATTGTTATAGAGAG
>JAKAQA010000100.1 GCA_021811805.1 bacterium | reverse complement strand
TCTAAGAAAACCGCCATAGGGCTTGCGGCGGACGGAGATGCCGACAGATACGGCGTGCTTGACGAAGACGGCGAATTCGTCGAACCGAATATTATTTTTCCGCTTCTTTACAATTATTATATCGAAGGCAAGGGGATAAAAGGCGATGCGGCAAGAAGCGTCGCTACCACGGCTTTAGTGGACAGGGTAGCAAAACATTACGGCTTTAAGGTTATAGAAACCCCGGTAGGTTTTAAATATCTCGGCAAACTTATATCCGAAGGCAAGGCCGTGATAGCCGGCGAAGAGTCGTCGGGTTTGACCGTAGCCGGACACGCTCCGGACAAAGACGGAATTTATACCTGTCTTTTGGTTTTAGAAATGCTCGCTTATTACAAAAAACCCCTGAAAGTTTTGGTAGAAGGCCTTCTTGAAAAATTCGGCCCGATATTCACGAAAAGAATTAACGTTCCGGTCGATAAAGAAAAGTTTAAGGCCGAAATAGACGAAAAAATGGAAAAATTTCCTAACGTTTTCGAAGGAAGGACGGTTACCGGCAAAAACGCTACGGACGGGTATAAAGTCTTCTTCGACGACGATTCGTGGCTGTTGGCGAGGCTTTCCGGAACGGAAGACTTAATGCGCATATACGGAGAAGCCGACACCGAAGAAAATCTCGACGTCCTGATAAGCGCTTTTCAGAGGTACTTAATATAAATATAGCGCCAGAATTCAATTCTGGCACTATCGCAAAATGGAACAATGAAAATTTATACTATCCCCGCGGGACCTTTCGAAGTAAATACTTATATCGTATTCAACGATAACGTAGATAATGCCGAAGAAACTAAGAATAGCAGAAAGGAGGGTTTTATAATAGACCCGGGCGGGCAGGAAAATAAAATAGAAAAAATAATCAAGGACGAAAATATCGATTTAAAATTTATATTGAATACCCACTGCCATATCGACCATGTTATTATGGATAATTATTTTAAAGAAAAATACGGCATCGATATAATAGCGGCGAAAGAAGAAGAATATATACTTAAAAATCTGGAAGAACAGGCGGAATATCTCGGCTTCGAATATACTGGAGACGTATTTATAGACAGATATTTAAAAGACGGAGAAATTATCGAGATTGAAGGTATTAAAATCCTTCCAATTTTTACTCCTGGACATTCCCCCGGAAGCGTCTCGTTCCTAGTAAACGATAAGCATCTTTTCAGCGGCGACACGCTTTTTAGAAATACCATAGGAAGAACCGATATTTTAGGCGGCTCTTCCGAACAGATAATCAGTTCTATTAAAAATAAACTTATGGCTTTAGACGATGCTCTAAAGGTTTATCCGGGTCACGGCGAACCTACGACCATAGGATATGAAAGAAAATTCAATCCGTATTTAATATGAGTTTGCAGAATAAAAACATTCTTTTATGCATTACAGGTTCTATCTCGTGCTACAAAAGCGTCGATTTATACAGAAAACTTAAAAAAGAAGGCGCAAACGTTAAAATAGTCGTAAGCTCTTCAGCCGCAAAATTTATCTCTCCTTATATTTTTGAATCTTTCGGGGAGGAGGTTTTTGAAGACGACGCTTTTAAAAGCCCGCTTTCTCATATCGCCCTGTCGAAATTCGCAGATATTATACTAATAGCTCCAGCTACGTATAACACGATTAACAAACTTGCCGCGGGCATTGCCGACACCCTTATTACCTTGACGGTAGCGGCTTCGCCGGATAAGCCCAAACTTCTCGTTCCCGCGATGAATCCCAATATGTACGCGAACAAAATATTAAAAGAAAACCTTAAAAAGCTCTGTGCATTTAATTTTTCGGTAGTCTCGCCGGAAACCGGAAACGCCGCCTGCGGCGATTACGGGGAAGGCAAATTTCCGGAAATAGACGATATTATTTTCGGCGTAGAGTCGGTTTTTAAAAAAAAAACGCTTAAAGGCAAAAAGGTTTTAGTTACTGCCGGAGCTACGAGGGAATATCTCGACCCAGTCAGGTTTATGTCCAACGGTTCAAGCGGAAAAATGGGCATCGGCATAGCAAATGCCGCTGTGCAGGCAGGCGCCGAAGTTACGCTTATCGCCCTTAATATCGGCGACCGCATTAAATATATAAACAGGCATATAAAAATTATAAACCGCACGGATTTCAGCGGATTAAAAGAGGTTTTGCTTTCCGAATTTAAGAAAACAGACATTCTTTTTATGGCGGCGGCAGTCTCCGATTACGGCTTTAAAGAAAAAAGCCCGGTGAAGATTAAAAAAAGCGGGACTACGGGCGCAGGCGGCACGCTTCAAATCGAACTTATGCAAAACGAAGATTTATTAAAAGCCGTTTCCAAAATCAAAAAAATCGGACAGATAGTTTTCGGTTTTGCCGCCGAAACCGATTCCGCAATAGAAAACGGACGCAAAAAACTTGCCGAAAAATCCCTCGACCACATTTTTGTCAACGACGTATCCAAAGATATTATCGGCGGCGACGAGAACGAAGGCTTCTTAATAAACAAGTCGGGCGAAATAAAAAGCTTCAAAAGAGAAAACAAAGAAAGCCTCGCGGAAAAATTAATAGACGAAATTAATTAAAGGAAAAAATAATTGTAAGTTTATCAGTCAACTATAACTTCTTCGGTAACCGGCGTCGAATCCCTGTCGGGCATAAGGTAGCTTTTAATATCGGCCACGCTTTCCGGAGCGTTGCCTTTTACGGAAAGAATAACATAGGAATAAAAAGGCCAAGATGCGTTGACGTCGAAGTTCGAGGGGATTGCCGGATGATTAGGGTGGGTATGGTAAAATCCTAAGATGTCGAGGTTCTCTTTCATGCAAAATTTATCCATTTCTAAAATATCTTTCGGCTCTATTTCAAAACTGTCCCATGTAATCTTGCCGTAGCGGTTTTCCGCAGGATACGCTTTTACGATAATTTTGTTTTCTCCTTCTATTTTTCCGAGGAGTCCGCCGCATGCTTCGTAAGGAAAAATATCGGCGGCATGTTTTTTTATTATTTCCAGTTCGTTTTTTGGAATTATAATTGCCATAAGAATTTGTTTTTATATATTACGGTTTTTAAATCTCGTTAAATACACGCGTCGAAAGATATCTCGACCCGGTGTCCGGAAGCACCGTAGCAAAATTCCCTTTATATTTTTCGGCAAGTTTTTTGACGCCGTAAACGTTTGCTCCCGAGGAAAAACCGCACAGAATTCCTTCTTCCCTGACGAGCCTTTTAAGCATTGCGTAGCTGCCTTCGGTATCGACTTTTACAAAATCGTCTATTATCTTATTGCCGTCGAAGCCTTCGAAATTTAACGAGTAATTATATTTCCAGCCTTCTATTCCGTGCATTTCGCTGTCCGGCACTACCGCGATAATTTTTATTTTATCGTTATATTCTTTAAGCCTTTTGCCTACTCCGAGTATCGTTCCGCCGGTACCGATGCCTGTGGCGAAATAATCGATATTTCCGCCGGTCTGTTCAAGAAGTTCCAACGCCGTCGTTTCGTAGTGGGCTATCGGATTGTAAGGATTATTATACTGGTCGGGCATATAATACATATCTTTGCCGCCTCTTTCATATTCTTCCGCCGACCGTTTTATCGCTCCGTCGTGGCTTTCTTCCGCCGGGGTAATAACCAATTCCGCGCCGTATAAGCGCATTATTTTTTTTCTCTCTTCGCTCATATTGGAAGGGGCGTAAATTTTGACTTTAATGCCGAGAAATGCACCGAGCATAGCATACGATATACCCGTATTGCCTGAGGATGAATCTATTATCGAGGTTCCGTCTTTTATCAAGCCTTTTTCTAAGGCATTTTTAAGCATATACAGCGCAGGCCTGTCTTTTACCGAGCCGCCCGGATTAAGCCCTTCGAGTTTGGCGTATAGTTTTGAACCGGAAAGAGCCGGATCGATTATTTTGTTCAACAGAACCGCTCCGGTGCCGCCGATATTCGATAAAGAACTGAATATATACGATGAGCTATTTTTTTCCATCTTTTTCTACGATAATTTCGTAATCGGTATCGTTAATTTTATTGACGGATAAAACTTTATGCCCTTGTTCCTCCATAGAACGCGGAACGTTTCTGATAGCAGGTTCGTAGTCCACTATTACCCTTAAAATTTCGCCCTTTTTCATCTTTTCCAATGCGAGTTTGGATTTAACGAAAGTAAAAGGACAAATCTCGCCTTTTATATTTAGTTCGCTGTTTTCTTTATGTTCGGACATCTATTTTTTTTAACTCCATAAAATATTTGAGATTATTTTAGTTTTTAAATTCGCACAGGTCGCCGTATTCGATTAGTTCAAAAACCGTCGGATTTTCGCCGCACAACGGACAGGTCTTGTCCTGCCTGAGTTTCATTTCGGTAAATTTCATATCGAGGGCGTCGTAAATAAGAAGCCTTCCGTTTAAAGTCTGTCCGATGCCCAGAATTATTTTTATGGCTTCGTTTGCCTGAATCGCTCCTATTACGCCTGGAAGAACGCCCAGAACTCCCGCTTCCTGACAGCTCGGAACGAGTCCGGCAGGGGGAGGAGTCGGGAAAAGGCATCTATAGCAGGGACCTTCGTCCGGCAAAAATACGGTAGCCTGCCCGTCAAACCTGAATATTGAGCCGTAAACCAGAGGCTTTTTCATAAAATGGCAGGCATCGTTTATTAAATATCTCGTCGGAAAATTATCGGTCGCATCTACGACCACGTCGTAATCTTTTATTATGTCTTTGATATTTGCGGCGTTAATGCCTTCTTTATAAGTTACGACTTTTACGTCGGGATTGATGCGCTCTATGGAATCTCTTGCGGAATCGACCTTATATCTTCCGACGTCGGAAGTTCCGTGCCATATCTGTCTTTGAAGGTTGGATAAATCGACGGTATCGTAATCGACTATTCCCAGAGTTCCGATTCCCGCCGCTCCGAGATAATACCCGCAGGGAGCGCCGAGCCCTCCGGCTCCGATAAGAAGGACTTTCGACGAAAGCAGTTTTTC
>JAKAQA010000099.1 GCA_021811805.1 bacterium | reverse complement strand
ATTCCTATAAAGCCTATAACGTAACCAGACCTGTAAATAATATCGTAAGATTTGGGGTAATAAACATCCGTATCCATAAAAATGCCGTCCGCCTGTTCTACTAATTATATATTAAATCACCGATAGAAATTAATGCGATTTAAGGTAATTATATTATTTAACCTTGCCGAGAACCGAAATATTCCTATTCTTTTTATTTAAAAATAACCGCCCGGAAATTCTTTTAACAGCCCGCCTGTCCACTTTTTCTATCTTTTTCAAAACCTGCGCCTTGGAGATGTATCTGCCTTCGTAAATTTCGTTTATTGCATTGCGGTTCATAATATTTCCGGTAGATTCCATGCTAAGAAGAAAACCGTCGTATATATGTTTTTTGGCATTTATAACTTCTTCTTCGCTAATGCCGCCGCCTACTATGCCGTCGATTATGTCGAAGATAAGTTCTTTAGAAAGCTTGAATTTTTTGGGAGAAACGCCTGCATAAATATAAAAATATCCGTCCGATTTATGAAACACGGAATTTGAATAGATAGAATAGGCAAGTCCTTTATTTTCTCTTACTTCCTGAAAAAGCTTAGAACTAACGGAAGCCCCAAGGATAGTATTTAAAACTTCTGCGGAGAAAAAATCCTCGTCCGACCTGCTTATGCCTTCAAGCCCTATTAAGAAATGGGTCTGCTCCAAATCTTTATCCTGAATAAAATCGCCGTACACTTTGTCGGTTTTAAATTTTTTTCGTATTATTCCTTTATCGAAGCTCGAAGCTATTTCGCCCATATGCCTGTTGACCGAATCAGCTATTTTACTATGCTCGAAATTGCCTGCGATAGAAATTATTATATTTTCGGGATTATAATGGCCGTAATAATAATCTAATATTTTTTTTCTGTTAAAATTTTTAATCGTATTTTCGGTTCCGAGGATAGGAAAGGCATACGATGAATTTCCGTAAAAATTTCTATGAAAAAGTTCCATCGAATAGTCCGAAGGGTCGTCCTGTACGCCGGAAATTTCCTGTAATATTACGCTTTTCTCTTTTTTTATTTCGTCTTCGGGAAACAAAGAATTAAACATCAAATCGATTAAAAGACCGGCGGCGGCATCGTAATTTTTGTATAAGACTTTGGTATATAAACAGGTTAGCTCCGTTCCGGTAAAAGCGTTCAGCGCTCCTCCCATAAGGTCTATTTCTCTGTTTATTTCTTTGTAGGTTCTATTTTTAGTCCCCTTAAAAAGAAGATGCTCTATAAAATGGGATATGCCGTTTAATTCCGCAGGCTCGTAAACCGAGCCTGTTTTTACCCACAATCCTATGCTTACGGAATTAAAATACGGTTTTTTTTCCGTAATAAGCGTAATCCCGGATTCTAATACTTCTTTTTTAAAATTTTTCATAAAGTCTCTTTTATAGAGAGTTTTATTTTGCCGGCCCTGTCCACGTCTAAAACTTTAACTTTTACTTCGTCGCCTTCTTTCAGAACGTCGGAAACTTTTTCTACCCTCTTGTTATCTATCTGGGAAATATGGACCAGTCCGTCTGTTCCGGGAAATATCTCGACAAAAGCTCCGAACTCCATTATCTTTCTGACCTTTCCGAAATAAATCTTGCCTATTTCCGCTTCCTGGGTTATATCGTTTATCATAGCGACGGCAAGTTTTAAAGATTCGGCGTTTGTAGAAGAAATTGTAACCTTTCCCGAATCTTCTATATCGACCTTTGCGCCGGTCTTTTCTATTATGCCCTTTATGACTTTTCCGCCGGACCCGATAACTTCCCTGACTTTCTCCGGCTTAACCATCATTGTTACGATTCTCGGAGCATTTTTTGCCATATCCTTTCTGGGTTCGCTTATAGACTGAACCATTATGCCGAGTATATGCATTCTTCCTTCCTTTGCCTGCGAAAGAGCATTTCTTAAAATCTCTTTAGTAACTCCCGAAATTTTAATATCCATCTGCAAAGCAGTTACTCCTTTAGCGGTTCCAGCAACTTTGAAATCCATATCTCCAAGGTGGTCTTCGTCGCCTAAAATATCGGAAAGTATTGCCACTTTATCTCCTTCTTTTATAAGCCCCATGGCTATTCCCGCAACCGGAGCCTTTATAGGAACTCCCGCATCCATCAAAGCCAGAGTGCCTCCGCAGATTGTAGCCTGGGAAGAAGACCCGTTAGACTCGAGTATTTCGGAGACCAACCTTATCGTATAAGGGAATTCTTCCGCGGACGGAATTATATATCTGAGCGCTTTTTCGCCCAGAGACCCGTGCCCTATTTCTCTTCTGCCGGGAGACCTTAAAGGAGCGACCTCGCCTACGGAAAAAGGCGGAAAATTATAATGCAGCATAAATCTTTTTGTCGATTCTTTCTCTGGGGCGTCTATTATCTGCTCGTCGAATTTAGTTCCTAGGGTAGCAGCTACAAGAGCCTGAGTTTCGCCGCGCGTAAAAACGGCGCTTCCGTGGGCCATAGGAAGTTCGCCTACGGAACAGCTTATAGGCCTAATGTCTGCAAGTCCTCTTCCGTCTATTCTTAAACCTTCGTTGATTATGTTATTTCTTAATATGTCTTTTTGAATAGATTCCAGAATACGGCTTATAGCCGCTTCATAGCCCGGATAAGACTCGTTCAGCAGTTCGATAACCTTGGCGTTTAAATTTTCCACTCTTTCGTTTCTTTCCAGCTTAGCGGAAATTTTAAGGGCATCGGATAAATCGTCGTAAGAAAGCTCCTTAACTCTTTCATATAACCCTTCCGGTATTTTAATTTCTTCCGGCTCTGCTTTAACAATACTCATTCCCGATAAAATCTTGTTTTGAAACTCGCTCAATTCTACAATTTTATTATGCCCGAACTCTATCGCCGAAACGAGTTCTTCCTCGTCTAATTCGTTAAAACTGCCTTCTACCATCGTTATGGCGTCTTTTGAGCCTGCTACTATAAGAAACGTATCGCTGGCTCCAAGTTCTTTATAAGTCGGGTTAGCGATAAAATTACCGTTTACCCTTGCAATTCTAACGCCTGCGGTTGGTCCTTTAAAAGGGGCTTCGGACAGCATCAAAGAAAATGAAACTCCTAACATTGCCGCCATATCCGGGTCGTTTTCGTTATCCATGGAAACTACTGTAGCTATTATCTGCGTGTCAAAAAAATAATTATCCGGAAAAAGAGGTCTTATCGGCCTGTCTAAAAATCTGGAGGTCAAAACCTCTTTTTCTGTAGGCCTCGCTTCTCTTTTAAAAAAACCGCCCGGTATTTTTCCGGCGGAATAATATTTTTCTACGTAATTCACGGTAAGAGGCAAAAAATCGGTTCCTTCCTTTATTTTTTTATTTATGCACGTCGTGACGAGAACTTTAGTATCTCCTATAGAAATTAACGCGCTTCCGGACGCCTGCTTGGCAAGCCTTCCAGTTTCAATAGTTATTGCCTTGCCGTCAAACATTAAAGTGTTGCTTATCATCTTGTCTCCTATTAAATCCGATTAAATTGCTTTAAGAAAAATTTATTTATCTTTTTAGTTTTATTTGCGAAGTTCGAGAGCTTCTATCAGATTTTTATATCTTGCCTCATCCTTGCTTTTTAAATAGTCCAGAAGATGCCTTCTTTTCGAAACCATTTTTAAAAGGCCCCTTCTGGAATGGTGGTCTTTGGCAAACTTTTTAAAATGTTCCGATAGCAAATTAATCCGGTATGTAAGCAGAGAAACCTGCACCTCGACCGAACCGGAATCGTTACCGTGAGTCTTGAATTTCTCGATTATTGCATTTTTTTCTTCTTTTGAAATAGGCATTTAATTAAACCCCCTTAAGGATATATTTTAGTTAGTTTATTTTTTTGCCGGCATATATTTAATTAATGCCGCCGGTATGAAAACCGGAAACTTTATCGATATGTATCAGGTTCTCTATTATAAAATCGGAACCTTTTTTAAGCGACTCCAGCGGAAGAGCTTCGGAAATATCGAAACCTCCCGCGCTCGTCCTTTTAAGGCTGTAAAGATGCGCCGGTATATCGAATTTATCTATAATATCCTGCGCTATCGCCCTTACGTACGTTCCTTTCGAAACGGTGCATCTGAAATCTATGAAAGGATTGCCGTGCGATTTTACTTCAAAATTATGGATTTTAACTACGGATGTAGGGTTTTCCGGAATTACGCCGATATTTTTTCTTGCGTATTTATATAAAGGAATACCTTTATGTTTTCTGGCGCTGAAAGCCGGTATCTTTTGAATAAAATCGCCTTTTAAATTTTTAAGGTAAAGGATTACGCCGTCCATTTCCGAATCCGAAACGTCTCGCTCGGCGTTTTGGCGGCCGTCGATATCGAGGGTATCGGTGCCTATGCCTAATTTAAGCGTCCCTTCGTACGATTTAGGAAGATTAACTAAGCCGTCCTGAAGCTTTGTAGCCTTATTTAAAAGAACCGGCAGCACTCCGGTGGCAAAAGGATCCAATGTTCCGGCATGGCCTACCTTGGAACAGTTAAGCTCTTTTTTTATTAAAAAATCTACTTTAAACGAGGTCATATCTTTCGGTTTGTCTATAACTAAAATCCCGCTTATTAAATTATTTTTATCCTTATCCATTGCCGTACTTAAAATATTTACGTTATTTTATTATTATTTTATATTATTTCGCTGCAATATTTATATACTTCGTTTTTAATTTCGTTTATATCGCCGTTTACTTTGCATCCGGCCGCAAATTTATGCCCGCCGCCTCCGAACTTCTCGGCAACGTATGCGACGTTCGCGTAGCTTTTAGACCTGAAATTCAACCTGTACTGGTTAAATCCGGTCTCCCTGAAAAATATTGCTATTTCGACGCCCTGAATCGACCTCGGATAGTTTACGAAATTTTCGTATAAGCCGTTAATCCTGCTTACGTCGGATTCCTTCAATACTTCTTCTATCATTTTCTTGGTTCCTACCATAGATGCGACCTTTCCGTTAGAGGAAAATTCAAGCGTGTTTAAACTTTTCCCCAGCAGATAATACATTTCGGCAGGTTTAGTTTCAAAAAGCTCCGTAG
>JAKAQA010000098.1 GCA_021811805.1 bacterium | reverse complement strand
TCCAGAAACTCTATACCGAATTCTTTTAATCCGCTTAATAAATTTATGCGCTTTTTTTTATCCATAATTCTAAGAATTAATTTTGGGCGGCTAATAATCCCTTGCCGTATGCTTCAGATGTTTTTCTGCCGCCTGTTCTGGTTCTGCTGTGGACAAAATCGTCGCAACTCTTTGTTATATCGCCTGCCCCAAGAAATATTACCATTTCCCCGCCCCTCAGCATATTTTTTAAATTAGATTTTATATCCTTCCTGTTAGGAACGTAAAAAACATTCTTATAGCCTTCGCGCCTCATCTTTTCCGATAATGCCATAGACGACACGCCTTCTATTTCGATTTCTCCCGCGGAATAGACATCCGTTATTATAACGAAATCCGCAAGTTTAAGAGAACTTACGAAATCGTCCATTAAATCTTTCATTCTTGAATATCTGTGGGGCTGGAAAACGGCGACTATCTGCCTGTTCCAATTTTTAGCGGCCTTAAGAGTAGCCGCTATTTCTACCGGATGATGCGCGTAATCGTCAACTACTATCAGCCTGTCGTTAGATTTTTTAATCTGGAATCTTCTTTCCACGCCGTGAAAATCCTTAAGCGCCTTTTGGATAAATTCCGTTTTAATACCTAATTCTTTTGCGGTAACGATAGCGGAAAGAGCATTTAGAACATTGTGCATCCCAGGAACCGATAAATTGAATTTTCCTATTAATTTTTCGCCCGAATATGCATCGAATGAAGACGAATTTTTTTCCAGCGATATATTTAAAGCATAATAATCCGCTTTTTGTTCTATGCCGTAGGTAAAATATTTTTTGTTTATTTCCGGAAAAAGAGAGCTTAATATAGGATTATCCGCGCATAAAACCGCAAAGCCGAAAAAAGGAATGTTATTTATGAAATCTATAAACGATTTTTTTAAATTTTCTATGTTTCCGTAATAACACATATGCTCGTAATCGATATTCGTAACGACGCAATAATCAGGCTTAAGCTTCAAAAAAGAACCGTCGCTTTCATCTGCCTCCACGACCATATAATCGCCTTTGCCGACCTTTGAATGCATGCCTAAACCGAAAACTTTTCCGCCCACCACAAAAGTAGGGTCAACCCCGGCTTCCCCAAGTATAGACGATATCATGGACGTAGTGGTCGTTTTGCCGTGAGAGCCGGCGATAGCAATACCTTTTTTTAAGGAAAGTAATTCCGAAAGCATTTCCGCGCGCCTGAGGACCGTCAGTTTTTTGCTTCGAGCTTCCGTTAACTCCGGATTATTTTCCCGAATAGCCGTAGAATAGACTACGACCTCCGCTTCCTTAATATTTTCGGAACTGTGTCCTATGAAAACCCTGCCGCCGATAGATTCAATTTTTTCTATTGTCTGGCTGTATTCTATATCGGAACCCGTAACCGAATAACCCAAATTGATGAGAACTTCGGCTATACCGC
Source organism: bacterium (assembly GCA_021811805.1). Taxonomy (GTDB): domain Bacteria; phylum SZUA-79; class SZUA-79; order Acidulodesulfobacterales; family Acidulodesulfobacteraceae; genus Acidulodesulfobacterium_A. Next base: position 3,620 of record JAKAQA010000098.1, on the reverse strand, counting down.
TCATGCCGGAACCTCCGATGCCGATAAGATGAATCTTTTTGACGCCGTTTTTCATTATTTCTCTCCTTTATTTAATATTATGCCTGCTATTTCCGAAGCAGAGTCTTTAACAGGAAATATTTTTAAATTTTCATACATATCTTTTAACAAATTTCTATTATAAAATATTTTGCGGATTGTTTGTAATAAATCTTTAGAAAGTTCTTCGTCGTCTTTGAGTACATAAAAACACCCTTTGCCGGAAAACGCCGAAGCGTTTTTTTCCTGATGATTTTTGGCCGCAAAAGGATACGGCACCAAAATCGCCGGCTTTCTCAATAAAACAAGTTCGGACAGAGTGCCTGCTCCTGCCCTGCATATAACGATGTCGCTTGCTAAATAATAATTTTCTATAGCGTCGGTAAACGGAAAAATTTCGTATCCGCTTATTTTTGCGCTCTTATAAAAATTTTCGGCCTTTTCTATATCCCGTTCGCCTGTTTGATGATACACGGTTATGTTGCCGGATATTTCTTCATCTAGCATAGACAGCATATCCATAAACGCTTTATTAACGGAAGATGCCCCCTGAGAACCACCGAAAACAAATATACTTAATTTTTTTTTATTTGTAAATTCATTTCTTTTGGCCGCTCCGGATACGGCCAATTTATAAATTTTTTCTCTTACGGGATTTCCCGTCGCTATAACGCGGGAAAAACGTAGATATTTTTTTGTCGCTTCAAAAGAAGCAAAAACGGTTATTCCTAAAAACGCCAGTATTTTATTAGAAAGCCCAGGTTCCGCATTCTGCTCCATAACGCCGCATTCTATATTTTTTAATCTCGCCGCGATAAGGGGAATAAGCGAAATATATCCTCCCAGACCTAGAACATAATCAGGTTTTATATTACGGTAAATATAATTTACCCTTTTTGCCGCGCCGAATATTCCTGCTAAAGAATTTAGCTTATCCATAAAACTTTTTCCGGAAAATCCCTTTACGTTTATTATAAATAATTCAAAACCCCAGTCATCTTTAATCCTGTTTTCTATGCCCCTTTCCGTCCCTATAAAATAAACCTTTGCTCCGGCGTCTAAACTTTTTAGTTTTTCATAAACCGCAATGCCCGGAAATAAATGCCCTCCTGTTCCTCCGCCCGCAATTATAATATTCATTAAATATTTTTCCCCTTAAGGCTTTGAGAAGATATATTAAGCAAAATGCCTATGCCGATACACGAAGCAAGCAAAGAACTGCCTCCGTAGCTTATGAAGGGCAGGGCAAGCCCTTTCGTCGGCAGTGAATCCAAAACTACTCCGATATTTATAAAAGCGCTTAACCCGATAAGGCAGGTAATTCCGTAAGCAAGATAAGTTCCGAAAAGATCCGGCGCATGTATCGCAATTTTTAATCCTCTGTACGCCATAACCAGATAAATAATTATAAATATAAGCACTCCTATAAATCCAAGCTCTTCTCCTACGGTAGAAAATATAAAATCCGAATAAGGGGTCGGCAGGAAAAACAATTTTTCCTTTCCGTTGCCCAAACCCACCCCGAAAAAACCGCCTCTTGCGAATGCATATAAAGACTGTACTATTTGAAAACCTATGCCCGACTTATCGTGAAACGGGTGAAGGAAGGCGAGTATCCTGTCTCTTCTGTACGCCACGGTAAAAATCAGAAAATATGCCGCAACGCTCCCTAAAGCGGCGGTGATAATAAGATAAATAAGGGTTACTCCCCCTGCGAACAACATTATGAACGTTATAACGAATAGAATGAAGCTTGTCCCGAAATCAGGCTCTTTTAAAAGTAAAATATCTAAAAATCCCATAAATATAAAAGGGCTTATGAACATAAGCGAATAAGGGTTATTATTAAGTATATCCTTTCTTTTTTCTAAAAAATTGGCCAGATATACTATAAAAAAAATCTTCAAAAATTCGGAGGGCTGTATGCTGAAGAACCTGAAATTAACCCATCTTCTGGAGCCTCCAGCGTCTATGCCTATGTGCGGGATAAATACCAGAAACATTAGAACTATTATTCCTAATAAAATAATCTTATAAAACGATTTTAAAATATGGTAATCGTTATGCATTAAATACCATATAAAAAATCCGGACACGGCAACGTAAATACCCTGCCTTATAATAAAATGATAGCTGTCGCCGTATTGGACTATGGAAATCATCGCGCTTGTCGAATAGACCATAACGAGTCCGGCCGCTATAAGAAGTATAGCCGTTAAAAATAATGTTATATCGTATTTTCTTATAAAAATCTTTCCGTAGTTAATCATATTTTATCCGCAAAATTATCTTTTAACTGCAGGTAGCATTTTTTAAATACGTCTCCTCTTTCATTGTAATCCCTGAACATATCGAAACTGGAGGAAGCGGGAGAAAGCAGGACTGTCCCTGCGGCGTCCGTCTCCGTGTTGTTTTTTAAAAAATCGAACGACTTCTTAACGGCGTCTTTCATGTCCTCCGCCTTTAGCAGTTCTATATGCCCCCGTAAAACATCGTGCAGTACGTCTTTTGTTTCGCCCATTAAAACGCATGCTCTTACGCTGTTCTTTATAGGCTGAATCATATATTCGTAATTAAACCCCTTATCTTTGCCTCCAAGTATAAGAACTATATTCCTGTTCTTCCCGGCGCCGAACGATTCAAGAGCGCTTATTACCGCGGCCGGATTGGTCGCCTTCGAATCGTCGTAAAATTCTATATTTTCGATATTCCCTATATATTCGACCCTGTGACTTAAAAGTTTATATTCTTCGAATGCCTTTTCTATAATATCGGGAGAAATTCCGTATAACATTAAAGAGCACGCCGCCGCCATCATATCGCTTATAACGAATTTTCTTTTATCCTTTACGTTTTTCAAAGATATGGAAGCGTTAAAACCGCAAAGAGCCTTAAGCCTTAAATTAACGGCATCGTCTTTGTAGTAAACGTCGCATTTATTTTCGTCAAATCCGTACAAAACGGCGTTTGAGCCCGCAACGCCCTTTAAAATAGACGAATTGCGGTCATCGTAATTCAGTACGGCTGTATCGCTGTATTTAAGATTTTTAAACAATTTATATTTTATGAGCCTGTACTCGTCGAAATTTTCGTATCTGTCTAAATGGTCGTCCTCGACATTGAGCAGTACGGCAATATCGGGTTTAAAGTCGTAAACCCACTCCAGTTGGAAACTCGATATTTCCAGAATAAAATCTCTATAATCCTTTATTCCGGAAATAAAGGGGACTCCCAGATTGCCTCCCACGAACGTCTTTTCGCTTAAACCGGCTTTATCTACCGCGTTTTTACAGAGAGTCGCCGTTGTAGTTTTTCCGTTAGTTCCGGTAACGGCAATAATTTTCGGATTATTTTTTAATTCATTATAGGCAAATTCTATCTCGCTATAAACCGGAATATTACGGCTTTTCAACATTAAAATAATTTTGTGGCTTCTTTCTATCCCGGGGCTGACTATGCACCGCTTAATATTCTCAAAATATTTTACGAATAAAATCTCCTCGTTTGTTTTATTAAAAAACAAAATGTTTTCGCCAGGCAGTCCTTTGACTTCAGCGATATCGTCGTATATCAAGGTCTGTCCGTTTCCGCGGCAACCATTT
>JAKAQA010000015.1 GCA_021811805.1 bacterium | reverse complement strand
AAAGTTACGAAGAAACTTCACGAGTGCCGTCAGGCACGAGAGTGAAGCGGTCATCCAGCCCTATTTATTAGTCAAGACCCGGAGGTAATCTTTTCTATAAGTTCGCTTAAAGCCGAGACGTCCACTAGAGTATCCCTGCATGGACCGTTGGGCCTGATGTTCGGAAGCCCGTAAACCGGAAGCGGAAAACTGTCTATAACTCCCGAACTTAAATCTCTTTCGCATGCCACGGCTATAACCGCTTTAGGCCTTTTTTCTTCGAGGACTCTTCTCGCAAGAGTGCCGCCGGTTGCCACGGCTATAAATATTCCCTTTTTATCCGACAATATCGCAAGCTCTTTTATATTGCACTTTCCGCAGTTAAGGCAGTTATGAATATCGTCTGTAATCTTTGCCTTGCAGTTATGGAGCTGCAAGCAATGCGGAAGAAGAATCAATATCCTGTCTAAAGTTATCCTTTTATTTAAGGAAAAAAGAAGGAAATTATTTATATCTATAAAAGAACTCTGCATTTTATCCCTGTTTATCCTGAATATAGACGTTATAAAAAAAGCTATCGGATATAAAATTTTTACGAGTATATATCTGGCGGGATAAATCAGGGCGGATTTACTTTTTTTATTTTGCTTTCCAGCCAGTCCGAGAAAAAAAATTAAAATAACTAATAATAAAACGGCGTCCAAAAACAAAAAAATATACATAGGCAGGTCGGGGCTTAGTTTTTCCAACCCGCCGGATATAATCCAGAAAAGAAAGGACAATACCGCCAAAATTACCAAAATAGACGCCGATATTATTTTTAAAAAATAGATATGCTCTTTTTTTAACGGCATTCTTCACCCTGTTTTAACCTGAATCCGTTAATGAAATCGACGTGATTCATAACATTTTTCCCTTCCGGCTTAAGTTTTAACAGCTGGATATAAATTCCTTTCTTAACTGTCGAAACGAATAATCCGGATTTATCCGCTTTTATTATAACCCCGGCAGGAATATCCGGCATAATTCCATGCAACGGCGCGGCCGGAAAATAATCCGCATAATCGCAATAATCGAATATTTGACGTTCCGCGGCATTATCGGCGCATTTTTCTTTTATTTTCTTGTCGCCGTAATTTTCGCCGGCAATTAATCTTGCTTCGATAATTTTAACATTTTTATCCCTAAAAACGAAAAATGCCCCGCCGGCTTCCGTAAACGCTCTCGTCTTGGCATAAATTTCCAGCGGGTCGTCGGAGAAAAAATCCGTTTTTAATTCGTCCTGTCCTATTAACCCCGTTAAAGAAAAAGAACCGGAATACGCCGTATCCTGCCGTAATCCGCATTGAGAAACGTTTAGTCTCAGCTTGAAAACCGTTTTTATAACTTCCGCCAGTAAAAAAGCGCCCGATAAAGACAGTTTTTTATAGAGGGCAGGAAAATATTCGTCTTTATCTATTGCGGTTTTTTGCTGGGCTATTATAGGTCCGGTATCGACGCCTTCATCTAAAGCCATTATCGAAACCCCGCTGAATTTCATTCTTTTTAATATGGCGTAATGTATCGGGCTTGGACCCCTCAGGTCGGGCAGGAGAGAAGGATGAAGATTTAAAATGCCGTATTTCGGAATGCTTAATATCTCCGGCGGAAGAATCAGGCCGAAAGCTACGACGATAATTAAATCCAGGTCCAGAGATTTTAAAAAATTTACCTCTTCGGTATTATTTTTTAAGCTTTTAGGCGTTCTGACGCTTATTCCGAGTTCCGACGCAGATTTATCTGCGGGAGATACCGTAAATTCTTTTTTTTTATTATTCCAGACGGGCGGTTTGGTATAAACCGATTTTAAGCTTATTATGTCTAACTTTTCCAATTCCGCAATACGGGACAGAGATTCCGACGCTATTTCGGGAGTCCCCATAAATACTAAATTCAAAGAAGACATGGGGTAGGATATAAAAGGCATTAGGTTATAAGTTGACTTTTAAGAAGTATAATCGGGCTCTTTTTCATGCTTTGCGGATCTATTTTTCTTAAGCGAGGCATTATATAAAGACCGTTTTAAAGGAGAAACTTTATCTATAAACAAAATTCCGTCAAGATGGTCTATTTCATGCTGAAAAGCGACCGACAGCAAATCTTTCGCCGGGACGACAAACTCCCTGCCTGAAATATCGAGTGCTTTAACCTTTATTTCCAAAGCTCTTTCGACGTCCGCATTAAATTTTGGTATCGACAGGCATCCTTCTTCATAAGATGTCTTTCCTTCTTTAAAAATTATTTCGGGATTGACGGCTATTATTAAGTCTTTATTCGCCGTAAGTATATCCGTTTCATTAAGAGAAAGCGGCTTGTTCTTGTCCGATTTCCTGCTGACGTCTAAAACGATTATGCGCTTATCTATTCCTGTCTGTGTCGCCGCAAGCCCGATACCGTCGGCATTGTACATAGTATAAACAAGTTCTTTAATCAAAGGAATATTTCCGGCGATTTCGTCCTGCTTCAAGGGGCGCGCCTTAGTCCTTAGTTTCGGGTCGGGATATTCTAATATTTTAAGAAATTGCATTGCCGTGCTAATTAAATTAATTACCGCTACCTATTTTATTAAAATTAAAATTCTTTTGATAAATAACTAATCCGTGGAGAGTCAACGGAAGATTATATAAATGCTCCGTTGCCGCATTAGGCAATCCATTCTTGACCGGCCGTGGGGGAACCTTTAACGCGGCAAAACCTGTTGGAATATTCTTTCTTTTTACCCTCAGAAGCGGACCGTGCTTCAAAGGCTGAGGTATTTTGCTTTGCGGGGTTATTTTAAACATCCCGTTGATTTTTTTAGAATCGAACCATATGCCTTTATTCCAAAAATAGTAAGTGCGGTTATAATTATAATAAACTTTTTGATTTTTTTTGTTGACGTAAGCTCTCAGGTTTTTGAACATTTTAAGCATAATGAATTTCTTGTTTTCGGTATAATATTTTTTAGCTTTAGCGGCCGTTTCTGAATGCGCAAATTCTGGAACTATTAAAATAAAAAAACCGGCAAGCGCGGCAAGCGCTAAACGGGTCAATATTGAATCTAAAAGGTTCTTCCTGCCCGATACCGATTTTTTAGACATATATGCCTCTTTTTTTGATGTTTTTATAATTAAACTTTTATTTTATTATACATTATTAATAACAAAAATCAATTTTTTTATTGGATTTTATTGACACGATTAAGATTTTTCTTGACTTTATAGCCTTATAAGATATATTAATATTAATTAAGGTTCTATTCTAACGTTAATAAGGAGATGCTAAATGTTTAAAAAAATTCTATGCCCCGTCGATTTCAGCGATACTTCTATGAACGCCGCCAATAATGCTATTAATTTTTCTATGGAAATTAAGGCGGAAATTACGTTTATCCACATAATAGATATTCAGGCTATGCAGAATATAGGCGATTTATCCGGCGGCGGAATAAACGACATCAACCTTCTTATAGAAGAAGAAAAACCGGTCTTGAGCAAACTCAAGGAAGAGTGCGATAAAAAAGGCATCAAAGTTAAAACGGTGCTGACTCACGGAGAACCTGTAAGCGTTATCCTGGAAACAATAAAAGAAGACGGCCACGACCTTATAATTATGGGAACTCACGGAAAAACAGGCTTAAGAAGATTAGTCCTGGGCTCTATAGCGGAAAACGTGGTAAGAAAATCCGATATTCCGGTTTTATTGTATCACTGCAAAAAATGCTGATTAATTAATAATAGATATGCGAATCGCAAATCCCGGTTTATAATCTCAAAAAGTTTATAAACTGGGATTATTCTTTTGAATATCCTTCCATGACTTTTCCTAAAAATACGGCTTCCGGAACCGCGCCGACTACTTCCGCGGATTCGTTGAATAAGGTTTTAGGAACGCTGAAAACCGAATACCTGTCGGAAAGATTGGGGAATTCCTGAATTTCTATAACGTCTGAAGTAATATTGTCGTTTACTATCGCAAAATTGTGTGCAAGAACCGCCGCCGGCGGACAATGAGGTCAGGTAGGGGTTACAAACACCTGAATATTTAAAGGTTTTATAATTTCTTTAAGTTTTTCCAAGGTTTTTTCGGAAAGACCGGTTTCTTTGGTAGAAACGTTAATTATTGCATGAACCAGCGTCATAAATTCATGTCCCGCCGGCATACCGTAATAACGGACGCCGTAATCCCTGTCTCCTTCTATGGCTATGGCCGGGGTTCTTTTTATGCCGTACTGCTTTACCTTGTCCGCATCTTTGTCGAAATCGTATTCTTCGAAGCTTATTTTATCGCTTAATCCGGCTACCTCAAGCAGTATATCTTTCGCTTCCTTGCAATAAAGACAGCCGTCTTCCGATTTAAAAAAGACGACCTTAATATTGTTCTTAAGCTTATCTTTGAAATCTTTTTTTAAAAATTCGGCGTCCTGTTCGCTCAACAGAGGCATATTTTTATCCTTTTTTTATAATTTTAACAATTTTTCTTTTTTTTATTATATAATAATTTATATATAATTTTCAACAATTAAATGTAAATAGATTAAATTTACAAAGGATGCAGCCTAAACTTCATAATTATTGCATAGACAAGACGTTTGAACTTCTGTATAACGATTCCAGAAACGGCGTCTTAAATACTATTTTCGACCCGCGCATTTCGGCGGTAGGACCGGAAGAACGGATTAAGCTGATGCATCACGGCTCTTATATAATCGACAGGCTGGCGATAAAAAAATTAAGGATTCACTGGTTCGGAGGACATTATCTTTATCCTCATTCCCATGCCGGCTATATAAGAGGGTTCTCCGATGCCGGCACAAAATGTTTTCAGCTGTTTAATATAGCCGTAAAAGATTGGGAGTACGGCAGGTATAAAAAATCTCTTACCGCTCTTGGCGGAGCGGTTCATCTCGTTCAGGATTTATGCATTCCTTTTCATACCACTAATCTCGCCCTTAAAAAGCATATACTCTTCGAAAGATGGATGTCCTCCCATTATTTAGACGTAGATTTAAAATTAGAGCGCGGCGTATATAAATTTAAATCGTTAAAAGGCCACTACAGGGATACGCATCCTTTTGGATGGGTAGATTACAATGCCCATAATTCTTCGTTGTTTCTTCCGGAATTGCTTTACGCAAAAACTAAAGCGGAATATTTCGCCGCTATGAATAGAATTTTACCGGAGGCAGTAAAAACTTCCGCCGGTTTTCTCGAGTTGTTTGCTCAAAAAGTTTCCAAAGCATGAAGAAAACCCCGGCAACATCTTTTTTCTCTAAGCCGCCCGTACAGGAGGCTTTTATTCCCGAACACGGCGGCAATATTTTGCGTTACGGATATAAAAGCGGGATAATAGACTTTTCAGCGAATATCAATCCTATAGGATTGAGTAAAAAAGCGGTAAAAATTTTAAAAGATCTCGGCCGCTTAAAATACTTTACCGAAAATTATCCGGAAATACTGCCCGAATCTTTTATACAGGCTTTATCCGATTACCACGGCGTAGATAAAAAATACATTTTCCCGGGAGCAGGGGCCTCCGACCTTATTTTTAATATAGTCGATATTTTAAATCCGAACAATATTATTATAGTAGAGCCTTCTTTTTCCGAGTACGAAAGAGCGGCTGTCCGGCGCGCCGGAAAGTCTAAAATAATTCATATAAATACATATTTTTCGGAAAACTTCGAACTTAAAGGAAAGAGCCTCTCGAAGCTTTTGGAAAATATCGAAAAACTCGATAAAAACGATTTAATTTTTATCGCAAGCCCGTCTAACCCTGCAGGAGCGGTGACTTCTGCAGATACGTTAACAGAAATCTTAAAACGGATAAAAACAAAAAATGCTTTCCTGATTTTAGACGAATCGTTTATGGATTTTTGCGAAGAATTTTCATCGAAATCGTTTATCGGGAGCGGCGGAAAATTCGATAATTTAATAATAATTAGGTCTATGACGAAATTTTTCGCTATGCCGGGCCAGAGGTTGGGTTATATTTTCGCAAATAATAAAATTATAACAAAATTTGCCGGTTCCTTGCCGCCGTGGAAAGTATCTTCTTTAGCCGCGGAAATTGCTTCGGCATCCTTAAAAGATAAAGATTATATTTTAAAATCGCTTAATTTACTTTATGAATTTAAAAAAAGCCTTAACGAAAAGCTTAAAAAATTAAAAAATTTTGAAATAATACCCGGCGCGGCAAATTTTTTCTTAATAAAAATAAAAAATTGCGGATTTAACGCCGAAGATTTAAGAAACTATTTGCTTAAATCCGGCATTCTTATCAGACATTGCGGAGACTACCGCGGACTGGACGGTAAATATTTCAGGATAGCGGTCAGAAAAAAACCCGACAACGATTATTTAATACGAAAATTAAAAGATTTTGAAGCGGAAACTAAATAAAGCTTATAAATTCTGTTTTCGGCGGTAAATCAGCCGTGAAAATAATCGTAAATATTTTTTGCGGTCTTTTTGTTTACGCCCTTAACGGCCGCTAATTCCACCGGCGTCGCTTTTTTTATATTTTCCACGCTGCCGAGGCTCTTAATAAGACTGCCGTAAATTATCTTCCCTACGCCGCCGATATTCAGCAATTCGGAAGTAACCAGAGATTTAGCCTTGATTTTTGAAAAATACGACACGGCAAATCTGTGCGCTTCGTCCCTTAACCGCATAAGCATAAAAATTTCTTCTTTGTTTTTTCCGAAATTGACCTCGTTTTTCCTGTTCGGAAGATAAATTTTATCCGTTTCGTTATTTTTTATATGTTTTCTCTCATCTTTTGTTTTTGCGATTGCGATAACGGCCGGCATATTTTCGGCGCTTATTTTTGCGGTTTCCTTAAATTCTTTAGCCGCCCTTACGAGAACGTTAAGCTGTCCTTTACCGCCGTCAACCATAATAACGTCCGGCAGAGGGTCTTTTCCGTCTGCCGCATTCTTAAATCGCCTGATTAAAGCTTCGTACATCATTGCATAATCGTCGGGGGTATTTTTCGATTTTATCCTGTAACGCCTGTATAAAGACGCATCTTTTTCTCCGTGCCTAAAAACCGCTTTGGATGCGACGGCATATGTTCCTGAAATATTTGATATATCGAAACATTCTATGATTTCGGGAATTTTATTTAACCGCAGTATGTTTTTTAAGGCATTCAGCCTTTTAAAGACCGCGTCTCCGTATTCTTTTTCTTTGCGGGCGCGATTCGCCTCTTCCGTGTTTTCGGTGTTTTCTACCGCCCTGCCGCCGCCCGATTTCTCGAAAAAATTCTTTTTTGCATTTTCTATAGCCATAGCCGAGACGTTTTCGTATTTATTTTTATTTTTGTTTCTAACGGCGCTTTCCGTATCTAAAATCTTAACTTTTTTGGAGGAAAACTGCTTGATATATCCGGCAAGGCTCTTTTTATCCTCGTCTTCTATTCTTGCGGGTATAAATATCTCGTCCGGAATATTAGCGCCTGTTTCTAAATTTTTGGCGTAATACCTGTTTAAAAAAGCGGAAAGCATTTCGCTTTCGTTTAAATATATATTCTTAAAAAAGAAATTCTCGGTTCCCGTAACCCTGCCGTTCCTTATGATAAGAACTACGACGTCTAGTTTGTCGCTTTGCGAGTAAAATCCTATAACGTCTATATCTTTTTCTTCCTTAAGCACTACGGCCTGTTTTTCGTTTATCGTTATTATGGCGTTGATTTTATCCCTCAACTTTATTGCGGCCTCAAAATTCAATTCTTTAACGTAAACGTCCATCGACTGCTTCATTGCTTTTATCAACTGCCTGTTTTTTCCGTTCAAAAGAAGCCTTATGCCGTCGATAGATTTTTTATAAGCCTCTATATCGGCATATCCGCAGCAGGGAGCCGAACACCTATTTATCTGGTAATAAAGGCACGGTTTTTTGCGGGCGGCATAAGAATTGAATTTATTATCTGTGCACGTCCTCATTTTAAATATCCCGTTTATAGTCTTAATCGTTTCGTTTACGGCAAAAGCGCTTGAATACGGACCGAAATATTCGCCGTCGCCCTTCTTAAAACTCCTTGTTTTAACTATATAGGGGAAGCCGGTTTTCGTCTTTGCAATTTTTATATATGGATAAGATTTGTCGTCTTTAAGGCTTATGTTGTATTTTGGCTTATACTGCTTTATCAGCGTATTTTCAAGAAGGAAAGCTTCCAGTTCGTTGGCGGAAATTATAGTTTCTATATCGTAAATTTTCGAAACGAGATGCTCCGTTTTGACTCCGGCGTTTTTTCCTGAAAAATACTGGGGAACCCTTTTTTTTAAATTTTTTGCTTTGCCTACGTAAATGACGTCCCCGTTTATATTTTTCATAATATAAACGCCGGGGGACTGAGAAATATTTTTAAGTTTGGCGGCTAAATTTTCGTTCATAATCAAACCGCATCCATCAGCAGCATATTTTTTTTAATATTGTTGATTTCGTCCCTTATGCGGGCGGCATCCTCGAAGTTAAGCTCTTTTACGGCTTTTTTCATTTTCTTGGATAAATTTTTTATGAGCCTTTCGGCTTCTTTAGGGTCGATAATTAGCGGGGAATTTTCGTCGAACCCGCCGGAAATATCGATATAATCCTGTTCAAATATGGTGGTCAGCAGTCCTGCTATGTTTTTTTGTATAGATTTTGGCGTAATGTTATTTTGCCTGTTAAATTTTTCCTGGATTTTCCTTCTTCTTTCCGTTTCGGAAATAGCAAACTTCATCGAATCGGTCATTTTATTTCCGTAAAGTATCACTTTTCCCTTAATATTTCTCGCCGCCCTGCCGATAGTCTGAATAAGCGACGTTTTTGAACGCAGAAAGCCTTCTTTGTCGGCATCTAAAATTCCGATAAGTTCGACCTCCGGAATATCCAGCCCTTCCCTTAACAGATTTATTCCTACCAGCACGTCGAACTCGCCGAGCCTTAACTCCCTTATAATCTTAAATCTTTCAAGAGAATCTATATCTGAGTGAAGATATTTTGCTTTAATGCCGCTGTCGGTCAAAAACTCCGCCAGGTCCTCCGACATTCTTTTAGTGAGAGTGGTTACGAGGGCTCTTCCTCCTCCGGCAACCGTTTTTTTAATTTCGCCTATTATATCGTCAACCTGATTCGTTTCCGGCCTTACTTCGACTTCGGGGTCGATTAGCCCCGTAGGGCGGATTATCTGCTCGACGACTTGCGAACTAACGCTCAGCTCGTATTCGGCGGGCGTAGCGGAAACAAAGATAAGGTTTTTTATATGGGAAGAAAATTCCTCGAAATTCAGCGGACGGTTGTCCAATGCGCAGGGAAGCCTGAAACCGTATTCCACGAGCGTCGATTTTCTTGAAATATCCCCGTTATACATCCCCCTGATTTGGGGAACCGAAACATGGGACTCGTCAATCATAATTATAAAATCGTCCGGGAAATAGTCCAAAAGCGTAGGCGGCGGTTCCCCTCTTTTTCTTCCGGTCAAATGCCTCGAATAGTTTTCTATTCCGGAACAGTAACCCATTTCCTGCATCATTTCAAGGTCGTACATAGTCCTCTGCTCAAGCCTCTGCGCTTCGACAAGCTTGCCCATAGCCTTAAGCTCCATCAACCTGTCTTTTAATTCTTCCTTTATGGATTTGACGGCGCTCTTTAAGGTAACCTCGTCGGCGACGTAATGCGATGCGGGATAAATCGCGGTTTTCGAAAGCCTTCTTGTAACCGTACCCCTTAGCGGGTCAATCTCGGCTATCATGGAAATTTCGTTTCCGAAAAATTCTATTCTTACCGCTATTTCTTCTTCGTAAGCCGGAAAAATATCGACTATATCTCCTCTCACCCTGAACGTTCCGCGGTGGAAATCTATATCGTTCCTTTCGTATCTTATATCGGTCAGCTTATTAAGAATATCGCTTAGGTTCGCCTCGTCTCCTTTCTTTACTTCGAGGAGCATATTGGCGTAACTTTCGGGCGACCCTAATCCGTAAATGCAGGAAACCGATGCGATTACTATGACGTCCCTCCTGGAAAGGATAGAGCGCGTAGCCGAATGTTTCATTTTATCTATCTGGTCGTTAATAGCGGAATCTTTTTCGATGTAAAGGTCCTTCGAGGGAACATAAGCTTCCGGCTGGTAATAATCGTAATAGCTTATAAAAAACTCTACGGCGTTTTCTGGAAAAAGGGCTTTAAACTCGGAATAAAGCTGTCCTGCAAGGGTTTTATTCGGCGCTATTATAAGAGCCGGCCTTTCGAGCTCTTTGATGGCGTTAGCCATCGTAAATGTTTTTCCCGACCCCGTTACTCCTAAAAGCGTCTGATACCTGAAATTTTTATATTTTATGCCTTCTACCAGAGAACTTATAGCCTGAGGTTGGTCCCCGGCGGGACTGTTTTCCGAAACGAGATTAAATAACTCCATAATATAATTATTTTATCATTTTTCGGGGAAAATATCTCTGCGAATTACCGCCGTCTGCCCGCGTTTGGCTTTAGGCAAGATTAGAGGAAATATTAAGGCAAATTCGTATTTTCGGAACAAAAAAAATACCGCCGTCGCAGTCACTGGTTTTTAACGTCCAATGTGCTTAAAGTTAAGCATTAAACTGACTGACGGCGGCATGCTGCATAAAAAATATATATTCTGGAATATCTTTGCCTTAAACTTATTTTCTTTCTTTAATTTAATTATAGCGCATATTTTTGAAATTTCAAGCCGTCCCGTTATTTTTGTAAAATAAAAAATTGATACTGCTGTCGTGCGGCCAGTTTAAGATACTTTCTTAAGAACAATAATTCCTTATAACATTGTATTCCCCGCTTTCGAGCCTGCTTATGTTGCTCTGCCTCGTTCCTATCTTTTCCGCCGGTTCTTTCTGCGTCAAGCCCCGTTATATCTTTATTTTTATCATATAGAAATTTCGGTCCATTTATAGAAATATAATTTATTGTTGCTTCACGCCGAATATAACCGCAAACTTGTAAAATTTATACGCGCAGTCGGCACCGGTAAAACCGGCGTCTTTAAGCCAATTTATCTGCTGCTCTACCGTAGATTCCCTGTCCAATTTTAATCTTTCTTTCCATGCGGCAATTTCTTCTTCGGGGACCCCGCTTTGCCTGATAGTCTTCTCCCACTCTTTTTTATAGTAGGCCTCTATAGTTTCGGTATTGCCTAAAATCTGTTCGGCGTTGACGAATAAGCCGCCGGGGCGAAGATGATTATATATTTTTGCGAACAGCCCCTGTTTATCGTTGGGGGTCAGATGATGGATAGACATCGCGGAAATTATAACGTCAAATATTCCGCCGAAATCGTAATCGACATAATCGGCGATTATGTAATTTATATTATTATTGCCCTTAAACCTTATTTTGGCAATATCCATCATTCCTCCTGCCATATCTATAAGAGTTACGTTGGAATCGGGATATTTCTTGAGAAGAAAAGAGGTGAGGAGACCGGTGCCGGCTCCTATATCAAGAACATTCAGCCGCATAGGCTTTTCGGAAATTAAGTTAATTAACGAAATAGGAATAGAGTAAAGTTCGTCAAAACAAGGAATCAGCTTTTTTCTGTTGGAGTCGTATTTCGAAGCTATGGAATCAAAAGCGTTCCTGATTTTTTCGTTCATATGCTTCTATTCTCCGAAAAATAATTAATTGCTTTGCATGGAGTCCTATTGACTAAAAGCCGTTAAATTTTAAATAACATATTCATAAAATAAATAAATCTTGTCAACTATTAATTTTACAGCCTTAATTTTTAATAATAGGCCTTATCCACATTATTATTTTAAATATATCGCTTTTTATTATTAAATATTTAACTATTTATGTCAATAACTATAAAATAGTCCCAAATCTCGATTTATAAAATATTTATAAATTCTAATATCCCGTCATTACAAGCAATAACTATCTATGATTTATAACATATGACTTGCTTCGACCAGAGCCAATTTTTATCAGCGAGGAATCAAAATAAAATTGTTGCTAATTGAAAATTGCATTTTCAATTTGACATATAAATTTACTTTATGTTAATATGAATGTAAATTTATATAAATGATATTATAATGCATTATAATATCATCATTCATCATGATAAAAAGAAAGTTATCCGAAAAAATAATTGATCTGTCAAAAAAATTTCCCTCGGTTACTATTACGGGACCGCGTCAATCAGGAAAGACCACTCTCGTAAAAGATATTTTTAAGAATTATGCATATATAAGCCTAGAAGATCCTGATGAAAGAGAATTCGCGATTTCAGACCCTAAAGGTTTTTTAAAAAGATTTTCTTCGGGAATTATACTCGATGAAATTCAAAGGGTTCCCGTTTTATTATCATACATCCAAGGAATTATAGACAAAGAATATGTACCAGGAAGATTTATTATTACCGGTTCTAACCAGTTTTACCTGATGAAAAATATAACTCAGACGCTGGCAGGAAGAACCGCCATAGTCAATCTGCTTCCGTTCAGCCTTATCGAACTATTGGAACGACCGGCTATAAATATATTTGATTTAACCGATTTAGCCGATATAGGCTATATTGAAAATATTTACGGCAAACCGCCATTAAGATTAGAAGAATATCTTTTTAAAGGTTTTTATCCTCCGATATACGACAAGCAGTTAGAACCTAAGGATTGGCTGTCCGCTTATTATATAACTTATGTGGAAAGAGACGTAAGAGAAATTACAAACATTGTAGATATCGAAACATTTTATAGATTTATTCAATTATGCGCGGGAAGATGCGGACAGATACTCAACCTTTCTTCGCTCGCATCGGATGCCGGAATTTCCCATACTACCGCAAAAAATTGGATTTCGGTGCTTCAAGCGAGTTTCATATTGTACGTTATGCCTCCTCATTTTTCAAATTTTTCTAAAAGAATAATTAAAAGCCCTAAGTTATATTTTTTGGATACCGGACTGCTATGCTACCTGTTAAGAATCAGAAAAGCCGAAGATATTTTATTCAATTCGATGAAAGGACAGATATTTGAAAATTTCGTTTTTTTAGAATTTTATAAATTCTTTGCAAATATAGGCGAAATACCGCCGTTATTTTTTTGGCGGGACAGAACCGGTCACGAGATAGATTTCATAATAGACGCAGGTAAAAAACTTATTCCGGTTGAGGCGAAATCAGGAGAAACGGTAGTAAATTCTTTTTTTGACGGACTTAATTATTTTAAAAGTCTCGATAAAGGCGCAAATATTTCAAAAACAGGCATACTTATAAACGGCGGAGACGTATTTTATATAAGAAACGGAAACTTAGCCCTGCCTTGGTATTACATATAAGATATACTTTATTAAGACCTTCGGCCGCTTTTTTCAGAAGTTCCAAATATTTTCAGAAAATATGCAAATAAATTATGCCAATGTAGGATATTGCCTTAAGTGCCTTATTTACTGCGGTTTTAAATGGAGCGGGCAACGGGGTTCGAACCCGCGACACCAAGCTTGGGAAGCTTGTACTCTACCAACTGAGCTATGCCCGCTTATTTATATGTGTGCGTTTTATATGTGCGTATGTTTTATTTATACCACAAAAATAAAAAATTGTAAAATATATAGATTATGTTGCTTTAATAATGTCTTCTGACATAGGAACGGGTTTAACGCCGTAGGCTTCCGAAAACGATTCAGCCATAATTTTAGATAGGCGGCCGAAACTTAAATCGCTTAAGCTATAATCGGCTCCGGCTTTTTCCATTTCCTGCCGGATACCGGTAATATTATTAAAATATTCCCAGTTGTTATCGTCGTCTCCCGCACTTCCGCCGTTGAACAGTTCTATATGCTCTTCGGGGTTATAATCGATATAAATCGAACCGTGCTGCAGAAATGCCGAATCGCTTCTCCTCTGGGAATTGCCGCAAATTTTTCTCCCTTCGAACGTTATCTCGTATGAATGGGCTTTAAGGAAGCAGTTAAAGTTGTTTTTTGCCCCCTTATTATTTTTATTGTTTTTGCCTTGCGGCGGTGCGCCTTTTAGGCCGCCTGCGCCCGTATCGGGTTTCAAGCCTAATTTTACAAAAAAAAGATATAAAAAATCGCCGATTTTTTTATAGGTTTCTATGAGTTTTCCCGCAAATATGCCGTTTTTATAGGACGCTGTTACGGAATATGTTATTTCCGATTTGTGCAATACCGCCCTGCCCCCGGTAGGTCTCGAAACGATATCGTATCCTTTTTTTTTCGCTTTTTCGATAATCCTTTCGTCTATATCTCTGTCTTTTTGAAAAAATCCAAGCGAAAGTGCGGGAGGGGAAAAATAATAAATCCTTAACGTGGGACGGCTTGAAAAATCGTCCGCAATTTTATATTTGCCTAATAAAAATAAATCGGCGGACATATTAAAACTGCCGGAACAGCCGCCTGAACCGGAAACTATAAGATTGAAACTCATTCAACCGTTGTTTTTTAAGTATTCTTCATACGCGCTCTGGTCCATTAAATCGTTAAGCTCGTCTTCGTTAGTGAGTTTAACTTTAAGCAGCCATCCGGAATCGTAAGGCTCTTCGTTGACAAGCTCCGGTTCGTCTTTAAGCGAATCGTTGACGCTGACTACATGCCCGCTGACCGGCGCGTAAAGTTCGGAAACGGATTTAGCGGATTCTATAGTTCCGAATGATTCGTTCTGTTCCAGTTCGTAACCGGCTTCCGGCAAATCGACGTATATAATGTCTCCGAGCTGGTCCTGGGCATAATCGGTAACCCCTATAAGCGCATTGTCGCCGTTTACTTTAACCCAGATATGTTCGGAATTGTATTTTAAGCCTTTTGGAAAATCCATAAATCCCCCTTTATTCTCGTTATTCTTGTTCTTCTTAATTAATTATTTATCTTTATTTAATTATTAAAATTTATATATTTATATATTTTAATAATATTCTTAAAATATTTGCAACATAAAATTTAATTTATTTTTATCTTTCTATGAATCTCTGGACGTAACCTATATCGACGCTGCCGGAAACGTAATCGCTGTCGTTAAGTATCCTTTTTAGAAAAGGAATATTCGTTTCTATGCCTTCTATCCTGAATTCGTTAAGGGCGTTTTTAGCCTTGTTTATTGCACCGGCTCTGGTAGCATCGTAAACGATAAGTTTTGCTATTAAAGAGTCGTAAAACGGCTGGACGTTATATCCGCAATAAACAAAATCATCTACCCTGACGTTTAAGCCTCCGGGTTTGTTATAAAACGTTATTAAACCGGGCGAGGGTTTAAAATTCACGGGATTTTCGGCGTTAATCCTGAGTTCTATGCTGTGGCCTTTAATCTTAACGTCTTCCTGCTTAATTTTAAGCCTGTCTCCGTTTGCAATTCTTATCTGTTCTTTGATAATATCGGTGCCCGTTACAAACTCGGTTACAGGATGTTCTACCTGTACTCTGGTATTTACTTCCATAAAATAAAATTCGCCGCTTTCGTCTAATAAAAACTCGAAAGTAGCCGCATTAATATAACCTATCTCTTTAACGACTTTTAATATTAATTCCCCTATTTTTTTTCTTGCGGAAGATTTAACGGAAAGAGACGGCGCTTCTTCGATTATTTTCTGATGCCTTCTTTGAATAGAGCAGTCCCTTTCCCCGAGATAAACCGCATTGCCGTACCTGTCGGCAAGCACTTGAAATTCTATATGCCTGGGGTTTTCGCAATATTTTTCCAAATAAACGTCTTTATCGCCGAAAAACGACTGCGCCTCCTGTCTTGCCTGATGATATGCCTGGGATAAATGCGCCGGGGTTAAAACCATCTTTATGCCCCTCCCGCCGCCGCCCATAGACGCCTTGAGGATTAAAGGATAGCCTATCTTCTCCGCAGCTTTTTTTATATCTTCTTCGTCGTCTCCTATATCGTCGCTGCCGGGCAAAACCGGAATACCGAGGCTCTTTACGAGTTTCCTTGCGTTCCTCTTGTTCCCCAGAAGGCTCATATTGGCGGAAGTGGGGCCTATGAACTTAATGCCGCAGTTCTCGCAAATCTCGGCAAAATTAGAATTTTCCGATAAAAAACCGTATCCGGGATGTATGGCTTCGCTGTCGGTTATTTCGGCCGCCGATATAATGGAAGATATATTTAGATAACTTTTCGACGAAGGCGGAGGCCCGATGCATATACTCTGGTCGGCATATCTAACATGAAGGCTGTCCCTGTCGGCGGTCGAAAATACCGCAACGGTCTTTATGCCCATCTCTTTGCAAGCCCTGATTATTCTGACCGCAATCTCGCCTCTGTTGGCTATTAAAATCTTTCTGAACATATTAATATTGTATTATTTTTTTTATAATTGATTGTCGGGGCGGGTATTCAAGCCCGTCCTTTTATATAACAACTGACGATATCCGTTAAAGGGGTTCTACGAGAAACAGCGGCTGTCCAAACTCGACTAATTGGCCGTTTTCGACAAGGATAGATACTATCTTGCACTTGATATCGACCTCGATTTCGTTCATTATCTTCATAGCTTCGACGATGCAAACGGGGCTTCCTTTCTCTACTATGGAGTCAACCTCCACGAAAGGCGGCTTATCCGGAGAAGCCGACCTGTAAAACGAACCTACGAACGGCGATACTACCTCCTTAAGATGTTCGTTTTTAACGGCCGGCGTTATTTCCGTTTCTATAGACTTTGCCCTGTATGCGGCAAAATTTGCAAGTTCTGCTTGTTCGCCGCCGGAAATCTGAGCGGAATATTCTTTCTTTTCGGAAATTATGCTTTTTAAGCCGCGTTTATAAATTTCATCCGAACTTAACGTAATTTTAACTTCTTCATCGCCTTTTTTATAATAAAACTCTTTAAGCTTGTTGGATTTAATAAACTTTACAAGGTCTTTTATATCTTTAATATTCATAATAGTTTCCTCATTTAGAGCTGACTCTTTCTATATACGTTTTTGTCCTCGTATCTACTTTTATAATATCGCCTTCGTTCAAGAAGAGCGGAACGCTGATTACGAGCCCGGTTTCTAGAGTCGCGGGCTTCGTAGCTCCGGAAACGGTATCGCCTCTCAGTCCCGGTTCGGTCTGGGCTATTTTTAAATCTATAAAATTGGGAACTTCGATATTTATAGGCTTGCCGTTATAATACAAAATTTTTACGTGAATATTTTCAAGCAGAAAACCTGCGCTTTCCGCGGATGCCTCTTTGTCTATATGAACCTGGTCGTATGTTTCGTTGTCCATAAAAACAAAACTGCTTCCTTCATCGTAAAGATACTGCATATTTTTTTCTTCTATATTAGGCGTTTCGACCTTTTCGCCCGCCCTTAAAGTTCTGTCTATTACCTTTCCCGAAATCAGGCTTTTCAATTTCGTCCTGACGAAAGCCCCGCCTTTTCCGGGCTTTACGTGTTGAAAATCTATAATTTCGTAAGGCTCTTTTTCCATTTCTATTCTGAGCCCTTTTTTAAAGTCGGTAGTGGAATACACTTAATCAAACCTCCGTTTCTTTGTTTTCGTATTTATTTATCTTCGTATTTGCAATGCCTACTAATTTAAAACAATGCGAGATAAAAATCAACTATTAATTTTATGCCGTTAATTTTTATGAATCCAAAATTAAATTAAGTCTTCAATGCCCCATTTATTTTTTTTGATATTGGTAATAACCTTCGCTCCGTCTTTTTCGACATAACACATATCTTCGATTCTGACGCCGAACTCCCCCTCGATATAAACTCCAGGTTCTACCGTAAATACCATGCCTTCTTTAACGGTATCGCCGTTTTTTCTGCTTATATAAGGATATTCATGTATATCCAATCCCGCGCCGTGGCCTAAAGAATGCGTGAAGTATTTTCCGTAGCCTCTTTTTTCGATATAATCTCTTGCGATTTTATCTAAACTGCCGAATTTAACGCCGGGCTTTATTTTTGAAATAGCCTTCTGCTGTGCGGAATAAACCGTGTCGTAAACGTCCAAAAACCTGCCGTCCGGATTTCCCAGATGGACGGTAAAAGTTTCGTCGCTCTTGTAACCGTTTCGTTCCGCCCCGAAATCGCACAGTAAAACGTTTTTCCTGCCTATTTTTTTATCCGAAGGCGCGCCGTGGGGCAGGCTTGAATTTCTGCCGGAAAGCGCTATTGTTTCAAAGGATTCTTTAGAAAAGCGCTCTATTAAGTTTTTTTTATAAGTCAGCGCAAGGTCTTTTTCCGTGCAAACTTTTTCTTTTAAATTCGCCAAAGCGCCTAGCATGGATTTTTCGGCTATGGAAACAGCTTCTAAAATATAATTCAGTTCTCTTTCGTCTTTTATAGACCTTATTTTCGACAAAGAGTCGCGGGCGGGAACCAGTTTAATTTTACTTTTAAATTCCTCTTTAAAGCAGGCATACTCGTCGCATGTGATATAATCGGATTCAAACATTACGGTATCGGAGACGGCATGTCCGCCTTTGGCATCCGCAAAGCCGGCGGCGGCGTTTCTTTTAAGTATGTCGGCGGCTATATCTTTATAAATTTCTTTTATTCCGATGATTTTTACATGGCCAAAACATTCTTTAGACGCCCTTTCGGAATATCTGCCGTCCGCGTAAAGAATTATTTCGCCTTTGCGCGTAATATAGATATAGCCTTCGCCTGAAAAACCGGTTATATAAAATATATTGGAAGGCTTTTTTATCAGAATACCGCAGGCTTGTCTGTCCGCCAGCCGCGATATCGTATCGGAAATATTAAACATAAAGGCGGTCGAGGGTTCTTTTAGGCATTTTTTTCTCTGTAAGCGTATGCTTTTTGCAAAAAAGTTTCCAGAGCGTATATTTGGGTTTCAGCCGCTCTTTTCTTCCCGTCGTTTGCTTCTTTAACTAACGATTGCAGTCTTTTTACGTTATCCGCCGATTCTTCGTCTAACGGGTTTTCTTTCAGCAGGTCTATATAAATATTTAACGCTTCGGCGTAATGACCCTGAGATTCGTAAATTTCCGCAAAAGTTTTTGTTTTAGCTTCTAATGCCATGATATATTATTTTTATCACACCGGCTTATGTTTAGTCAAGCCAATTAAATTCCGTCTATAACCGCCTGTTTGATTTTCCTTATATAAAGCAGATTTCTGATTTTGCCGCCCTGGCCGTTTTTTACGTAAAACGTGTCGAACGCTTTATTTCCCTGAGTCGTTATCTTAGAAGCGAATATGCTTATGTCGAAAACGTTAAAGATTCTTCCTATATCGTATAAAAGCCCTTTTCTGTCTAATGCCTGAATTTCAATTACCGTAAATTCGCCGCTTATATTATTATAAATTTCCACCGAATTTGAAACGCGCGGTCCCGCCTTTTTATATAAACTTTCGCTCTTTCTCTTATTTTTAAGCATATCTTCGAGCGATATGTTGCCGTTGAATACGTTAAAAAAAGTATTCCGCAGTTTATGCCAGTCGATATTGCCGTCAACTTTTTTATATATATGGTTTACGAAGAACGTATCGATAAACCTTCCGTCTTTTCTTGTATTAATATCCGCGCTCATTATATTAAAGTCGAAATAGGAAAGCACTCCGGTTATATCGGAAAACATGGTCTTTTTATCCTCGCCGCAGATAATTATTTCATAATAATCTTCGCCGATATGAGGTTTTGCGACAAAATTAAATCTGTGGCGGGACGAAATTTTTGAAAATAATTTTAAATGCAGTAAAACATTTTCCGCGCTTTCTCTGGTTAAATATTTATTTGGAGAATAAAACCGGTTTACGAAATCCGTTATGAAACCTTTTAAATCGCCGATGCCGTTAAGAAAATTATAGCCCCTTTTACCTTTCAGATTTTTTGCGGTTTCGCTTATATTCTCTATGTAATACATATCGCTTTTGAAATATTCTTCCATATTTTTTAAATACGACAGCGTCCTGTCGAAAAGCTCCGTCAAAAGCATTTTCCGCCAGGAGTTAAATCTCGTCTTAGAAACCGCCATAGAATCGCAGATGCTGACGATAAAAAGCAGTTTTAATCTTCTTACGTCCTTAACGGTGCCCGCAACGGATTTGATAGTCGCCGGGTCGTGAATATCCCTTCTTTCGGAAGTAAGGGGAAGAAGAAAATGATTCAATATCAAAAAACCTGTGCAGTTTTGGGCGCTATCGCTCAGGCCGAGCCTTTTTGCAACCTTTACGGCTATCTTAGACCCTATGGCTTCGTGATGAGCCGAATACCCCTTGCCGATATCGTGAAGCAAAAGCGAAAAATTCAAAATAAGCATATCTTCGGCGCTTAAATCTTCGAATGTTTCCTTAAGTTCTCCGTTGATTTTGAAATTAGCCGTGTTTTCCAAATAATATATGCCGTTAAGCGAATGAGCATCGACAGTATAAATATGATACACGTCGTTGGTGGAAAGAGAATCTATTTTTTCGAATTCCGGAATTAATGCACTTAATATTTTTGTTTCGTGCATTAACAGCAGAGTCTGATAAACTCTTTTTTTGTTTTTTAAAAGGTTTATAAAAAAATCTTTTGCAAAATCGCTGTTCTTAATGATTTTCCGGTATTTTTCTCCGCTTATTTTTAAAAGGTTTACGGATTCCGCGCTGAGCATATAGCCCGCCGATTGATATAAATTAAGCAGATTAAAAATATTTTTAACGCCGGACAAAAAAAGCTCTTTGTCCCGCACGGCAATAAAGCCGTTTTCTAAATAAAGGTTATTTTCTAAAATAATGCCGGTTTTTTGGTTTCCTTTATGCCTGCTTATAAGTATTCTCGGCTTTATAAGAAGGTTTATGACTAATTTAGATATATTGTGTATATTCTTGGCGTTCAAATAATAGTCGTGCATAAAATACTCTATTTTGTTTAAAAACTTTCCGTCTTTGTAGTAAAAAGCGTTAGCTACGTTTTCCTGGATATCGAAAGTAAGCTTATCGACCTTTTTCTGCGCAAGCAGATGCATCATTATTCTCGTTTTTAATATGAATTTTTTTCCGCCGTAAAAATCGGATATATCCTCTTTGCTTAAGGAACTGTCCATTTTTTTAACTTTTAACGTTTTCATTATCCTCATTTCCGCATCGTCGCCGTCATCCTCTACTGCTGAAAGAGACGGCAGGGATTCGCCGGTTGCCAGATAATAGATCCATTCGCTGTAAGAATAATCCCTTAAGCCTCCTATGCCGTCCTTAACGTCCGGTTCGAGAAGAAACAGGCCGTTATCCGACATAACGTTAATAAGCCGCCTTCTTCTTAAGTTTTTCATAAGTTCTACTAAAAAAACGGATTTTGCGTCTATTTTTTTAAAGCCTGTTTTAAACCCTTCGTATAAATCCTTATTTCCGGCGATATATCTCGTATTTATGAAAGAAGTGTAGGTGTTCAAATCTTTTTTCATCAGCTCGGCGGCTTCCGAAATGGTCATTACGCTCTGGGAAAGATCCACTCCTGCGTCCCAGAACAAATAAAAAAAGTCTTTAAGGTCTTTTGCTACGTTTTCCTGATTCAGTCCGTCTTTTATAATTATCATTATATCTATATCGGAATAAGGGCATAGTTCGAGATTGGCATAACTGCCGCCCGCCGTTATGCAAAAATCCCCCCTGCCCCCTATGGCGGAAAATGCTTCCGTAATGACGGAATCGTAAAATGCGGATACTTCTCTCGCCGCGTGAAAAGAATCGTAGTTAAGAAGGTCTTCTTTTAAATTTTTGTATTTTAATTTAATTCTTTCTTTTAAATCTTTAGGCGTCAACGTCAAGGTTTTCTCCGCTAGCTTCGCTCGTATTATTTGTTTTTATTTCCGTTGCTCCCGCTCGTTCCGCCGCCGGAGGCATTTCTCGGATGAAACTTGGTATGCTGTTGCTTTAAATGCGATATGTCCGTATGGGTATAAATTTCGGTAGTAGATATGCTGGAATGTCCCAGCATCTGCTGAATAGACCTTAAATCGGCGCCTCCTTCCAATAAATGCGTGGCAAAAGTATGCCTCAGCATATGAGGGGTAATATTTTTATCCACTTTGGCCAGGACCGCCGCTTTCTTAATTATTTTCCATAAACCCTGCCGGGTAAGCGGATGCCCTTTTTCGGCGATAAACAAATTATTGCCGCCGCCCTGTTTGGCATATTTTTGCCTGAGCGGCAGATAGTCTTTCAGAATATCTTTAAAAGGCGTTCCGAACGGAACTATTCTTTCTTTAGAGCCTTTTCCCCTGACCCTGATAAAATTCATATCGAAGTTAAAATTCTCCAACTTTATATCGGCCAGTTCCGAAATTCTTAAGCCGCTGGAATATAGAAGCTCTATAGCGGCTTTATTCCTGATATTCTCAAAATCCTGCCTCTGCTTCTGTTTTTTTCTGACGCCTTCGTTTTTAAACTCCACCGATAAGATTCTGCCGACTTCTTCCTTTGTAAGAAAATTCGGCAGCTTTTTCGATATAAAAGGATATTCTATGTCCTTAAACGGAAATTCGCTTACTATTCCGCGTTTAAATAAAAATTTGTAAAATCCTTTTATCGACGAATAGAATCTTGCCCTCGTTTTAGCGTTTAAACCGAGTTCGGCGAGATACGACAAGAAATTTTGAAAAAAAAACGGCGAAAGTGCTTTAAAGTCGAGCTTTTCGCGTTCTACATAAGCATGAAATTTCATTAAATCGAGATAATACGAAGAAATAGTATTAAGGCTTAAACCTCTTTCTATTTTCAAAAAAGAAATATATTCGCCGATAAATCTTTCGAGCCCGTCTTTTCTAATTTTGCCTGGGACTTCTGGGTATTCCGGCTTTTCGGCCTTATTTTCGGTTTTCATTTAAAGAACTTTCTTTTAAAAAACTCAGTATAAAATCAAAATCTAATTTTCTAAATTCGTATTTTCCTATATCCTTTACTAAAACAAATTTAATCTGCTTTTCGCTTACTTTTTTATCGAGTTTCATTGCATTTATATATTGTTCGGGAGTAAAACCGGGGATATCGGACGGCAAACCGGAATTTTTTATTAAATTCCCTATTCTTTTTACAGTCTCCTCGCTGCACAGCCCCATCTTTTTTGAAAGGGCCGCCGCAAAAACCATTCCTATCGCTATGGCCTCGCCGTGTTTTACGGTTTCGTAATTATATAAAGTTTCTACGGCATGCCCTAAGCTGTGTCCGAAATTAAGCACCGAACGAAGTCCGGCTTCTTTTTCGTCTTCCTTAACCACTTCCGCTTTGATACTGCACGACCTTTCTATTATATGGGTCAAAGCGTCTTTGTCGTAAGAAAGGACTCTTTCGTAACCCTTTTCGATATAGGCAAAAAAACCGGCGTCGAGCACGGCTCCGTATTTAATAACTTCGGCAAATCCGTTTATCAGTTCCCTTTTATCCAAGGTTTTAAGCAAATCGACGTCTATCAAGACTGCTTTGGGCTGGTAAAAAGCGCCTATAAGATTTTTACCTTTCGGATGGTCTATGCCCGTTTTGCCCCCGACGCTCGAATCTACGTCGGCAAGAAGGGTAGTGGGCACCTAGATC
>JAKAQA010000097.1 GCA_021811805.1 bacterium | reverse complement strand
AAGAAGTAATTTATAATATTGCGGGTATGAGGCTTCCCGTCGTTATGACGTTAGCCAACAGGGCGATTTCGGCGCCGATAAATATATGGAACGATATGCAGGACGCTATGGCTATAAGAGATACGGGTGCGATTATGCTCGTAGCCGAGAATAACCAGGAAGCCTACGACATGCATATACAGGCTTTTAAAATAGCCGAAAACAGGGACGTTATGCTTCCGGTAATAGTAAACGTGGACGGTTTTGTATTAACCCATACTTTTGAAGTAGTAGAAACCATAGACGGCATCGATAAAGTAAAAGAATACCTTCCTCCTATTAATATGGAATACAAATTGGACGTCGAAAATCCTTATTCTTTCGGTACGCTCGGAGAGCCTTCGGTTTATATGGAATCGAGATACAATATGTATAACGCGATGAAATATTCCGCCGGCGTAATCACAGACGCCGCAAAAGAATTTAAGGATATGTTCGGCAGATTTTACGGAGGATTGACGGACGCTTATAAAATGGACGACGCTCAGACCGTAATAGTCGCCATGGGTTCGGTTCTAGGCACTATAAAAGACGTAGTGGACGAGTTAAGGGAATCCGGAAAAAAAATCGGCGTTCTTAAAGTCCGTTCATTCAGGCCGTTTCCCGAAGAAGAAATCGTCAATGCCCTGAAAAACGTTAAAAACGTTATAGTAATAGAAAAGGCTACTTGTCCGGGAAAAGGCGGAATTCTTTCCGTAGAAATAAGAGATTCGCTGTTCAAGCATAAAATCAATACGGTAAACGTAAACGGCTATACTATAGGTCTCGGCGGCAGGGATATTACGCCTAAAAATATAAAAGACCTGGTCGAAAGAGCCGAAAAAGAAGAAAACGTCGACGGCGAATTTATAGGGCTGTCGCAGCAGTATCTATAAGAAGAAACGTCAAGAATTATTAAAGTACCTAATAAATCGGTTTGCGGCAGCGTCGGTTGAGGCTAAAAGCAAAAGCAGACAGAATAAAAATATCAATAAAACAATAAATTAAAAAATAGGAATATAAACCATGCTGACGAAAGAAGAAACTCATAACGAACTTTTTACCATGGGTCATACGGGCTGTTCGGGATGCGCCCAGTCTATGAGCGTAAAGCTTATAATGGAAATTCTCGGCAAGAACACGATAGCGACTAGCGCTACGGGATGCCTTGAGGTCTTTTCGACCCGCTGGCCGGAATCTTCGTGGAAAATTCCGTGGATACATTCTTTATTTGAAAATTCGGCGGCGGTAGCATCGGGAGTAGAAGCCGCGCTTAAATATATGGGTAAAAAAGAAGGAATTACGGTTATTGCCCAAGGCGGAGACGGCGGAACTGCTGATATCGGACTTCAATCTTTAAGCGGAATGTTTGAAAGAAATCATGACGTTTTATATATATGCTACGATAACGGCGCATATATGAATACCGGTTATCAGAGAAGCGGTTTAACGCCTTTAGATGCATATACTACGACCAGTCCTTCGGGAAAGCAGTCGTTCGGAAATAACAGGCCTAAAAAATATATGCCGGAAATTGCGATGGCGCACAGAATTCCGTACACGGCAGTTTCGTCTGCCGGTTACCCTATGGACCTTCAGAAAAAGGTTAAAAAAGCTATGGCTATAAAGGGCGCAAAATATTTACAGGTCGACGTTCCGTGCGTTCCGGGATGGAAATACGAGCCGAAATATTCGGTAAAACTTGCTCAGCTTGCGGTTCAGACCGGACTTTATCCGTTGTTCGAAGCGGAATACGATAAAATAATTTCGGTAAAAAAAATAAGCAAGAAAGTTCCCGTAGAGGAATATCTTAAATTGCAGGGAAGATTTAAACACTTGTTTAAAGACGAAGCCGGCAGGGCAGAAATTGAAAAAATTCAAAAAATAGCTGACGATAATATCGAGCGTTTTGGATTAATGTAATGATTTCCGATAATTCCGATATCCAAAAAAAGATAATCGACGGAAGGCTTATTGCAAAAAATATAGAATCTTCCATATCGGAAAAAGTAATCAAGTTAAAGAAAAACGGTATAGTTCCGGCTATCGCAGTAATATTAGTAGGCGATAATCCGGCTTCCGAAGTTTACGTCCGAAATAAAGATATTGCGGCGAAAAGATGCGGAATATTATCTAAAAAAGATATTTACCCCGCATCTTTAACCGAAAAAGAGCTTTTGAACAAAATCGACGAATTAAACAACGATCCATTAATTCACGGTATTCTGGTACAACTTCCGCTTCCCCCTCACATAGACGAAAAAAAAATAATGGAAGCCATTAATCCTTCCAAAGACGTGGACGGATTTCATCCTTTAAACGTCGGTAAAATTTTCACCGAAAACGCCGCTTTTTATCCCTGCACCCCGTACGGTATATTAAAAATGCTGGATTTTTACGATATTTCCGTTAAAGGAAAAAACTGCGTCATTATAGGACAGAGCAACATTGTCGGCAAGCCTCTTGCCATTATGCTTATGAACAGGTATGCAACCGTTTCTTCTTTAAATATTTTTACCAAAGACGTAAAATCTATAGCTTCTAAAGCCGACGTTTTAATATCGGCTACCGGAAAGGCGCATCTTGTTGACGATGAATACGTAAAAGATGGTGCCGTAGTGATAGACGTAGGCATTTCAAATATAAACGGAAAACTTTGCGGAGACGTAAATTTTGAAAAAGTCGTAAATAAAGTTTCAAAAATAACGCCGGTACCGGGCGGCGTAGGACCGCTGACGGTCGCCGTTTTAATGGAAAATACAGTAAAATCGGCTTCGGTGAAATCCGATATTAAATGAAAAAAAAATAATAAAAAAATTAATAAAAAAGACCCGCAAATATAAAAAGAAATTAAGCATATATAGATTAGAGATTATGATAGTATCTAAACAAAAAGATTTAGACGATATATTAAAAAAAATCAGAGGCTCGGTTTTTATTTTCGGCTGCGGTATATGTTCCGATACTTCCAGAACCGGAGGACCGAAAGAAGTTGAAGCAATGTCGAAAATTTTAACCGACCGGAATATTACAGTCGAAGGAACATACGTTATAGACGCAATGTGCCATATCCAGAAAGTAAGAAAAGCGGTAAGAGATAATAAAGACGTTTTATTTAAAGCGCAGTCCGTTCTGGTTCTTTCATGCGGCAGCGGAGTGCAGTCCGCCGTATCTGCTCTGCCTGAAAATATAAAAGTCGTTTCCGGCGTTGACACAATGTTTCTGGGAAATATCGAAAATCTTTCGTCGCTTAAAGAGATGTGTTCTTTATGCGGCAGCTGCGTGCTAAACGAAACAGGCGGAATATGCCCCGTAACCCTCTGCCCTAAAGGCCTGCTGAACGGACCTTGCGGCGGCATGAAAAATTATAAATGCGAAATAGACGAAAGCATGGATTGCGCTTGGGTAAGAATATACGAAAGGTCGATAGTCCAAAACACGCTCGAAGATATCAAAAAAACGGCAAAGCCTAAAGACTATTCGGTTAAAAAACCCGCCGCTACGCTTAAATTTACCGGTTCGCATAAATAAAATATAACTAATCTCGCTTTAATATTAATAATATAAAAATAAAAGGGACGGAATTTTTTATGAAAAGTTTTAACGTAAAAGCGCCGGATTATATTTATAAAATAAATCCTTACATTCCGGGAAAACCCATAGAAGAAGTCGAAAGAGAAAAAGGGATTAAAAATATAGTCAAACTTGCGTCGAACGAAAACCCGCTCGGTCCTTCTCCTTTGGCTTTAAAAGCAATTAAGTCCGCGCTTAAAAACTTAAACAGATATCCCGACGGTTCCGGTTTTTATTTAAAACAGGAATTAGTTAAATTTTTTTCTAACTGCGGCAAGCTTGCTTCCGAAAATTTTATACTGGGAAACGGTTCAAACGAACTTATAGATATCGCGGTCAGGACGTTTTGCGAAAGAGACGAAAATATAGTATCGCCTTTTCCGTCTTTCGTGGCGTATTATCTTGCCGGCGAACAGCTTGGAATAAAATTAAAAATAAGCAAACTAAAAGATTACGCTCTCGATTTAGACGATATGTATAAACTTATCGACGCAAAAACAAAAGTAGTTTTTATATCTAACCCTAATAATCCTACCGGAACGTTTTATTCTAACGATAAAATTATAAATTTTATAAAAAAGATTAAAGACGACGTTTTAATCATAGTCGATGAAGCGTACATAGAATATATAGGCAGGTCTCTTGCCGAAGACGTAAGCGTATCCGATTTTCCCAACGTTTTGGTTCTTCGCACTTTTTCCAAGGTTTACGGACTTGCCGGACTAAGGATAGGCTACGGAATAGGGCATAAAGATTTAATTTCGCTAATGGACAGGGTAAGAGAGCCTTTTAACGTAAATTCTCTTTCTTTGGCCGCAGCCGCGGCGGCTTTAAACGATGCAGAATATCTAAAAAAAGTTATAACGACCAACGAAACCGAAAAGAAATATCTTTACGGCGAATTTAAAAAAGCCGGATTAGAGTTCATCGAAACCGGAGCGAATTTTATACTCGTGAAATTAAAAGGGCGAAAAGCCGCCGAAACGGCGGAAAAATTTTTGGAAGCGGGCGTTATAATAAGACCTATGGACAGATTCGGCTATGCCGATATGGTTAGAATTACCATAGGGACGCACAAAGAAAACGTTAAACTCGTTAAAGCATTGCTTTAATCCAGCATAAAACAAAAAACATTTTGGATATATTATAATGATTAGAAAAAAACTTGCAATAAAAATGAAGAAAAAGGTGTCAGATTTTATTTTACGCATACGAAAAGCAACAATTATAACGATAAAAGATTTTGCGTAAAATTAATCTGACACCTTTTTCGGATTAAAGCATTGAAATAAATTTTACAATTATTTCAATATAAGATAAAATATTAATCTATACAATATAAATAAAATTTGGTTTAAGGAGGAGAAATAGATGATTTTAGTTTTAAAAAGAGGGGCGACTAAGGATGAAATCGATTACATTCTTAGCAAAATAGAGCAGGCGGGATTAAAACCGCATATTTCTGAGGGAGCCGACGTAACTATTATAGGATGCATAGGACACGAAGACGCGGTAAAGGCTTTTTTTGAAGAGGCGGAAGCGCTTGCGGGAGTCG
>JAKAQA010000014.1:6654-23552 GCA_021811805.1 bacterium | reverse complement strand
GCAGGATTCGCTCGGCAGGCTGATAGTCCTTGCGGAATACAGAGACGAAGATACGGGCAGGCATATTTCCAGAATGTCCCATTATGCCCGTATTATAGCAAAAGAACTTGGAATGGATAAAGTTTTTCAGGAAGAAATACTAAATGCGGCGCCAATGCACGACATAGGAAAAGTAGGAATACCGGACAATATTCTTTTAAAACCGGGACGCCTGAATAAAGATGAATTTGAAATTATGAAAACCCATGCCGAAATAGGTTATAATATTTTAAAAGATTCGGAATCCGCCACGCTTAAAGAAGGGGCGTTTATAGCTTTATCGCATCATGAAAACTTTGACGGCAGCGGTTATCCGAAAGGATTAGCCGGCGATAAAATTCCTATTGCCGGCAGAATTTCCAAAATAGCCGACGTTTTCGATGCGCTAATAAACAAAAGAATATATAAACCGGCCTATACGCTTGAAGAAACTATCGCAATTATGAAAGACGAAATGCAGCCGGACAAATATTTCGACGCCGACTGCTTTAACGCTTTCTTAAAAGGCATGGACGAAATATTAGACGTCAGGCAAAAGATAGATTCCGGGAATATCGCCGAAATTAGCTGAGTTTTGAACTTGAGTTCCTGCGTTTATAATATTTGAAAAGTATCTCCCTTTCGAATTCTTCGCTGATCCGCTCTAACGGACCCCAATCCGCATTCCCGGACGATTTTAATGCTTCGCCCAATTCGGCTATAGCTTTGTCGTATCTGTAATGCAAATCGTATAGAATATGATTTACGGGAACGTTTAAGGATAACATGGCATTCGTTATAGGGCAATTTTTACCGCCGGCAAGATTTTTATAGTCTATTAAATAGGGGTCATGCCTGATAATTTTTTTTATATCACGATAAGAAACTATCTTTATAGCATATAATCCAAGAAAACTCATAGGATGCTTTATGCGGCTAAAAGTTTTATATATCAAAAAATCTTTAAGTTTATCCGGCGGCATAGGTTTTGCGATAGCATAACCTTGCAGATAATCGATATCCATTACCGAAAGAGCGTCTAATATATCTTCGGTTTCAACGCCTTCTACCACTAAATCGACCTTTTTTTCGTCGGCAAGTTCTAATATCGACTGGACAAAATGAAGGTCGCGCGGATTTTCCTCCAAAGTTCTGACGAAAAACTGGTCTAATTTTATTTCGTCAACCGGAAGTTCTTTAAGGCGCATAAGCGACGAATAAGCGCTTCCGACGTCGTCTAACGCGACCTTTACCCCTAAATCTTTCATAGCTCTTATATTCTGCATAGCTTTATCTTTACCTAGAAAATCCCCCGTTTCTAGAATTTCTAAAACTATTTTAGAAGGGTCGCAGCCGGATTTCAGTATGTCTTTTAGGGATAAAATATATTCTTCGGAAATGAATTTCGGGTCGATATTAATCGAAACCCATAATTTTTCGGCGGACACCCCTATTTCCGATAATTCTTTAAGGGCTTTTATTAATACTTCGTTGCTTAAATTAAACAAATCTTTTTCGTTCAGCATAGGCAAAAAATTATACGGAGAAATTATATTTCCGTTATCGGATAAGCGCGCAAGCGCTTCCACTCCGGCTATCTCCCCCGTAAAATTATCCATAATAGGCTGGTAATAAACCAAGAGATTGCCGTCTTTTAGAAGTTTCTGTATTTTATTTTTCATATGCGGGAAAGCTTCTCCATGAAAAGCGTAATAACGCAAGCGGTCCGTCTTATTATTTTTACTCTCGTATAATGCCTGGTCGGCGTAGCGCAAAAGATTGTCGGAAGTAGGCGGTTCTTTGTCTTTAAGAGAGCCGTCGTATATATAAATACCCATGCTTATGTCTGCCGCTATTTCGCTTCGGTCTTCTAAAACTATAACTTCTTTAATCTTTTTTTCAATCTTTACCAATATGCTTTCAAGTTCGGTTTTATTATTAAAATCCTCGATTATAACTACAAATTCGTCTCCGCCGAGCCTGGCTATAAAATCCATTTTGCGCAGAACGCCTTTTAATCTTGCCGAAATTATTTTCAGCACGTTATCTCCGGCAAGATGTCCGAATTTATCGTTTATAGGCTTAAAGTCGTCGATGTCTATTATAGAAGCGGCAAGAAATGTTTTACGGCGGCCGGTTCTCGCTATAGCCCTTTCCAGTTCGAGCGACAGCGAGCGGCGGTTTGGAAGCCCGGTAAGTTCGTCGTAGAAGGCTTGATACGACAGTTCTTCCGACAGCCGGTGCCTTTCGGTAATGTCTATCAGCGTCCATAATATTTGTTCTTTGCCTTTAATTAATTCTTTTAATTTTTGTCCGTAAAAGTCCGCGTAAATAGTAGTGCCGTCCGTCCTGACGACCGGTATATCGTGGACGGAACCCTTTCCTTCCGCCAATATCGTTTCGGCAAGCTCCCCGATTCTTACATATGTTGCGTCGTCGGGATAAACCTCTCTTGAATTATGGTTTTGCAAAGATTCGATATTAGGATAGCCCAATATATCGAGAAAAGTATCGTTTGCCTCGAGAAAAACCCTGTCGGGATAGCTGGCGAGCGTAATGCCCGCCGAAGTATTGCTTAGAAAAGCGTTTTTTATTTCGGTTTCTCTTTTTTTGCTATTTATAAGGTCTATCCTGTCTAAACCGGATCCTATATCTAAGGCAATTTCTTCCATCAGATTTTTAAGGTCTTCGTCGAAAAAGTTTTCTTTCGAGTGAAGCAGCGTTAATACCGCCCATATAACGCCGCCTCTTAATATAGGCATAGAAGCGCTGGATAATATGCCGAACCCTTCGGTTATTTCGAGCCATGGACGCATGGAATCATCTTTCCTGAATGAAGGAACGTAAACCGGCTTCCCGGAACGCCATGCTCTGCCGACGCTTGAATATCCTTCCGGCACATCGGGATTTACGGAAATATGCAATCTCTCTACAAAACCCGGCGCTCCAAAATGGGATATAAAGCGGACGTTTCCTTTTTCGTCCGGTTTTGCTATCCAGGCTAATTTTAAGCCGGTATAATTTATCGCCATATTGCAAATAGAGTCGAGGAGGCTTTTTTCATTTTCGGTTCTGCTTATCAGCTGATTCATCTGCGCTAAAAAAAAGTTAAATTCCTTAAGCCGCCGCTGATGTTTCGCTTCTAATGCCAAACGGCGTTTAATGTCGAGCTGATTGAGGGCTATTCCTAAAGAATTTGTAACCTGCGTAATTATAGTTTTCATTTCTTTAGTAAAATAATGCTTTGAATTAGACTGTATGCCTAAAACCGCTACGGGGCCGCAATCTAAATTTTGAAATATAGGGAAGGCCATCAAGCTCTTTACTCTTGAAAATGAGGGGTATTTTTCTATTGTAACCGGGTCCAATTTATGCAAAGGACCAAGTATCCTTTTTTCCCTGTAAACTATAGACGCGGGCATATTTCCTAAAATATCGCCGCTTTTTATTGAAGGTTTTATCAACATGAGGTTTTTTTCGTGTTCGGCATCGTCTGCGCATGCGGCGATGGGTATAAAACAACCTTTTTCCTCGTCGGGGACTGCCAAAACCGACCCAATGGCGTCCGTTTTGGCAACTATTATATTTACGATATGCCTGTATATGCTTTCTGCGTCTTTCAGCGACAAAACATCCTCCTGCACGCTTATTGCGGCATCCTGATATCTTTTAAGGCGTATTAGGCGTCCAAAAGCAATTCTCGATATTATGTCTATCGCAACGAATATCAGAATAAGCAGAAACGCCGTTAGCAGATAAATGCGCTCCTTATTCCAGAAAAATTTTTCAAAGACGGACTTTGTCCATCCGGCTTTAATGAACCACGGGTAGCCATTTATTTTTTCCGTTACGCCGCCAGAAACCTCGGGCATATCGTATGGGTTATTCTGCCGCCTGCCGTTTTTCCATGAGGATATTATTCTGCCTCCCGCCGTTTCTATGAGAGCCGTTTCTATATATTTCGTGGTATTGATTGAATTAAAATTTGAAAGTATGAAAGGAGAGCCGACGAAGCCTAATGTCTTGCCGTTTTTATTGACTATACGTTCGTTCATGGGTATAACCCATTTATTATCGGTTTTTTGAAAATAAAGCGTTCCTATATAACGGTTTGGATAGCCGGATAAATGAGTAAAAATAATTTTTTTTATATTTAAACTTTGGTCTTTTCCGTAACTCGACCAGACTATTCTGCTCATCGACGGATTAAGAATGTTAATAGCCGCAATACCGGGGTGATATTTTTTGAAATCCTTAAAAACATGCAATGCTTGCGCGTTAGGAGTAAGATGTCCGTCGTTTATATTTAAAAAATCCGTTATTAAAAATTTAAGGTCGTGGAAATGGGCGTCTATTTGAGTTTTAATTGCGGAAGATACATCGGAAGCCGTTAGTTTTGAAACGGCTTGGAGGCGTCTTGCGACTGTTTTTTTCAGGCTTATGCTTTCGTATATAAAAACGGAAAGCACGATGCAGACCAGAAATAAAAAGAAAACGTGCATCGCTAATATCTGAAATTTATCCGATTTAGATATGGAGAGCTTGCCCTTTGTTTTTTTTATAATATTCATAAAAAAAATCGTTTTTTAATTTAGATGGAATCTTATAAGGGTAAGTTAGATTATTACCGAATAACCTACTATGCGATATAATACCACTATTTAAATCGGCAATCAAGGCTTAACCGATTCATACTTAAAACGGTTATAAAATAATTTTTATAAATACCGAAGAAATGTTATAATAAAAAATTAAATTTTAACCGCAGAAATGATAAAAATTATCCGCAGTATAGAAGAACTTCAAAAGTTCGAAAGCGAATGGAACGATTTATTGAAAACAAGCCCGAACGAAAACGTTTTTCTGTCGTTTGACTGGAATTTTCTCTGGATAAAATATTTTTTGCGCGGCAAGGACAGTCTTTTTATAATAGCCGTTTATAACGATGCCGATGAATTAGAAGCTTTAGCCCCTTTTTTTCTGAAGAGATTTTTTTTGTTTTTTAAATCGCTGATATTTATTAGCGGCGATTATTCCGATTATCTTGACATTATCGTAAAAAAAGATGCCGATAAAGAAAGAATTTATTCCGAAATATTCGGGGAAATCGCAAATAATAAAATAGCGGATATAATTTACATGAGGCAGGTTTCAGGGGAACTGCTTAACGGCGTTAAAAAAAGCGTTTCCGAGCATTACGGTTTAAAATTGAATTATAAAGAAAGCGGCTGCTGTTATTATTTTAATCTGCCGGACGGCATGGACGGCTATATGAAGCGGTTTAACTCTAAGCAAAGATATAATATTTTAAACAGGGTCGAAAAAGCGGAAAAAAATAATATCGGATTCATAGGCTCTTCGGCTGTAGATAAATCTTTATTTAAGGAATATTTAAACTGTTTTTTCGGCCTGCACCAAAAAAGATGGAACGATAAGGGAAAAAAAGGGGTATTTTATAATAAAAAAATAAAAAATTTTTTTACGGATTTATTTACCGTATTATATAATAAAAATAAAATTGCGCTGTCTTTTCTGGCGCTTAACGAAAAAAAAAGCGGCGGCTGTGGCGGCAAAGAAAAGATTATTTCATCGGCGGTTTGTTTCGATTCCGGAAATAAAAGGCAGGTATATCTGCCTGGATTCGACCCGGAATATTCCAATTTTCATCCGGGCATAGTTTTAACTTATTATATTATAAAAGAGGCTATAGGCGAAAAATACGAAGAATTCGATTTCCTCAAGGGAGGAGAAGAATATAAACAAAGATTCGGCGCGGTTAAAAGAGAAAATTACAAACTTTATTTATATAAAAACAAAATAATTTATTATATTTATAAGATTAATTTCTTTATAGAAAAAGAAGTTAAAGAAAAATTAAAAGAGTCGGCATTTAAAATTAAATTAAAAATTAAAGATAAATAAATAAAAAACTTTGATTATTTTTTAAAATAATCGTATAATAAAAAATACACTATCGACATTGTTAAAGTTAAACCCCGGTATTC
The DNA here is from genome assembly GCA_021811805.1 of bacterium. GTDB lineage: Bacteria > SZUA-79 > SZUA-79 > Acidulodesulfobacterales > Acidulodesulfobacteraceae > Acidulodesulfobacterium_A. The sequence goes on along the minus strand of JAKAQA010000014.1, from coordinate 17,529 downwards.
CCGTAAATATTCCTCGAAAACTAGATGCAGTGTTAATTTGTATAATAATTCTTAACTCACAATGGAGGAATGTCTAAAAATGTTCAAAAACAAAAAAAATTATGCTACGGAATCGCCTAAGTTATACGATAACGTAAATAAGGAAATCGATAAGGAAATAGGTTTTAAAGATTTAAATTTGTTAAAACCCATAATGCAGGCCGTCGCCGATGCCGGATACGAAAATCCGACCCCCGTTCAGGCCAAAGCTATTCCTGCGGTATTGTCCGGGTCGGACATGCTGGCCGGCGCACAGACCGGAACCGGAAAAACGGCGGCTTTTACGCTTCCTATACTGCACCTGCTCGCCGAAAAACCCGCAGCGGCTTCCCGCTCCGGCAGACCGCGCTGTTTAATTCTGGCGCCGACGCGCGAACTTGCCGCACAGGTAGAAGAATCGGTAAAAACATACGGAAAATATCTTCCGTTAAAATCTACGGCTGTGTTCGGAGGAATGAGCATCGTTCCTCAGATAAAAGCCCTGCGCCGCAACGTGGATATACTCGTGGCGACCCCGGGCCGTCTGCTTGACCACGTCGGACAAAAAACAGTCGATTTATCCGGCGTCGAAATCTTCGTGCTGGATGAAGCCGACAGGATGCTTGATATGGGATTTATCGTCGATATTAAAAAAATTATCGCGCTTCTGCCTAAACAACGGCAGAACTTATTATTTTCCGCGACCTTTTCCGAAAAAATCAAAACCCTTTCCGCCTCCGTCCTTCATAAGCCGGTTTTCGTAGAAGGCGCAAAACGCAATGCCGCTTCGGAATTAGTGGACCAGAGCGTCCATTTAGTTTCTCAGCGCTTGAAGAGCCATCTCTTATCGCATCTTATCAAACATCATAAATGGAAACAGGTACTGATTTTTACCCGCACGAAAAACGGCGCTAACCGCCTTGCCGATAAACTGGCCGCGGACGGAATTTCCGCATCCGCTATACACGGAAATAAAAGCCAGCCTGCGCGTATGAAGGCTCTGGCGCAGTTTAAAGACGGTTCGGTAACGGCGCTTGTCGCTACCGACGTCGCTTCGCGCGGAATAGATATCGACCGCCTGCCGCATGTCGTAAATTTTGAACTGCCCAATGCGGCTGAAGATTACGTCCACCGCATAGGGCGCACGGGGCGCGCCGGCAGCAGCGGAAAGGCTATTTCGTTAGTAGATAAGGAAGAGCTTCGCTACCTTAAAGAAATAGAGCGGTTCATAAAACGCGAGATACCCAAAGTTTTATTCGACAGCTTTGTTCCGCCGGCAAATATGCCTGCCGAACCTCATAATTCATTGCCTCAAAGGCAGGGAGGCAGGAAAATTTACGGGGAAAGAACGCCGGCCTCAGCCGGCAGCAGGAATTATCAGCCGCGGCACGGTTACGCAAAAAAACAAAACAATTCCAAAGGCAATAATGCAAAAAGTAAAGTAAGGTAATATTCCCGGATTTGGGCTTGACAGAATCGGATTTTTATGTTGTATTATTTATTATGAGCAAAGTCAATATTCTTGTAATAGACGACGAATCCGATCTCGTAGAACTCTTAAAATATAATCTTGCCAAAGAAGGTTATAACGTGGAATTTGCATTTAACGGGTTTGACGGAATTAAAATTGCCGAAGTCGTTAAGCCCGACATTATAATCCTCGACCTTATGCTCCCCGATATCAGCGGTTACGAAGTTTGCAAAAGAATAAAACAGGATTCCCGCTTGTCGGGAGTCCCCGTTATATTTTTATCGGCAAAACAGGAAGAAGTGGATAAAATATTGGGTTTTGAAGCCGGCGCCGAAGATTATATTATAAAGCCTTTTTCCGTAAATGAACTCCTTGCCCGCGTCCGCGCTATTTTAAAAAGAATGCCCCCCGTTAAAGTTAATAATAAGCAAAGCGGTGAAGTATCGGGCGGGTATATGTTTAAAAATATCGCCGTAAACATCAGCAAACACAGCGTAACGGTAAAAAATACCGAGATAAAACTCAGCCCTATAGAATTTAAAATTCTTATCTTTTTAATGACTTACGCCGGAGATGTTTTTTCGCGGGAAAAACTTCTGGATAATGTCTGGGGAAACAATTCATTCGTCGAACCGAGAACGGTGGACGTCCACATCAGGAGATTAAGGTCCAATATCGAGATAGACGGTTCGGTTAAATTTATAGAAACCATAAGAGGCGTAGGCTATAAATTTATAGATGAAAAAATATGAAAAGAAATTTAAAATTTATTTATTAATCCTCTTACTCTTAACGGCCGTAATTTCCGCAAGCGCCGTTTTATTCATTACGTCGCCTTATTTTGCTTCGAAGGCTAAAAACTATTTATCCGCATATATTTCCTCGGTTCTAAAAAAAAATACGACTATAGAAAAAATAAAATTTTCCGTTTTTTCCCCTCAAATAAGCCTTTACGGTTTAAATATTAAAAATTTCGCAAAAGTTAAACGCATTAATATAACTTTCGGTCCGTTTAATATTTTTAAACGAAAAATAATTATTTATAAAATTAATATTATAGACCCTAAAGTCAATATATTAATAAAAAACGGCCGGTTCGATAATTTTAAAAATATCGATTCGGTCGTAAAAAATATTTTTAAGAAACGCCCCGGTTCTTTTATTTCGGCGTCTTTAGACAAATTAAAAATAACGGAAGGCAATTTAAACTTAAACGATGCCGATAAAAATATTTTATTAAAGCTAAAAAAATTCGAATTAACCGCTTATAAAAAACCTAATCCTATACCGTTTTTATATAATAACGGCGGCATATACTTTAAATATAATATGCCTTATATATTCGTAAAATCTAAAAAATTAAAATTGCAGAAGATTTTTAAATCGGAAGCGGTCGAAATTCATTATTTTAGCAATTTCATCAAATACCGCAGAATAAGCCTGGGCAATTCCTATCTTACCGCCGTGTCGGACGGCATATTGGAATTAAACCAAAAAAATAAAATTTCGGGGTTTGTCGAAAAATTTAACGACGCCACTTCGTTAAATGTAAAAAGTTTATCTTCTTTTTCTAAAAATTTTACTTTTCTGCCCGCTTTAAAAGGGCGTTTAAGCGCAAAGCTGACGGCTTCCGGCGATTTCGGCGGAAAAATCAGCGCAGGCGCTTCGGTTAATCTTAAAAACGTCGTCTTTTCGGGCGGAGATATAAATAACGGAACCGTCGAATGCGCCGGAAATTTCGGCAAAAATGAAAATAATATTATAAATTTTAAAAAGATCGATTAATGTTATTTAACGGCAGTTTAAATCGGCCGGCATTATTAATATTAAAGAAAAAGAGGGTAAATTTAAATCGGTTTTAAAAAATATCGACGTCGGCAAACTTATAGATTTTTACGATGCCGAGAAAACCCCTCAGTTTAAAGGTGTTGCAAGCGGAAACGTCGTTACTTTCCTGCGCTTAGGCAGAAATTTTTATGTCGGGAATATAGAAAAAATAGAGCTGGAGAAACCCGTCCAGCAGATTAAATTCGGAAACGGGCGGACCGGCAGGACCGTATATTATATTAATTATAGAAATAATATTCTGGTAAAAGGAGCGGTATTAGTAAACGATAAATATGTTTTATTAAAAAATATCCGCGTTTCGTCAAAAATAATAAACGGCTCGGCCGAAGGAGAAATAAATTACGATAAGAACTATTTAAACATAGGCTTCGGTTCGTCATACGCCGAACTGCCTTCGATTAGCTTGATAGAACAATATAAAAGCAGATATTTCGAGCCTTCGGGTGCCGGCGTTATAGCCGGCAGTATAACCGGAAATTTTCATAATATTAATTTTAGTTTCAGGAACAGATTCGGAACGCTTTATATTAATAAATACTTAAGTTTATACAGCGGAAACGCCGACGTCGATATTACAGGAAGCGGAAAAGTTTTATTTAAAAGCGTACGTTTGAAGGAAAAAAGCGCTAAATTCGATAAAAACGGAACGTTTGATTTCAGCGGAGAAATATTCGAGAATAAAAATTCAAAAAAAGAATATATAAGCGGAAATTTTAATGCGGCGGGTATTCATTTAATTTCCGAAAAGCCTTCTATTCAGTATTATGCGGCTTTCAATTCCGGCGGAAAGATTTCAGGAGAGCTTGAAAACCCTGTTTTTGAAATAGCGGCGAATTCTAAAAAAGTCGAAATATACAACCAGTATCTTTCAAACGTTAATTTGCTGTTTTCATTAACTAAAAGCGGCTTGAACATAAAAAAACTCGACGGTTCTTACGGCGGCGCAATTTTTAACGGTTACGGAAGTTTGAATTTCGGGCGCAATAATAATAACTACGACCTCAGGATAATCTCAAGCCGGATTAATATTGCCGATTTAAATTTTAAGCAGATTAAAAAATATCGCATAAAAGGGAATATAGGCGTCAATCTGCATATAGGCGGCTCGTTTAATCTGCCGGATATTTCCGGTAACGCGGCGATAGACGGTATTTACGTAAGAGATTATTCATTGGGAAACGCGGACATCGGCGTTTCTTCGTCTAACGGCAGAATGGCTTTAAATTTTTCCGCTTTAAAGAGTTCGCTAAAAACGAAAGCGGTTATATCGCTTAAGAAAGGATATCCGTATCATTTCATAACGAATATTAATTTATTAAACATTAATTACCGCAAAACCAGATTCATATTATCCGGCGGCATTTACGGAAGCGGAAAAATTTCCGATATTAAAAGTTCTTATTTATTTTCAAAATTAGATTACGTCTATTTAAAACACGGACCTTTTTTCTTAAAAAACGCTAAAGATATAAAAATATCTTACATGGACGGAACGCTGAAATTCAGAGGATTTAAGCTGACGGGCGGAAATAACTACTTTCAGGTAAGGGGCGGCATAACCCCTAAACAATATCATATTATATTAAACGACAGAACCGATTTGTGGATCCTTGGAATTTTATCGGATAAAATAATAAATTCATCGGGATTTATAACGGCTTCCGCCGATATTTTCGGCCCCGCCGCCTCTCCCAGGATATACGGCTTTGCCGATATAGAAAGAGGGCTCATAGAGACTTCGGCATATCCGTCGCTTGCCGCCTCAAGAATTTTTGCAGGATTGATATTCGACAACAACATGATTCTTCTTAAAAAAGCGCGGTTTAGAATGTTAAACGGTATTTTTTCCGCCCGCGGAGTAATAAGGCTGCAAAACTTTAAACCTTCATACTATAATATTGCGGCAGGTTTTAATTCGGTTATTTATAGGAAATCAAACTATTTTTACGCAAAAATAAACGGAAATATGGGATATTCCGGCAGTAACGAAAATCCCGTCTTATACGGCGACGTAGATATAAAAAAAGCTCTGTACGATAAAAGAATAAATCTTTCGTCGTTTCTTCTCAGCTATAAAAATTACAATATCGTTAAATCGCCCTCCGCAATCGCGATAGGGACTTTTAATCCTAAGTTAAATATCAGAATAACGTCGGATAAAGGCATCTCTATTAAAAATAATATCGTAGATACCGATTTCAGCGCAAAACTTCATCTCATAGGAACGCTTTACGACCCGATTATAATGGGAACGGCAAATGCCGAAAAAGGGGAAATATTTTTCAGGGGGACAAAGTTTAAACTGTCTTACGCAAATTTAGATTTTAATAACCAGTACAGAATTAACCCTTCTTTCGACATAGCGGCGGCGACCCATATAAATCAATATATAATAAGAATGAACGCGAACGGTTCGCTGTTAAATTTCAACGTTAATCTTTCTTCCACCCCGCCGCTTTCGGAACTCGATATAGTGTCGATGCTGGCGTTAGGCGCGCCTACGACTTCAGTTTATGCCGGTTCGGCAGGCGGAATTGCGGCGTCGGAAGCGGCGTCCGCTATAGGAGGAGGCGTCGAACGAAGCGTTACCGGAGCAATTTCAAGCTATTTCGGATTCAGGAACCTGTCGGTATCGCCTTCATATTCTGTCGTGACCCACAGCGCCGCTCCGCAGGTAACGGTTACTAAATCTTTAACAAAAAAACTTTCCGTTTCATACAGCGATATAGTATCTTCTCAATCTTCCCAGTCGGTAACGCTGACATACAGCTTGAGCCGCCATATTTCCGTAATAGGCGTCTGGGAGAACAACGAACTTGCTCCAAATAATTCTAACGTATACAGCGAAGTCGGCGGAAATATCGTTTTTCATTTCAGATTTTATTAAAATGCGTTAAAATTAGAACATTTTATGAAGACGAATATGAATATAAATATAAAAAAAACGGCGGTATCCTTATTCCTTTCGGCATTAACGCTTTGCCTTTTTAATGCGGTTTGCGCAAAAACTTCCTATGCAAAAAACCCTTCGAGCATTTACAACATCCCGGCGGAAGAATACGTTATACGGTCTATAAAATATGAAATGCCGTCAGGCATTCCGATGAAAGATATAAAAAATTTTATTTTTATAAAAAACGGGGAAAGATTCTCTATGTATTCCCTTGAAAAGACCGTTAAAACGCTTTATGCTTCGGGTTATTTTTCTAATATTTCGGTATTTTCCGAAATAAATAAGAAACAAAAATCGATTTATTTAAAATTTATTTTTTTGCCTAAGATTTATATAGGAACCGTAAATGTCCAAGGGTTGAAAGGAACGGAGATACCGGCCGAAACAATACTCGATTCCATCCCCATAAAAAAGGGCGGCCGTTTTTTTAAATATTATAAAACTTTAAGCGAACAAAAAATCAAAGAAATTATGCTTAAAGGAGGATATCCCGATGCAAAAATTGAAATAAAACGCCGGGTATTAAGGAGTTCAAAAAAATATGCGGTGAATATCGATATTCTTCCCGGCAGGCCGGTATTAGTTTCTAAGATATTCGTCGAATTTAAATTGTATTATCCTAAAAAAACCGTAAATGCGCTTATCGAGAAATTAATTTCCAAACCCTTAAACCTGTACGAACTTCAAAAATTCAGGAAAAAAATCTGGAATTTGTATAAAAACAAAGGATATTTAAACGCCATTATAGAAAAACCTAAAATAGCTTATATTTCTAAATATAATGCTATTATAACTTTCGATATCCACCCGGGCTATAAAATAATATTCCATTTTAAAGGAGCGGAGCCTCTGAAACAAAGTTTTATCGAAGATTCGGTGCTTGAAATAAAAAACGTGCTTATTTTCGATGAAGGGACGTTTAAAGCGTTTCAAAGAGTTTTAAAAGATTTTTTTAAAAAAGAAGGCTATTTTTTTGCGGAAATTTCTTTTAAGGAAGAAAAAAACGAATCTGCCAAAACTATTAGCGTGTATTATACGGTTAAAAGAGGGCATAAGGTAGAAATAAAGAGCATAATTATAAGCGGAAGCAAACCGTTCGGCAAAAAAACCATAATTTCGCTTATGAAAACCCGCGTAACATCTTTTTTTAACAGAGAGTATTTTCGCGAAAAAAGGCTTAAAAGCGATATAACCAATATCGAAAATTATTATAATAACGAAGGCTGGCTTTCAGCCCGCGTTTCTTACGGGCTGAAATTTGCTCACGATAAAAAAAGCGTAGTTATCTCCATGAATATAAACAAAGGGATGCCGACCGTCGTAAAAAACGTTTATATCGAAGGCCTTCCGGGTTTTTTAAAGACGGATAAAAAACTGACGGATTATTTTTTTAAAATGCAGAAACTCCCTTTTTATATAATTAAGGCGGAGAACGGAAAGAACCTGCTTTCTACAAAATTGGCGGATTCCGGTTTCGTTTTTTCTAAAGTAAAGCTGGATGTAAAATATTCTAAGAATAAGAAATACGCGGTACTCCATTATTACATCGAGAGCGGCCCCAGGGTCCGCATAAAGAATATTCTAATCATAGGAAATACCGTCACTAAAACATATTATATAAAGAGCCTTCTGCTTTTTAAAAAAGGACAGTTTTACAGCCAGAAAAAAATAATAGATACGCAGAACAGGCTTTATAGGGCGGGAATATTCAATTCCGTGAGCATTAAAGTCGATAATCCCGGAAATATAAAGCCCGATAAAAACATAACGGTCAGCGTGAAAGACGCAAAACCTTTAGATTTAAGCTTCGGCGCAGGCTACGGCACATATACGAGATATAAGGGTTTTATTCAGCTCGAGAACAACAATCTTTTCGGAACGGGCAAGTCTCTATCCGCGCGCTTTTCTAAAAGCGCTATATATACCAACCTTCTGTTAAACTATTACGACCGTGCAATATATAATTACAGAGGGCTGGCTTTTAACGCTCAGGGACTGGATACGGATATAATTACCCTTAATTATACTATGCACAAAGAAGGGGGCTCGGTTTCTCTTATAAGGAGGTTTAACGACCGCTTAAAAGGGCTCCTTTCTTACGGAATGTTTTACGACTATCTTTCGGGGTTGAATCCGGGGGCGCAAATAACGCCCGGAGACATCGGTTTTACGAGGATAAGTTCTACTTCGGCTTCCGTTATATATAATTCTAAAAATAACATATTTAACCCGACCTCCGGAAATTTGACGACGTTAAGATTTACATATTCGGATTTTTTAATCGATTCGCAGATTAATTTTTTTAAGATTTTTTTTCATACCGAAGAATACATACCCTTTATTTACGGTACTACTTTTTTGTACTCCTTGCGCTCCGGCTACATAAGACCTCTTTCGCCGACGGTCCAGGTGCCTATAAACGAAAGATTTTTTTTGGGAGGCAGGACTACTGTGAGAGGTTTCCCTCAGGATTCTATCGGCCTCGTGAATCTCAATCCTTACAATTATCCGCTTGGCGGGGACGTTATGGAAAATTATAATTTACAGTTTAATATTCCGGTTTATAATAATATTAATTTTTTTGTTTTTCAGGACGGGGGCAACGTATTTTTGGATACTCAGGATATCAGACCGCTTGCGTTGTATAAATCTGCCGGAGCGGGTATAATGTATTTGTCTCCTATAGGGCCTATAAGCTTTTCCTACGGTTTCATACTTACGAGAGAGCCTTACTGGCCGTCAGGCGGCGTTAATTTTACCGTAGGGACGTCGTTTTAAGCATAGGGCTAAAGATAAATCGGGCCAAGAATAAAAAAATAAATGAGCGGAGAAATAAAACGGTCGGGTATCGATATTAAAAACAGGTTGAGAAAAGGGTTTTCTACCGGAAGTACGAGCGCCGCCGTTATAAGGGCGTCGATAAGGTATTATTTCGAGCCGGAAAAATTTTCGGATATAAAAATAAAAATGCCGGGCGGCGAAGAAGCGAATTTAAACATCGCCGAATTGGAAAAATACCGCATTAACGAAAACGGAACGGCTGTTTCAAAAGCCTCTGCCGTTAAAGATTCGGGAAGCGACGAATACGACGTAACCGGCGGCATAAAGATATGCGCAGATTTTACCTCAATAAATAAAAACAATAAAAACGAAATCGCAGTGTTGAAAAAATATTATGAAAAATTTTCCGTTTATAATATAATAAAATGTCCGCTGAAAGGCGGAGCCGCCGTATTGATACTATCGGCGTCAAAAGGCGTAGGCAGGGCGACAAGGCCCGGTTTGCCGGTGAGGGCAGGCTCTCCGGCCGTTAATCCGGTACCTTTTGCTATGATAGAGCTAGCCGCGAAAGAAGAGTTATGTTTTTGGATAAACAAGACAAACAATGATGCATCGGGTTCGGATTTATTAAATAATAAAATATTTATTTCGGTATTGTATATACCCGAAGGGGAGGAAACGGCAAAGAAGACCTTAAACGGGAGGCTCGGAATAGAAGGCGGAATCAGCATATTAGGCACTACCGGCTATGTTATGCCGGTATCGGCTAAAGCATGGCTAGAAACGATAAAAGCGTCTTTAAATTTTTTATCGGAAAATAAGATAGATACCTGCGTTTACACTCCGGGAAGATACAGCGAAAAAATAGCATTAAAAATCATTAATGACCTGCCCCAGGAAAGTTTTATAGAAATAGGCGATTTTATAACGTATTCGATAAGAAAAGCCGTAAAAACGGGCATAAAAAATATTATTTTAGCGGGCCAGTTCGGAAAAATTATAAAAATAGCGCAGGGCGCAAGGAACACAAACGCAAAATACAGCAGGCTAAATTTAAATTTTCTCGGAGAAACGGTTAAAAAAACGGTTGAAAGCATATGCGGAAGCGAAGGCGAAAGCGGGAACCGGCCGGACGAACGCATATACAGCCTTATCGTTAACGCAAATACGTCAAGAGAGGCTTTCAGCCATATAACGTCCGACGAGTTTAAAATTTATTCCGATATTATTTTTGAAAATATATTAAAAATTGCCGCAGAAAATTTAGCTAAAACTGCCGGAGAAAGCGTAAATATAGAGATTATTCTTATATCTTACGGGGGGAGCGCCGTAAAAAGAACGGCGCTTAGAGCAGTCGGGGCGGATTAAAGCGCGGCGTTAAGATATAATAAAGGAGGATAAAAACTTTATAAATGGCAAAAAAAGTTCATATATTGGGCGTATCTCCATGTTTTTTAGAAGCGGCAAAAAAACAAATACTCGATTTATTTACCGATAAAAAAAACCGGCTCGACGCCGTCTTTGCTAAAAAAGAAGATTTAAGCCTGCTTTTATGGGTAAGAGAGCAGATTTCTTCAATAAATAAAAGCATAATATTTGAAAACAACGGAAACATAACCCGTTTAAATAATGCCGCAATATTTTACGACAGCAAAATAAAATTTATAACCGATTATATAAAAGGAAGCCTCGGTAAAAAGAACGTCTTAATTCTGGCGAACGGAGACCCTAATTTTTTCGGTATCGGCGGAACTATATTAAGCCTCTTAAAAGAAAACGAAAAAAGATTTATAGAAGTTTACCC
>JAKAQA010000014.1:0-6554 GCA_021811805.1 bacterium | reverse complement strand
TATTCAATAGATAAAAATAAATTTAAGATAGACAATCTTAAAAATAATATAAAGAGATTCGGAAGGCATAATATCGAGCCTATTTTAGGCGAACTTCCCGACGCATTGAAACAGGCGGTAAAAGCGGGACAGGCCGATTCGATATTTATAGGCGGAGGAGGCGGCAGGGATTTGAGAAAAATTTTAAAAGAATCCCTTCATATTTTAAAGAATAAAGGCGCGATAGTTATTAACGCTATAACGATAGATTCGTTAAACGCAGTTTTGACGTTTATTAAGGATTACGGTTTGAAAGAATATGGCAACATAGAAATAAAACACGAAATTATTTCCGTTAACGTGTCGAGGTTGAAATCCGTTAAGGAAGATTCGTATTTTCAGGCATTGAACCAGATATATATAATTAAAATTATAAAGTATATTAAAGCGTCTAATCCGAATACGAATACGAATACGAAAACTTCCCGCTCCGTCAGCGGCAGAACCCTTACCTTCAGGATAGAACGGAAACATAATGCGGATATGCCAAGCGTGAAAATAAGAAATAAAGCGATTGAAACCGGTAAAAAAGAAAATGCGGAAAATCCGCATGACGACGTAAATATAGAAAATCCCGGGAAAACCGAAAATGATTGAAAAAGAATTATTTATCGTAGGAGTAGGTCCCGGAGACCCTGAACTGATAACGGTAAAAGCGGTTAACGCGCTCATCAAAAGCGATTTTATATTCTATCCCGACGTTTGCGGAGGAAAAAACAGAATAGCTTACGATATTATAAAAAATGCCCTTAAATTTGCCGGCATATCGGATTTCCCCGAAAACAGGCTTATTCCGTTAGAGGTAGAAATGAAACTCTCGAAGGGAAGAAATAAAGTTCTATATAGGGAAAACGCCGTTAAAATAATCGAAAAACTCAGCGACGGCGTCTGTTCTTACGTTACGCTGGGGGACCCTATGTTTTACAGCACATACTGGGGACTGCACAATGCTATACAGGAAGTTTTAAATCGCGAGGAAAACGGAATTAACATAAAAATAGTAAACGGCGTTTCTTCTTTCCATTATTCTTTAGGATTAATAGGAGCGCCTTATATTATTAAAAACAGTTCGGTTTTAATATCGGTTCCAGTGAAAAAAGATTTAACCGAAATAGAAAACGAAATAAAATTCATCTCGGATAAGATTCCTAGGCCTCAGGTTATAGTCTTTATGAAAGCGGGCGGTTGCGTAAAAGAGATTTTAAAAGCCTTTAACGGGCTATGCGGCAGGCAATTGGAAGACGGAAAACTAAAACTTTATTTAATAGAGAAGTCTGCCATTATAAAAGATTTTGCGGAAAATAAAGAACGGAACTACGATTACTTTTCGATTCTTATAGGGGTTTTCGCATAATATGGGCAAATCAATCGGAACTAAAATATATTTTGTATCGGCGGGTCCAGGCGACCCGGAACTTTTGACTATAAAAGCCGCCAAAATATTAAAAAAGTCCGACGCAGTTTTTTATGCCGGTTCTTTGATTAATCCCGGGATGTTAAAGGTTATAAAAAAGGGCGCGGAGTTAATAGACATGAAAATCCTTAATTTCGAACAGATTAAGGAAAGGCTTGAGAATCTTATAGGATTGGAGCCAAATATCATATCCGTTCTTCATGCGGGAGATTCCTCAATATATTCCGCAATAAACGAACAAATGCATTATCTGGACGAAATGGGAATAAAATATGAAATCATACCCGGTGTTACCGCCGCCTTTGCCGCTAGCGCCGCCAATAAGTCTATTTTGACACTGCCTGATGTTTCGCAAACGGTAATATTCTGCAGGGGAGAAGGAAGAACTGGAAAACTGCCGGACGGGCAGGAGATAAAGAACCTTGCTAGCCATAAGGGAACGATGGCCATATATCTGAGCTTCGGATTAATCGACGGCGTAGTCGGGGATTTAAAGGAATATTATCCGGAAAATACTCCGTGCCTGATTGCTAAAGACGTATCGCTTAAAAGCCAGATTTTAATAAATTGCGAATTAAAAGACGTGGTTAAAAAAGCAGGGGAATTTTCCGTCAAAAATATGGCGGTATTAATAGTCGGAGAGGCATTAAGGGGAAAATATTTCAAAAAAAACAGGTCGAAACTTTATGATAAGAGCTTTTCGCACGGATTCAGAAACGGTGGAAATACCGTCTGACGCCGTATTTAAAATTACGAATATCGCCCTTATAATAACCTCGGAAAATTCTTTGAATAAAGCGGTTAAAATTTACGGCGGCATGGCAAAAAAGCTCAAAGCGCGCAGCGGGGCCGATATTACCGAGCTTTCAGAAATTATAAATCTGCATTTTTTTATCGGAGAAGAAAAAACCGGATTAACGGCGCGCACATTTGGCTTACAGGCGGAAACGGCGGTTTTGGAAGCGCCTTCCGCCGACGGGATAAAACTTTTGAAGACCGGCATCGAAAGATATAAAAGATTATCGGAAGATTATTTTATTAAAAAACTGTTGCGCGGATACGATTTCATCGTATTTTTTCTGGCGGCGGGGGCGGCGGTCAGGATTATCGCACCTTTTCTTAAAGATAAATTCAGCGACCCCGGCGTTATAACGATAGACGAAGCCGGAAAATTCGTCGTCAGCCTGCTTTCCGGCCATACGGGAGGCGCTAATAAATTTGCCGAGGAAACCGCAGGCTACATAGGAAACGGAGCAATTCCGATAATTACCACCGCGACGGACGCAACCGGAAATTTTTCTTTAGATATGTTCGCGGAAAGGTTCGGACTGTTCATAGAAGACGGGAAAAACAAAATAAAAATATTCAATAAAGCATCTATCGGCGGTGAAGAGATAAGAATATGCATAGACGAGGACGGTATTTTTAATATAAGAGAAATAAAGTCTTATATAGGCGGGTTTAAAAACGCAAAGCGAATAATTTTGTCAAAAGGTTTAAATACCGCAAACCCGGGCACTGAAAAGGCGGCGGTCGTTTCTTTAAAAGAAAGCCTGAAAAATATTGCGGAATCCGAAAATATTGCTCTTTTGAGGCCGAGACGCTTAACCGTCGGCATAGGCTGCAATAAGAATACCTCGTTTAAAGAGATAGAAGATTTTATATCTTCCGTATTTAAGGAAAATAATTTATCGCTTAAGGCGATAAGGAACATTGCTACGATAGACTTAAAAAGAAACGAGGCCGGGTTGCTGGAATTCGGATATAAATACGGGAATTTTATAGACTTTTACGATAAAGACGAAATAAACGCCTTCATAGATTCGAATAAAAATAAAAAAAACAATAAAAAAGATAAAGAGGCGGTTCTAAATACGGAACGGTCGGCAAGCTTTAAACACACCGGCGCATATTCCGTCTGCGAACCTTGCGCGGCGATGTCGGCGAAAAACGGCGGGGAACTGCTGATACCTAAACAAAAAAAAGGAAACGTTACGGCGGCGGCGGCGATGGTTTATTGACTTAATCGATATGTTTTCTTGGACTGCCTTAGGAGCATAATAGATTTCAGAATCGGGATTAGCTTATTATAATAGAAAAGGAGGGTAATTAATGGAATTAAACGTCGGACGGTCCGAATCTTACGGAAAGATAACGGTTATAGGAACCGGCCCGGGAGATACTGAACATTTAAGCAAAAAAGCTCTCGAATCCGTAAAAGCTTCTGAAACGGTAATAGGTTATTCTTCATATTTAAGACAGATAGGAGATATATTAAGCGAAAAACAGGAAAAACTTCCGTTCAGTATGAAAGACGAAATTAAAAGATGCGAAGCGGCGGTTAAAAAATCCTTGGAAGGCAAATCCGTAGCGCTTGTTTCGGGAGGCGACGCCGGCATTTACGGAATGAGCGGTCTTTTGCTCGAGATTATAGATAAAGAATCCCTTACGGGAAAAATTCCCGTGGAAATAATACCGGGTATTCCGGCTTTCTGCGCAGTTTCGGCGGCTGTTGGAGCCCCGATAACCAACGATTTTTGCGTTGTATCTTTGTCCAATCTTTTAACTCCGTGGAAAGACATAGAAAAAAGATTGAGAGCGGCGGCGGCGGGAGATTTCGTGATAATAATCTATAATCCCAAGAGCATGAAGAGAAAAGAAGAGCTGGCTATCGCAAAAAATATCCTGCTGGAAAATATCGAGAAAGACAGGCCTGCCGTTATCGCAAAGGCGGCGACGAGACCAGACGAAGAGATAGTTATAACGACTCTCGAAAATATAGACAAATTCGATATCGTAAGTATGAATACCACGATAATAATAGGAAACGGCAACACATACGTTAACGATTTGTATATGATAACCAGAAGGGGATACGGAAATAAATACGATTTAAGCAAAAATAATATCGAGAAAAATATAGCGGAGGAAAATTAGACTATGAGAGTGCTTGTAACTGGCGGAGCAGGTTTTATCGGTTCTAACTTATGCGAAAGGCTTTTAAACGCGGGGCATGAAGTTTTATGCATGGATAATTTTTATACGGGGTCGAAGAATAATATAAAAGAATTTACGGGCAATCCTGCTTTCGAAGTCATAAGGGGAGATATAAGCCGGCCGTTTAGCATAGAGGCCGATTTTATAGTTAACCTCGCCTGTCCGGCCTCGGTTCCTCATTATCAAAGAGACCCTTTGAAAACAATGAAAGACAACGTTTACGGCATATTTAACGTTATGGAAAACGCAACGCGCCTTAAGATACCGGTTCTACACACTTCTACTTCAGAAGTTTACGGTTCGCCGTCCGTCCATCCACAGCCCGAAAATTATAACGGCAACGTTAATCCGGTTTCTATAAGGTCTTGCTACGACGAAGGAAAAAGGGCGGCTGAAACGATTATGTTCGATTATCGCAGGCGATACGGAACGGATATAAAAGTAATAAGGGTTTTCAATACATACGGACCCAAAATGCTGGAAAACGACGGCAGGGTAGTTTCCAATTTTATAGTTCAGGCGTTAAAGGGAGAAGATTTAACGGTTTACGGAGACGGAAAACAGACCCGCTCTTTCTGCTACGTATCGGATTTAATAGACGGGATTATGCTGTTTATCGAAGATAAAAGCGGTTTTACGGGACCGGTTAATATGGGAAATAATTACGAATTTACCATAGCCGATTTTGCAAAGCTGGTTATACGCCTTACCGGCTCGAAATCTAAGATAAAATTCGTAGAACTGCCTAAAGACGACCCGATTCAGAGAAACCCTGATTTAACGCTTGCAAAAAAAACGCTGGGGTACAACCCTAAGGTAGATATCGAAGAAGGGCTTAAAAAAACCGTAGAGTATTTTAAAGAAGTCTTAAAGAGATAAGTCCGAAGGAAGAATAATGGATTGATTAAACTTTATGGATATTAATATGGATACGATAATAATCGAATCCGTTATTTATATTGCCGTCGCAATAACGGCCGGTTATTTATTAAGAGACGGGGAACTTAAAAAAATTAAGCGGTTAATTTTAGTTTTTTATTTAATTATAGGCATAGCCGTTTACAATGTTCTATATTTTATAATACTTTCAGCGGCCGTTTTAATATTTGCAATAATAGTCTTGCGGTATTTTGAGTATTAAACGCTATTCAGATAATATCTTTTGATTTTGTAATAAAATTTTGTTATTTTTTTAATATCCATTGCGATATTTTTTCTTCTAATTCCTGAATGCTTTTTACAACTTGATTATCTTTCAGTATAGTGCTATATTTTATTATATAGAGTTGTTAATTTTTAAAAGGTATTAAAATTATGTTAAACGTAAAAGAAAAATCTGCCGTAAATAATCTTTCCGGTCTATACGATACCGATTATTACACTTGGGCTATGACCAACGCGGAACTTCTTAAAGAAGGCAAATTAAACGAAATAGATTATATTAACTTAGCGGAAGAGGTAAGAGACTTGGGAAATTCTGAATATTACAGGCTTGTAAGCTTTTTAGCAAATTTACTTTCTCACGTATATAAATGGGATAATCAACCGGAGCTAAGAACTAAGAGTTGGAAAGTTACAATTATTAATTCTATTTCCGACATTACTTTAACCTTAAGAAGAAATCCAGGTTTAAAATATGAACCGGTTTTCAGCGAAGCTTTTGCGGAAGGATGGAAAAAAGCAAGAAATATTATTTATGCCGATACAGAATTAGAATATATTCCTGAATCATCTTCTTATATGTTTAAAGATGCGATAAATAAAGCTTCTGAAATAGTTCCTGATAAAATCAGTAAATCAGATATATTTTTTCTTAACAACCTCTTTTGATGTTTTCATTATAAAAATCCTTTCTTATTTGCGTTTTAAGGGCTTTAATTTTTCGTTTAAGTATAAAATCATTACCTTAAGCGTATCCTGAACTAAATGACTATACCCATAAACGGCATGCGTTTATATGTCATCTGCGTCGTTCGGCGTCCTAACGGCTCACCAGTTATATTTTGAATTTATTAATTATCTGAGGGTGTGAAATTAACGGTATATTGTAATGGCTCCCCGAGACGGATTCGAACCATCGACCCAGTGATTAACAGACGCTTTA
>JAKAQA010000096.1 GCA_021811805.1 bacterium | reverse complement strand
TATCCGCTTCTATCCTGCGGATAGCAAGGTTCATTTTGCAAAGCCGCCATGTAGTCTGGTTACTCTCCTGCCCGTAAATGGAAATATCGCCTATTCTGCCGCCGTGTTCCTGAACAAATTTTTCGGATTGGACGAACATTCCGCCGGAACCGCAGCATGGGTCGTAAACCCTCCCCCTGTAAGGCTCTATCATCTCCGTAAGAAGCCTGACGATGCATCTTGGGGTATAAAACTGTCCGCCTTTTTTGCCTTCCGCATCCGCAAACTCGCCTAAAAAATACTCGTAAACCCGACCAAGAATATCTTTGCTTATATTTTCTTTTTCGCCTAAACCTATAGTTCCAATTAAATCGATAAGCTCGCCGAGACGCTGTTTATCGAGTCCTTCCCTTGCGTAGTTTTTTGGAAGAACGCCTTTTAAAGAAGGATTAATTTTTTCTATTTCGGACATTGCATCGTCTATTAATTTGCCTATATGCGGCTGTTTCGCATTATTCCGCAGATAATCCCATCTGGCTTTTTGCGGAACGTAAAATATGTTTTCGGATTTATATTCGTCCAATTCTTCGGCGTCTTTGCCTTCCTTTATTAATTTATCGTAAAGCTCGGTAAACGAATCCGAAATATATTTAAGGAATATAAGCCCAAGAACGACGTGCTTATATTCTGCGGCATCCATATTATTGCGCATCTTATCCGCAGTCTGCCAGAGCTTGGAAGTAAAATTGATGTCTCCCGTCTGATTTGAACTGTTATTACCGTTAATCTTCGCCATTTATAATCCTTTTTTATAATTATAAATTACTATACATTATTTTATCCAATAATATGATTTTATATTTTATATCTGTATATGTCTATAATTTTAAAATTTTCCCGGCGTATTTTAACGCAAATATCGACAGGAACTGTTCATATTTTTTTCTTAGTTAATATTGCCGTCATAAAGCCGATACGGATATTCGTAACAAGATACACGGGGGTGTGGTTAGGCCCAGTAGAAAAGTATATCTTCAAACTTCCCTTGTGTGAAAAAACTCCGTTAAAGTTAAGAAACGCCTTTACTTTTATAGTATTAAATTTCCCGGCCGGAGTGTCTATGTTGTAATAACCTTCGGCTTTTATAAGAACTAAGTATCTTTTGTGATTTTCATATACTGGTATATAATAGTCTTCGCCTTTATTCAGGTTAATAAGTCTAATGAAATACAAAGCGCTTAAAGCATCCTGCGTA
The DNA here is from genome assembly GCA_021811805.1 of bacterium. Lineage (GTDB taxonomy): Bacteria > SZUA-79 > SZUA-79 > Acidulodesulfobacterales > Acidulodesulfobacteraceae > Acidulodesulfobacterium_A. Next base: position 3,927 of record JAKAQA010000096.1, on the reverse strand, counting down.
TCGTTAAAAGAAAGGAAAGGTTTCCATGGTGCATTAATTCTATCTTTATAAAGCACCGGTTTATTGTGTTTTTCGTCTGAACTTAACATTTTCAGAAACTTTTCTTTTTTTAAACTTTTCCATGCAGTTTTGTATTGGCCGGCTTTAATAAAATGTCTATAAGAACCGTTTAATCTTTCTTCCATAAAATCATTATGCGAGCCTTCATGTCTTTTCATTATTAAAAAATAGGGATAGCATCTTTTAGGCGAGAAAAAACTTTCTGTAATATCATGCACATGATAAATAAAATTAAACCATTTCGCATTATATGCCTGGGCAGTAAAAACTATAATTTTTTTATTTTTGTAATAGCCTGGCTTTGCCGACAATACAGCTTTGCCGGCATCTATAGTATTCAGGTAGGTAACTTTATAGATAAGGGTCTCTTTATTATAAAAAGAATAAGATTTATCTTTTATAGATAATATCCGCCTTCGTTCTTTATCGGCTTTTTTAAGAAGCGTTATAGTCTTATGATTTATTTTATAGTTCTCTTTAGAAAAAGACTGATGAACATATGCAGCTATTTGAAATATTATAATGCAACAATAAAAAAATATTATTCGTCTTATCATAAAAGAGTTGTTTATTAGACCTTATAAAGTAAAGCAAATATAATTTATCTTTATTTCCAGTTATGCCTTTTAATGCATATATAGCATTTATTTATAAGCGTATCTTTCTTCTTTAAGAGGGTCTGCTCCATTGGAATAGCCTCTTTGCTCCCAGTAACCAAGCTCTTCTTTATCTAAAAAGGTAACCGTTTTTACCCATTTTGCGCTTTTATATGCATATTTATCCGGAATAACTAAGCGCAAGGGGAAACCGTGTTCAGGCGTTAAAATTTTCCCGGCGTATTTTAACGCAAATATCGAGTTGTCCTTGAGAAGGAAATCGGTATCCACGTTTGTAGTATAACCGTCGTACGAACCTATTAAAACGTATTTTACATTCCTAAGGGGTTTGACTATAGCGGCGAGCTTTTTCGACAAAACGCCCTCCCATTCCGCCGATTCTTTAGTCCAGCCGGTAACGCAGTGGAAGTCGTCGGTTACTTTATCGTTACCGATTTTTACGATATCTTCGTAAGTGAAAACCGCCGGATTTTCGACTAATCCTTGTACCGTAAGCCTGTAATCGGCAATGCTTACGTCCGGAATATATCCTAAATCAAGCCTGAGCAGGTCTTCTACTTTTTTTTGGTTTGGCGGAATCATATAATTTTATTAAGAATATTTTCCACAATAACTTTAGAATTTTCGCATATAAACATTTTTTTCATATTTTCTAAAGACCTGCCATGAGCGTCCTTATCCATGGAAGATACGCAGTCTTCTGCGATTACCGGATAAAATCCGCGGTTTGCGGCATCCCTTGCGGAAGATTCGACTCCTATTTCCGTCGCTATTCCGGTAAAAATAAGAGTATTTATGTTCCTGTTTTTCATCATCTGCTCAAAATAAGTTCCGATAAATATGCTTGCCGTAGGCTTCTCAAGCAGTATATCGCCATCTTGCGGCACTATATCTTCGAGAATATTTCTGTCGCTTGAACCCTTCGCCATAAAATCGGGAAGTTTTGCGGGATCGTCAACTCCGAAACGCTTCATCATAGCGTAATACGACCATGAAGACCTGAACTTTTTTGCCGCCGGGGTAATAAGGGTATATACGACTGGAATTTTACCTCTTAAGGCATTTATTAAATATTTCATATCGGAAACAAATTCCGTTTTATTATATATTCTGGAAACCAACCCGTTTTGAACGTCCCACACGACAAGGCAAGAACGCTCCGGATTCAGTATCTCTTTTAAATTTTCGTAGATTTCTATGCCGTATGCTTTTTTCATAATACCTCCTAAAATAATTTATATCATACGATTTCATAACCGCTTCTATTTATTAATTCTTCGCTCAGCCGCCATAACTTCGTCCTCGCATCTTTATCATAGGATATATCGTGCGGTTTCGCTATTTTTGAGTCGCTGAAATATTTTCCGGTTATGTTTTCTACGTCTTTAGAAACGGCTAAATAAACCGAGGTCTTAGCCCCTTCCTGCGGACTTCTGCCGAAAAAACCTCCGACTGCGCCCCAGCCCGCTTTTAAAAGTTTCGTGTTTATGACTCCCGGATGCAGGCAGTTTACGGTGATATTTTTATCCTTTAGTCTTTCGCTTAACTCGACGGTAAAAAGAATATTGCATAATTTAGAAAGGCTGTAGGCTCTGTGGCTGTCGTATTTTACCGGTTTTACGAGATTGTCGAAATCCATTTTCGAAGCGTGCGCGGTCGAACTTACGTTTATTATGCGGGCCGGTTCTCCTGCCGGTTTAATAATTGGAAGAAGATTTAACGTTAGATAAAACATCGAAAGATGGTTTATCTGAAACGTAGCTTCTATTCCTTCCGGAGACAGCATGTAATCCTTCAAATAAACGCCGGCGTTGTTTATTAAAATATCTAAACTGCCATATCTTTTTTTTACCTCTTCGGAAAAACGATAAACTTCTTTTAGGGACAATAAATCGCAGACAAAATAATCCAAATTTTTAGCGCCCGTTAAAGAAGAAATTTCTCTTACTGTTTGTTTGCATTTTTCTTCATTCCTGCCGTGAATCAGGACGGGAAAGCCTTTCTGCGCAAGAATAACGGCGGTCTGTTTCCCTATTCCGTCGGTAGAACCCGTAATAAGAACGGTTTTCATAATTTTGCCGTCCTTTCTGCAACGATTTTTCTTACGCTTTCGCTTTCGTCGTCTTTCATTAAAGGGAGATATTCTTCGGGAATTCTTCTCGACACGGCTTTTCTTACCAATGCTTCGCCGTCTTTTATCATATCTTTTAAATATTTCGGCTCTATTCTTTCGGCGGCCTTAATTCTTACTATCGGCTCTTTATCGTGCATTAACGATGGCAGATAAGATTCGTCTATTCTTTCGGCGGCCGCATGCCTTACCCAGAAAGATTTATCGTTGAGCATTTTTGGAAGCTCTTTTGCGTCTATTCTTTTTGCGACGATTAAACGGACTTCTTTGTACGGGTCGTTTATAAGAGGCGTTAAATTTTCGGCGGATATTCTCGATGCGACTTTATATCTTACGTTTTCGTCTTTATCAGTTATAGCATGGATGAGATAAACTGGCTCTGCCGTGCTTACGGCATTAAAGCGCTCTTTGAAATCGCCGGTTTTTAGAATATTTATAAATTCGCTTTCGGTCATTTTATTTATAAATTCAAGAAATTAATAAATTTTAGTTATTACAATTTAATTATACCTTAAAATTTTGAATTTCGGCACATTCTTAACGTTTTTTAAGATATAATTTATTCATATATAATATACCGGAGGTAAAAATTATGCTGAATATAAAAAGAATTTACGACGAACCGTCCGATGAAGACGGCATAAGAATATTAGTGGACAGGTTATGGCCGAGAGGCATAAGCAAAGAAAGAGCGAAAATAGATTTCTGGTTTAAAGACATAGCCCCTTCTAACGAATTGAGGAAGTCGTTTCATGAGGCGGCAATAGATTTTAAAGAATTTAAAGCAAAATATTTGCGTGAACTTTCGGAATACGGACGCAGGCATAATTCATCCGCCGAGCCGGATTCGGATAATTCGATTGCGGAAATATCGAGATTATTAAAAACCGGAGGCAAAGATATAACCTTATTATACGGGCTTAAAGACGAAATAAACAACAACGCCGCAGTTCTGAAAGAATTTATATTGAAATCCGCATAGCGGGTTTTATAATTAAAACGGGCTTTCGAGTATATAAATTTTATTATTCTTATATTTAAACAGATAAAGGGGCTTTTTAAATCTGCGGACGGTTAATTTGCTAATTCCGCAGACCCCTTTAAACGTTTTAACTTTTA
>JAKAQA010000013.1 GCA_021811805.1 bacterium | reverse complement strand
GCTTCTGCATATCGTAGGCGGTCAAGCCCAGGAATATAACGACGCCGAGTACCGAGACGACGTACATCAAAGTCGAACTGTGAAGGAAAAAATTTACGACCATCGCAATTATAACGGCAAAAAGTCCTACGAGCATAAAATTGCCCATTTCCGTCAAATCCCTTTTTGTCGTGTAGCCCAGAAAGGCAAGCAGTCCGAACGAAGCGGCGGTGATGAAAAATACCTCGCCGATAGACTGGTTGGTATAAACGAGAAAAATAAAAGAAAACGTAACTCCCGTTAAGCCGGAATATAATAAAAAAATAGTTTCGCTGATATTCGCCGGAAGCCTGTTTATTCCGAATGAAAGTCCCAGAACGGCGGCGAGCTGAAGGCCGATAAGGAGGTAAAATATTAATATATGGGAGTAAAGATAAAGCGCGACGGTCTTATCCGAGGCGACGAGATACGAAACAAAGCCGGTAATAGCAAGCCCCAGAGTCATCCACGTAAAAACTCCCCTGAAGAAGTCGGAAAGGCCTTCCTGAGCGCGTTCCCCCGTTTTAGCGATACCGTAACCGTAATCCGTAGGCATTTTAATTAAACCCTCTTTATTTAAATGTATTTTAAATTTACCTCACATTATACAATTTAATTAGATTTATTTCAATATTCGGTACCCTCCCGTAACAACAGAATCAAAAATCCGAATATCTTGAAAGCGTTAAATATCTGGTGGGCTGTCCCGGGATCGAACCGGGGACCTACTGATTAAGAGTCAGTTGCTCTACCGATTGAGCTAACAGCCCGAATAGATTTAATTGAAAATGCGGGGAATTATTTATGCCTACCAATTATATACTATTTTTATTTTTTTAGTCAATTTTTTTATTAATGATATACTTATAAGTAAGAGCATATATTTAACTTAGGCCGGAGGCGGATAAAAAGAATTATCCGGAGAGCTCATATGATATTCAAAAACAGGCGGGAAGCGGGAAAACTGCTTGGAGAAAAATTGTCGGCGGACAGGCTCGGCGGCGGAAATACCGTAGTCATAGGTTTGTTGAGAGGCGGTATTCCGGTTGCTTATGAAATTGCGGCGGCTTTAAAATCTCCTTTAGACGTGGCGCTGGTAAGAAAGATAGGCGCTCCGAACCAGGAAGAATTAGCCATAGGGGCGATAGTCGACGGGAAATCGCCGAAGGTTTATCTCAACGAGTCTCTAATATCGCGCATTAATATACCGGAAGGATATTTAGAATATATAGAGAAGATTAAACTTAAAGAGATAAGAGAAAGGGAAAAAATTTACAGGCATCAAGGAGAAAAGATAAGCGTCGGCGGAAAGACCGCTATAATCGTCGATGACGGCATTGCTACCGGCGCATCGGTCAGGGTAGTCATAGACGCCGTTAAAGATGAAAAGCCGGCAAAGATAATCGTCGCCGTTCCGGTTATCGCCGCCGATACTTTGAGGGAATTAAAAAAAACGGTCGATAAAGTGGTTGTTTTAAGCGCTCCCGAAGAGTTTTACGCCGTAGGAGAATTTTACGAGGATTTCAGCCAGACCGCGGACGGCGAGGTGATAGAACTTCTGCAAAAATCCAGAAAAAACGATTAATAAATACATAAAACAGGATTTGAAATTTTATAGCTTTTATTGTTTAATTGTGATTAAAGTCAATTTAATTTAGTTTTAAATTTGATAAACTTTATATTAAAGGAAGTAAACGGAAGATTATAAATTTTAATATAGGAGTTTATCATGGCAGAATTTAACGAAAACGATGTCCTTGAAAAATTAAAAGGCATTATAGACCCGGAGCTTGAAGTAAATATAGTTGACCTGGGGCTGGTATATAAAATAAATTTAAATGAAAACGGCGGCGTCCGCCTCGATATGACTTTAACGGCAAAGGGCTGTCCAATAAGCAGCGTTATAAAATACGAGGTCGAGGAGGCTTTAAAAAGCATTCCGGGCGTTAAGGCCGTAAAGGTAAATTTCGTTTGGGAGCCGGAGTGGAATCCTTCGATGATAAAGTCCGAAGCCCTAAAAAGACTTAAAACCCATTAAACAAGTTTAAGTCCGCGCGCATTACCCATTACATTAAGTCCAAGCAGTAAGCTGTGTTAATAAAAAATAAACAATAAAAAAGGACGGTTAGCATATGAACGCAACAGACAGTTCAATCGAAATATCCCTGAAACATATAAAAACCGCGCTTATTTTCCTGCCGGTTTTTTTTGTTTTAATGTTTTTGGATTTTAAAAGTTTTAACGAATATTTTTTTATGAATTATAAAATAATAGCCCTGACGCACGTATTTACGCTCGGATTCCTGCTTATGGTAATTATGGGGGCTTCTTATATGCTTTTGCCCGTGGCGCTCGGCGTAAAAATCGCTTACGAAAAGCTTTTTTTTCCGGTTTATTACGCATATGTAATTTCTTTATTGCTGTTCGTTATAGGAATGCATTATCTTTCGGGAGCCATGATAGCCGCAGGCGGCATCCTTCTGTTTGCTTCGGTTTTGGTTTATAACTTAAACGTGCTTTTAAGTTTGAAAAAGGTAAAAAAGTGGGATTATTCCTCCGCCGGAATCGCTTTTGCGTATGCGTATCTTTTTGCCGGATTGTCGATAGGATTATATCTGGCTTTATCGTTTTATTTTAAAATAGGGCTCAATCTTTACGATATATTGCAGGACCATATCTATGTTATTTTTATAGGCTTTGCCGCCATGCTTTTTATAGCCGTTTCATACAGACTGCTTCCCATGTTTTATATGACTAAAACCCCGGATAATTTATACTGGAAAGCCGATTTAACAGCCGTTAACGCAGGCATCGCAGCGATAATCGCGTCTTCGTTTTTCGGAAACGGCTCGGCCGAGCATATTTATCTTAACCTCGCCGGAGGGTGGCTGTTGGGATTGGGCATTCTTCTATATTGCTATATATTTTTTAATCTTATGCTGAAAAGGTTCAAGAAAAAGTTCGACATTACCGCTTTTTATCTGTTTGCGGGCATTGTATTCCTTATAATTGCGACGCTTGCCGGCCTGTTTATAATTACCGTTCCTCAGGAAAAATTAAATATGTTCGGCGGCATAAACGGCGTATATTACGTATTCGGCTTTTTGGGTCTGTTCGGTTTTGCCGGGATGGCAATAATCGGTTTCCTGAATAAAATATTTCCTTTTTTGATAAGCCTTAAGGTATTCGAAAAGGCAAAAAAGGGAGCTTACGGAAAACTGTTTTCGGATTTAAAGACTAAATATTTCGAATACGTGATATTCGCGCTGTTTCTGGCAGGTTCTATTCTTTGGATATTTTATTTAATTCAGCTCGCCGCCGCAGTTCTTTTTGCCGCGTCTATACTGCTCCTGTTTCATATATTTTCTATGGGCTGGTAAAAAAAGGCAAACCGCCCCGTCAGGCAAAGCCTGACACCCATCCTTAGTAAAGGATGGGAATTTAAAAGACAACAGCCATATTATTTTAGTTTAGCTATGAGCAGGTAATATAGAAGGGGACGGATCTGGAAAATAATGGTGTCGGATTTGAAATCTAACGCCATTATTTTCTTGACGCCATTATTTTTCTTAGCTGCAGGCCGGTTAATTATCTCCAAATTTTTATGGTATAAAGGTTGCCGCCGGTTTCTTCCGTCAAGAATTTATACCCGGCGTCTTTTAATCTGGGGTATAAATGTATCGGCTTCCTTTCATGGATTATATGAAGGGCGGCGTCGCTTCCCAAGCCTTCGAGCGCAGAGAATATTTTAAGAAGGGGCTGAGGCGGTTCGAGCCCTCTTACGTCGAGTTCCACGATATTCTGTTTGTGGACAAGGTTTTTTAAATCTTCGTCGCCGAATTGATTTTCGCCGGCTTCTTCGGAAACTTTGACGGGTTTTGCCTCAGCATTGCTCCTGAAGAAGATTATTTCGAATCCCTCTGGAACTTTATCGGTTATATGCTCGAACCCTTTGTTTTTTAAAACCGAATAAAGCGGGAAAGGTTCAAAGCTGTTTATTAAATCCAGCGCTTCGCCGTTTTTTAATTTATTAACCGCTTCCATAATTTTTTTAAAAGGGTCGGCTCCGTTTTTAATGTCTTCCCTTACGTCGAGTTTGATTCTTTTTAAATCGTCTATATTTTGCATGATTTTACCTCTTTTTTAATTTATATTTTTAAACTATTTAATTAATAGACAGTATCTTTTCCATAATGTTTTGCTTTTCGTCCTGAGTCAGATGCATCTGCGCCATATTAAACAAAATATGGTCTTCTTTGTCTTCATGTTCCGACAGAAGCCGGCTCAAAGAATTTCCAGCATCTGCAAGCGCTTTATAATCCTTATCCTGCCGGTAGCCGTTAATTTTTACTTTAAAATCCGCCGAAAGGTCCCTGCAGTGATTATGTTCTATGAGCATAACGTTTATTGGACCGGTTTCTACGCCGATATAATTTCCGAGAACGGGAAACAGAGCTTCTTCTTCTCTTTTGAAGTGTATTTCCATGTCTTTATCCATAAAAGCGGCTATTTCGCTTAGCCGGTTTATTAAATTATTCCCGTTTTCGTCGGATTCGGCCGCGGCCGCTTTCTTTAAATATCCTTCGAATTTATTTAAAACGTCCCTGATTCCTTCGTGTTCCATCCTTAAAGCCTCAAGGGGGTCATGATTTGCATCCATAGTAAAGCTCCTTTAGTTAAATTAATTAAATCGCCTGCTCCATTTAATTTTATCATATAGTTATTTTATTGCAGTGACAAATGTCACAAATATATAAAAAAGATAATATATAATATGATATAAAAATATAAATGTTAAATTACGCCTCATTATGCTATAATTTAGAATATAAATTATTATTCAATAAAAAATAAAATAAAAAATATTATATGCCGTTCAAACTTCCTAAGTTTTTTAAAAGATTAGATAGATTTATACTCAGCATTGCTGTTTCCACAAGTTTGGCTATCGCGATTATATCCGCTTACCTGCTGTATAATTTTGGAAATAATATAATAAATACGGGAGCTGTGGTCACAAGTTCCTATATAGCCAATCAGACTTTCGATACGATGTATCAGATAATGAAGAGGGGATGGAACGAAAAGCAGGTCGAAAGTTTTGTCGAAGCGCTGAAAAAATCTTCTAAGAACGAAAAAATGTTGGGAATTTTTATATTCAGAGGTTCTATCGTAAAAAAACAGTTCGGCCGGGTTCCGCAGCCGAAAGAAAACAGTATCGTTAAAAAGGCTTTCGAGTCAAAATCTATAATACATAAAACATCAAACGGAAAGGAAATTTACGCTTATCCTCTGCTCGCGAAATCTATGTGCTTGAAATGCCACACTATGGCAAAAGCCGGAGACGTGAACGGCGTCATAGAGGTTTCTTTTAATACCGCCAATATGACCAATAAATTTAAAAACTATTATTTTTTTATTTTATTTCTGATTTTTATTCTGCCCATTTCAGGCGGGGTCTTCGTAACTTTAATTTTAAGGCGCTCTATTAAGCATGGAATAGAAAGCATAAATAAAGAAGTAGAAAATATAAAAACCGTAAAAGATTTAAAATCGTTGAACGCAAAGCTTATCGACCTTAAATTCGAGGAATTTAACCAGATTTATAAAGGAGTGAACAGTCTTTCGGCAAGGCTTAAAGATATAGCCGTCGATAAAGACGTTCTAGAATTTGAAATAAAACTCTTGGAAAGATTTATTATTACCTCGGAAGTAGTTAAAGACTGGAGGGAGCATGTCTTTAACCTGCTTATAGAAATGAATAATATCATTAAAATATACAACGTTTTTTCTATATTCATTCAGGACGAAAATTTAATCAAAATAGAAGTATTCTGGAAAGGAGAGCCGACCGAAAAAACCAAAAAAATATTCGATAATCTTATTTATCAAAGCATATATCGCAACGGATTGGGCAGTTTTTTTACGCATGGCATAGAAAACCATGAGATATTTCATAATATAGCCGATAAAAATTCAAAACTGCCGGACCTTTCCGAAGAAGATTTAACGGTTCAGACTAAAAAGGTAATTCTAGATACTCCGCATATCGGAGGTATCGTGGGTATCGGGATTCAGGCCGAGGAATCGATAGATACAACAAGGGAACTTGTGATAAGCTCTGTTTTAGCCACTCTTTTGAACGTTGTAGGCTCTATAAAGGCCATATATAAATATACCAGAGAACTTGAATATTACGCCACGAGGGACGGGCTTACGAGCCTTTATAACCAGCGGGTATTTATGGAGTTCCTGCATTACGAAGTCGAAAGGTCAAAGAGAAATAACGATGTTTTTAGTTTAGTATTTATCGATTTAGACAATTTTAAATTGGTTAACGATATGTACGGACATAACTTCGGAGATAAGTTTCTTAATGCGATAGCCGATATACTCGAAAAAGAAAAAAGGAGAGAGGATATTTTGGGCCGCTACGGAGGAGACGAATTCGTGATGATTCTTCCTGGGGCAAAAGAAGAACAGGCATATATGATTTCTAACAAAATCAGGGATAGCATAAAAAAGTTTTCGCTGACGGATTCTAATACGCAAAAACCGGTTAGTGCGACGGTTTCGATAGGCATAGCGGTATATCCCTATTCGGCGTCGGACGAAAAAGACCTGTTTCTGCTTGCGGACAACATGATGTATAAAGCCAAAAAAATGGGAAAGGATACCGTTTACACCGCAAAGGAAGAAGACGCTATTTCCGTGTATAAGGAAGTTTCGGAAAAGAGCAAAATGGTCTTAAACGCTTTAGAGCAGGATATAATCCTTCCGTATTTCCAGCCCATAATAGATTTGAAAACCGGCGGCGTTATAGCGCACGAGCTTTTAATGCGCATAAAATTAGAAACAGTCGAAGGCGAACTGCCTAATATTATTTCGGCGATAGAATTTATAGAAATAGCCGAGAATATAGGCGTTGCCCATAAGCTGGATTTAATATTGCTGGAGAAGGCTTTTCTGAAAATCAAGGAAGAAGACTATAAAAGCGATATGTTTATAAATCTCTCCCCTAAATCCCTATTAGTAACCGATTACGTAAAAACGGTTAAGCGCCTGTCTTTAAAATATAATATAGATACTTCCAAAATAGTTTTTGAGTTAACCGAAAGGGAAACCGTAAAAAATATAACTCTTCTGGAAAAGTTTGTAGTTAATCTTAAATACGAGGGTTTCAGATTTGCCGTCGACGATTTCGGTTCCGGTTTTAGTTCGTTTTTGTATATAAAGAGGTTGCCTATCGATTTCCTTAAAATAGACGGCGAGTTTATAAGAGGAATTTTTGAGGATAAAATGGACAGGGCGGTTGTGGCTAGTTCCATTTCTATCGCCAAAGAAATGGGGATTAAGACGATAGCCGAATTTATAGAGTCGGGAGAAGTTTTGTCCGAATTGAAGAAACTTAGCGTGGATTACGCGCAGGGATTTTTTATAGGAATGCCGTCGGAAAACTTCTCGAAAAAGTAATATCGAGGTATATCGCTTTTCGCTTTTATATTTAAGATAAATCGAGCAGTTCGGAAGCTTCTTCCTTGGTGAGAATCCCGACGAAAGAAAGCTTTCCGTTTATAACCGTCGAAGGAACGCTTCTTATGTAAAGTTCGATAGACATGCGCCTGCCTTCGGGCTCGGAAACGTCCAGCGACCTGTAATTAAAATCCTTCCGTTCTTCATAGAGCCTTTTCCATGCGTTATCCGCCGGAATGCACTCCTCGCACCATTTAGAAACAAGGAGAACGACGTCGCGTTTTTTATAATTACTTTTTTACCCGCTTACTGGCTGGAACATCTCATGCATTGAATCTGCTCTTTTGAGCATCATCCGCAGTCGGAGTATCCGCAGTCGAGACATACCGTACAGCCTTCTGCATGTTTCAAATTGGAGCCGCCGCACGAGGGGCAGGCGCCTCTGCCTTGAACGGCATGGGTTTTTATCGTAGAATTGCTCTCAGAAAAGGCGTAAGGATTAAATTTTGGCACCTTTTCTGCCGAATTAGGAGACTTTTTTTCTCCCGAACCGTTTTGCGCTATGGCATTTTCGTTAAGGCTTTTTTCGAGAGCTTTGCCTATGGCGTCGGCGCACGAATATATAATATTGGCTCCGAAACCGTAAGGAATATTGCATCTTATTCCTTTCAGCTGGCTTATAATTTCTTCCGCTCCAATCCCCGACCTCAAAGCCAAACTTACCATTCTTCCGGTTGACTCCGTCTGAGACTGCGCGCATCCGCCGGATTTTCCGATTGAATTAAATATCTCGAAAGGATTTCCGTTTTCGTCGTAATTTATCGTTACGTATAAAGGACCGCATCCGGTGATAGTTTTAACCGTTACGCCGCTTATCATATCGGGGCGTTTTCTCGGTTCTATCTGACTGCCGGTTTTTTTATCCGGGTTGCTATCTTTTATATTTTCTGCGGCGTTCTTGCCGATTATCGGTTTTATGTCGATAGGTTCCGATACGGACGAACCGCAAACCGGACACGCATATTTTTTTGCCGCGCCGCCGCCGCTTACAGAAGAACCGGACGTTAAGACCTGCTCTCTCGACCCGTCCCTGTAAACGGTAATTCCTTTTAGATTAAGGTTGTAAGCAAGCGTATAAACCTCTTTGATATCTTCTTTTTTTGCCGAATTAGGAAAGTTAACGGTTTTACTGACGGCATTATCGGTAAATTTTTGAAAAGCCGCCTGCGTCATAACGTGCCATTTTGGGGTAATATCATGGGAAGTGATAAATATCCTGCTTAAATATTCATATTCTTCTTTAGTCAATAATTCCGCAACTTCTTTACCGTAAGATTTTCCGAGACTGCCGTTTTTTACTATATAATCTATTAATTTTGCGGAATAACCCCCCATGGATTCTAAAACGCCTTTAAGATTTTTGTCGATTTCTATTAAAGTTTGTTTGTCTAATACGTGTCTTTCGTAAGCCAATGCAAACAAAGGTTCTATGCCGCTAGAAGCGCCGCCTATTATGCTGATGGTTCCGGTAGGGGCTATGGTGGTGGTCGTGCCGTTTCTCATAGCCTTGAAACCTTTTTTCTCCCAGAGAGAGCCTTTAAAGTTAGGAAAACTGCCGCGTTCTATGCCCAGCTCTTCGGATTTTATTTTTGATTCTTTATCTATGAATTCCATTATGCTTTCGGCAATTTTAAGCGCGAGTTCGCTGTCGTAAGGTATTCCCAGTTTTATAAGCGTATCGGCATATCCCATAATTCCAAGGCCTATTTTCCTGTTAGAAAGCGTCATCCTTTTTATTTTTTCTATAGGATAATGATTTTTATCTATTACGTTGTCTAAGAAATGGACCGCGGTGCGGACTGTCTTCCTTAGGGCGTCGAAGTCGATTGAATTTATATAATCGGATATTATTTTGCCGGGATTATTCCCGAATTTTTTCAGCGCGCCGCCGAGATTAAGCTTATCTTTTTCTATTTTATTTTCTTTTATGAATTTTCCGATGTTAATAGAGCCTAAGTTGCATGATTCGTATGCGACTAAAGGCTGTTCTCCGCAGTCTAAAACCACAAATCCGTTTGCTATGAACGTAAAGGTGGAAGGTTCGGTCAAATCGTAAACCGTTTCTTTTCCGGCATATTCGATAGATTCTACCTTGTCGTAGAATTTTTCTTTATAGAATATCTGATTTTCGACTATATTTTTTAATCCGTTTTGTTTATATTCCTGCATAAAACCTATTTGCTCCATGAATCTTAATTTAGAAGCTCCGAAAATTCCTATTTCGTATAAAACTCCGTCGGCATCGTAATGTTTTTCCGCCCCGGAAATCGTAGTATATGTAAAAGCCGCCGTTCGAGCTTTTCTCGACCTGTCCATAATTACGCTTTTTATTCCGAGGTTGATTAATAATACTTGAATATCTTTCAATAGTTTTAAACTTTTAGAAGATAAAACTATTCCTCCGTCAGACGGATTTTTACCGTTTCTTATTGTTCCGTCGGAGGAAAATATTCCCTGCAGAAATCCTATAACCGCTTCTTTCGTTGCGGTAAAAATACTGGAAGGAACCCCTTTTTCGCCTGCTTTTACAGGTTTTACGCCTAAATTTTTAAAATAATCTACAAAGAATTTACTGTGATAAGAAAGATGATATAACTTTTCTGTTCTTTTGATTTCTTTTATATCCTTTCCGTATATTTTGTTTAAGATAGGCTTGAGGTATTCCAAAACGCCGGTATCATTTTTTCCGAAAGTAAAACCGACCCGTGCATTTTTGGAATTATTATCTATCAGCCAGCCGTCGCCTATCAGCCAGCCCAGTATCTGCCCCAGCTCTTTCGACCAGTTAACGGGCATGTTCAGTTTATAAATTTTGCCGTTCTTGCCGTTTATTGTATTTTCTACCCTAACAGGCAGTTTTGTTATTTTGGAAAAATTACCAGGGGCGGATTGAATTAAAATTTCGTCTCCGACTTTAATATCTTTAAGTTTTTTCCATCCTTCCAAAGTTAAAAACTGGTGGTCGTAAGTAGCTTTTATTTCGTAGCCCGATTTGGTAATTAGTTTTGCGACGTTTTTTTCGCCGTTATTGTAAACGGCGGCGATTGGATTCAAAGAAACGCCGTTAGATTTTTCGCTTAAATCGGGGGCATCGAAAATAGGCTCTCCGTTAACCGCCTGACTGCCGCCGAATGTCCGGTCGTCGGTAAATATTTTAATTCCGCCTTTAACGAATTTACCGTACAGTTCTTCCATTTTTATAAGGCCTAATTCGGTAGATATATAGGAATCCCCGGTTACGCAAGGGTTAGTCGCTTCGATTTTTCCGGCTTCAGGTATCGGATTGAGTTTGTTGATTCTGTCGATAAAGATAATTCCGGGTTCGCCGCTCGACCATGCGGTTTCGACTATTAAATCGAAAACTTCTTTGGCGTTCAGATATTTTACTATTTCGTTATTTCTCGGATTTATTAAAGGATAATCTTCGTTTTTTAAAGCATGTTCCATAAAATCTTCGGTTATTGCGACGGAGATATTAAAATTGTTAAGTTTTGAAGTGTCCTTCTTAGAGGTAATGAAATCTATTATATCCGGATGGTCTATTCTTAAAATGCCCATATTTGCGCCCCTTCTCGTTCCGCCCTGCTTAATCGCTTCGGTGGCGCTGTTAAATACCTGCATAAAGGAAACCGGTCCGCTTGAAACGCCTTTCGTAGAATGGACGGTGTCGTTCTTAGGCCTTAAGGAAGAAAAAGAAAAACCCGTCCCGCCGCCGCTCTGATGTATGAGGGCGGTATGTTTTATAGTTTCGAATATGGATTCCATAGAGTCTTCTATCGGAAGGACGAAACACGCCGAAAGCTGCTGGAGCGGCCTGCCCGCATTCATTAAAGTAGGGGAATTCGGAAGAAAGCGGAGGGACGACATCTCGTCGAAAAAAACGTCTGCCGCCGCTTTGGCGTCTTTTTGGGATTTGCCGTAATTTAAATCGGCAGACGATATGTTTTCAGCGACTCTTTTGAACAGCCCGGTTATAGTTTCGATAATTTCGCCTTTTTCGTCTTTGGCCAAATATCTTTTCTTTAAAACGGTAACCGCATTTTCGGAAAATTTTTCGGCAAGAGGGTCTGCAGGCGCGTTATTTTGTTTTTTCATGGCTACTCCTGAATCTAAGTTTAATTATATGCGATATTCAATATACAATATATAGATGATATTTTGTATTTCTATACAATATATTGTAATTAATTTTTTGTCAATAGATTTTTTTATAAAAAAGTTTTATAATTTTATGCATATTAAAAACATATAAAAATCGGGAGGAATAAGTATAAATAATGCTGGATAATTTGGGCGGCGGCGCTATAGGCGGCATTGCGGCGGGAGGAACTATGAATATCCTGTCGCATATTCTTACTACAAATATCGTAGTTAAATTAGTTTTACTGCTGTTATTCGTTTTTTCCTTAATATCGTGGGCCATTATATTTTACAAACTGCGTTATCTGGGCAGAGCAAGAAAAGAGGACAAGGAATTTCTCGACCTTTTCTGGGAATCGAAAAGGCTCGATTATGTTTATACCGCCGCTAAAAGCTTAGATTACAGCCCTATAGCGTTTATGTTTAACGTTACTTATAAAGAACTCCTGAACATTAAAAAGAAATCCGCCGACGGGGCGCAGCATGCCGATAAAGAAAACAACGAAGAAAATCTCTC
Source organism: bacterium (assembly GCA_021811805.1). GTDB lineage: Bacteria > SZUA-79 > SZUA-79 > Acidulodesulfobacterales > Acidulodesulfobacteraceae > Acidulodesulfobacterium_A. The sequence continues at coordinate 11,400 of JAKAQA010000013.1, read as the reverse complement.
GTACGTCGAGAGGGCGTTGAAAAAATCCCAGCTTTCTTCTATCGCAAAACTGGAAATTTCTCTCCCGTTCCTCGCCACGGTAGGTTCTACTGCACCTTTTATAGGCCTTTTCGGAACCGTATGGGGCATTATGACTTCCTTCGAAAGCATCCAGAGAGCCGGAACGGCGGGGCTGGCCGTAGTCGCTCCCGGCATAGCCGATTCGCTTATCGCTACGGCGGCGGGTCTTTTTGCGGCTATACCGGCGGTTATAGCTTATAACTATTATTCCAATAAAGTAAGAGTCATAGTTAACGAAATGGTCGATTTTGCTTACGAGTTTATGACTATAATAGAAAGGCAGATTTTATAGGGGATTTTTATGTTCACTCCTTTTGACGATAAAGAAGATAAAAGAAGCGGTGTTTCGAGCTACAGGCTTATGTCCGAAATAAATATTACCCCTTTCGTCGATGTTATGCTCGTTCTTTTAGTTATTTTTATGGTTACCGCACCGATATTAGTCCACGGCATAAGGGTTCATCTGCCTTCCGCTGCGGCGCATGCTTTAAAAGCGCCCGAAAAAACGATAGTCGTCGCGGTAAGGTCGGACAGAAACATATATATAAATAAATTCAGGGTGGGACTGCCGGTCCTGACCGAAAAACTTGCGGCGATATATAAGCATAGAAAGGATAAGCAGATATTTCTCAAGGCAAGTTCGTCGCTGTCTTACGGATACGTAATACAGGTTATGGCCGCAATAAAAGACGCCGGAATTACGAAAATAGGAATGGTAACGGCAAACCCCGTTTTGGCGGGCAGGAAGGGCAGGTAAAACCTTTATGTTCAGCGAAAACAATAAAGGCATAGGCCTATATTTAGTATATTCCGCCATTTTCCATATATTATTAATCGGATTAATAATATATCTTTCTATAAGATACAGGCCGGAAATTCAGTCGATAGGTTCAAAAGTCGTAGTAAGCGTAGTAAGCAGGGTTCCCGGGCCTCTTGCTTCGGTCAAATCCATACTGTATCCGCCCAAGCCTAAAGCCGAGGAGCATCCCGCAGTCAGACCAGTTCCGGTTAAATCCGTAAAGCCTCTGTCTATACCCCTTGCTAAGTCGCCTTCTTCTATGGTTTATCCGAAAAAGACCGCGCAGAAACAGGTTCCGGTCAGGAGATACGCGCCGCCGCACCCCTATGTTCCGGCTTTAAATTCGAATGTTTACGCTCATCTCCATAATATGGTAAGCCTGAATAATGCATACAGCAAACTGAACGAGTCGTTAATAAGAGGCAACGTCCACAGATTTCAGGGCTACGTGAATAAAATAGTTTCTGCCATAACGTCTAATTTTAATATATCCCTCAATAAATATTTGAATTATAAATCGGTAGTGGCTTTTCAGATATCGAAATCGGGGCGCATTTACGCGGTCAGGTTGGTTAAATCTTCCGGAAACGGGTACTTCGATTCCCAGTCGGTAGAAGCGGTCAAGCTGTCCAGCCCTTTGCCGCCGCCTCCGTCCGGCTTTATGCGGTTCGTAAATTCCAACAATGCCGGCGAAGGAGTGCTTATGAACTTTAATCCAAGAGAAATACTCAAAGACAGACCTTGATATTTCTTATTAATTTAATTTATAATTATAACGACTATGAAAAAAACATTAATTAACCTGCTTTTATTTGCATTAGTTTTAACGGGCATTTCAGTCTTTTTTCCGGTAAATTCCAATGCAAAAGTCTATATAAATATTTACGCCGCGAGGATAAAAAAAATCAGGGTCGCCGTTCCGGATTTCAAAAATATTTCGGCATACGGACAGCATAAAAAAATCGAAAAAAACGCCGCTAACGTTATACGGCACGACCTTTCGGTCATAGGGTATTTCCATATAGTAAATCCCCTTTCGTATCTCGAAAATCCGCAGTATGCCCCGATAAGTCCGGAAAAAATAGATTATTCGAACTGGGGCGTTTTGAATGCCCAGTATCTCATAACCGGCGAATACAAAACGTCCAACGGCATCATAAAAATGAAAGCGAATCTTATAAGCATTTATACCAAGCGTCTCCTTTTTTCGGAAAAACTTGAAGGAATGGACGGGCAGTACAGATTTCTCGCAAACAAATTTGCCGACGACATACTTAAATTTTTAACGGGTATAAAAGGACCGTTTACGACGAGAGTTTTTTTCGTCGGGGAAGAAGGCGGTTCGAAAAATATTTTAGTGATGGATTTCGGAGGGCACAGGGTTAAAAAAATTACGAACAACGATTCCATAAATATTTTTCCTTACCCTTCTCCGCACGGCAATAAAGTCGCTTATATCTCTTTTAAAGACGGAAATCCGGCGGTTTTCATAAAGAACTTAAAAACAAGCGTAACGAAAAGGCTTAACCTGCCCGGTCCGGCGGATTTCGTCGCATGGTCGCCGACGGGGGATAAGTTAGCCGTTGCGCTCACCCCCGACCATTTGAACACCGAGCTTTACACGGTCGGCGTAAACGGCGGAAATCTAAAGCAGTTGACTTTTTCGGACGGAATTAATACTTCGGCTTCGTTTTCTCCCAACGGAAACAGAATAGCGTTCGTATCCAGCCGCGGCGGAAGCCCGCAGATTTATATAATGAATTCGGACGGAAGCGGACAGCACAGGATAACTTACAACAACAGCAGTTATAATTCCAGTCCGGCGTGGTCGCCCGACGGGAAAAAGATAGCTTTTACGACTTTCGTAAACGGCGCTTTAGAGGTGTGCATAATGAACGCGGACGGTTCCGACGAAAGACAGGTGACTAACACCCCGTACAGCGCTCAGCATCCGGCATGGACCAGAGATTCGAGGATTATTACGTTCGATACCGAAATTGCGGGAAGGCAGGAGCTTTATATGATAGACGTCAACGAAAGCGGAATGATGAGGCTTATGCCGCGCATGTTTCCCGAAATGCAGAATTATTACGATGCGGAGTGGACTTTAAAGTCTTCTTATTGAAAAATCTATATTTATATGATAAATTAAAATTATAAATTATACCGGTCATATAAAACAGGGGCGGAAAAGCTATGAATAATAACAATAAAAATTTTTTTAGGGCTTTTATCTTCAGTTCTATTATATTATTTTTCGTTTCGTCGATTCTTGCGGGATGCGCCCCTATGGAACCTGATTCCATACACCGCTTAAAAGTCCAGGTAAAGAAATTGAATAAACAGACGGCGGAATTATCCAAAAACGACGCATATTTGGAGAAAAAACTGCATGAGATGCAGTTAAATACGGCAAACAACGGCGTGGAAATTTCAAGCCTGAATGCTAAAATCAGGGATATTTACGGCAGATACGAGGTAGAATCACACGAACTTAATATTCTTCAGAAAAGATTCAGGGAATACCGCTTAATGGTCAATAAAGAACTGGTGAAATTATTAAAGCTCGCTAAAGCCGAACCTGTTTTGCCGGGAAAAACAAGCGTAAAATCCGTCGTCGTTAAGAAAGAAAATTCGATGGAGTCCGGTTTTAAAAATGCTCTGTATATGTATAACAAGAAGGACTTTGCCTCCGCCGTTACCGCTTTCCGTAAATTTTTAGATAAATATCCGCAGTCTAATTTTACGGCAGATGCCATGTTTTATAAGGCTTCCGCAAATTTCAACCTTAAAAAATATCCCGTTTCGATATTGGAATTCCACAAATTTTCGCAGATATATCCCAAAAACCCGAATGTTCCTATGGCTATTTACCTGCAGGGCGTCGGATTTTTAAAAGTTTCCGACCCTTCGGACGCCTCTATTTTATTCCGGCAGGTAATTTCAGACTATCCAAGGACAAAAGCCGCGGAACTTTCAAAACAGGCGCTTAACGGGCTTTCAAAATAAAAATACAGGCCGGTCCGATATTAGATGAAAGCAAGCGGAACCAGAATTATCAATTTAGCTTTTGAATCCAGCTGCGACGATTTTTCCTGCTCCGTTCTTTTAAAAGGCGAAAACGGCGTAAAAATACTATCTAATATAATTTATTCGCAGGACTATATACACGGCATATACGGCGGCGTAGTTCCGGAACTCGCTTCGAGAAACCATATTAAAGCTTCTTTGCCCGCTCTCGGCTTGGCCGTGTCCGAAGCCGGCATAAATTTGAAAGACGTAAATTTGATATCGGCGACCGCCGGTCCGGGGCTTGTAGGCTCTCTGCTTATAGGGCTTATGGAAGCAAAGACCGCGTCTTTTGCGCTGAACATTCCGCTGGCAAGAATAAACCATATAGAAGGACACATTTTCAGCCCTTTTCTCGAAACCGGCGAAACGCCGGAGCATTTCCCTTTTATAGCTTTGGTAATTTCCGGCGGGCATACGCATATTTATCTCGTAAAATCGCATAACGATATAAGACTCGTCGGAAGAACGCGGGACGACGCCTGCGGCGAACTTTTCGACAAAGTTTCCAATTATTTAGGTTTCGGCTATCCCGGAGGGAAGATTATCGACGAACTTGCCGAAAAAGGAAGCGCCGGCGCCTTTAAATTTCCTTTTCCCATGATGCACAGCCGCAACCCGGACATGAGCTTCAGCGGACTTAAAACCGCCGTCGTTTACGCCATAGACAAGCTCGGCGGTCCGGAAAAGATACAAGAAAATACCGCCCGCGACATATCGGCTTCATTAAGGGAAACCGTCGCGGAGATTCTTTATAAAAAAACCGCCGACGCCTGCCGTATTTACGGGGTAAAAACCGTAGCCGTTTCCGGCGGAGTTTCGGCAAATTCGAGGATAAGAAGTATTTTTAACGAAAAGGGGATAAAAAACGGCCTCAAAATAATTTTTCCTTCCGTAAAATATTCTACGGACAATGCGGCTATGATAGGATATGCGGGATTTTTTAAAACGCCCGTTCATCCCGTCGAAAACAGGGAAGATTTTTTTAACATCAACGCCGACCCTTCCTGGGAGCTTTAAAACAAATAAATTAACCGCCTTACGGCCGTATGGATAATATAAGAAAAAAAAATAAAGTAGTTTTCGGTCAAAATTTTTTGGCGAATAAAGATATAGCCGCCGATATCGTGGATTCCTGCAATTTTTCCGCCGCCGACGACGTCGTAGAAATAGGTCCCGGCGAAGGCGTATTAACCGGTCTTATTGCCGGCAGGGTTAAAACTTTTACTATAATAGAAATAGACCCTTTTTATTATAACCTGACTAAAGGAAAATTTAATAAAATTAATCCGGCGCCCAACTTCGTAAACGGAGACGCCCTTAAGTTCGATTATGCGGCTTTAAGCAAAAACCTTTCGTCTAAAATAAGGGTTATTTCCAATTTGCCATACGAGATTTCCGGCCCCGTAATAGATAAATTTATAAAAGAAAAAGACGCTTTTTCGGATTTGACCCTTATGTTTCAAAAAGAGTTCGCCGAGAGGCTTTACTCGAAGGAAAACGATTCGGGACGGGGCGCTTTAAGCGTTATTGCCGGTTTAAATTTTGAAATAATAAAACTTTTAGACGTAGGAAAATCGAATTTCAACCCCGCGCCTAAGGTTGACTCTGCCGTTTTAAGGCTTACGCCCAAATATTTCGAGGATGCCGATTATATATGGGCCGCGGGTTCGCAGTTTTTCAACTATTTTGTCCACCAGCTTTTTAAATTAAGAAGAAAAAAACTAAAAAATTCTATTTATGCTTCGTTTTTTGGGGTGCCTCCGGACGTAAAAGAGAAAATTTTTTCAAGTTTAAATATAGATTTAAATAAAAGACCTCAGGAATTAACGTCGGACGAGTTTATAAAAGCCGGAAGGCAATACGACGACTATTTAAAAGCGGCGGAAAAAAGTATAATAATAAATAATAAACCATAAACGATAATTATCCTGTTTTAAGGCTGACATTATGGAAAAGGCGGTTATAGCGCTTGATTTGGGAACTACCGGCAACAGGGCAATAGCGTTCGATAAAAACGGCGGTATTATACATTCTTCCTATCGAGAATTTCCGCAAATACATCCTAAACCGGCGTGGGTCGAACAAAATCCGTACGATATATTGAATACGGCGGTTAAAGTTTTAAACGAAACGATTGAACGTTGCGGCTCTTACGAAATAGTTTCCTTAGGCATTACAAATCAGAGGGAAACCTCGGTAGTTTGGGATAAAAATAACGGAAAACCGGTATATAACGCAATAGTATGGCAGTGCAGAAGGACTGCCGGAACCTGCGAAGATTTATCGGAATACCGCAAACTTATCAAAGAAAAAACGGGCTTATTCTTAGACCCTTATTTTTCCGCGACTAAGATTAAATGGGTGTTAGATAACGTCGGCGGAGCGAAAAATCTTGCGGAAAAAAGGGAATTGGTTTTCGGGACCGTGGACACCTGGGTCCTTTGGAATCTGACCGGCGGTTCCGTTCACGCCACCGACGCTTCCAACGCTTCCAGAACGCTTTTGTATAATATAAATACTTTAAAATACGACGAGGAACTTCTTAAAATATTCGGCGTCGAAGAATCCATGCTTCCCTTAGTCTGCGACAGCAATTATAATTTCGGCAGCACCGAAAAAAAAATTACCGGAAAATCCATACCGGTAGTCGGAATTCTCGGCGACCAGCAGTCGTCTCTTTTCGCGCATTCGGGCTTTGAAAAAGACGTAATAAAAAATACTTACGGAACCGGGCTTTTTGCAATGGTCGAAACCGGAAACAGAATTTGCGCCTCAGATAAATTAGTCGCCACCGTCGCGTGGAAATTAGACGGAGAAGCTCATTACGCCCTTGAAGGCAGTATTTTTACCGGCGGCGAAATCATCCGCTTTATTAAAGACAATTTAGGCATCATAAGCTCGGCGGCGGCATCTTCCGATGCGGCAAAAAGCGTTATTTCCAGCGAAGGAGTATATTTCGTTCCCGCTTTATCGGGCCTCGGCGCTCCGTATTGGGACCCGGACGCAAGAGGGCTCATTATAGGATTAACCGGAGCGGCGAATAAAAACCATATAATCAGGGCGGCTTTAGAATCTTTAGCATATCAGACCAAAGACGTCGTTATAGAATTCGAAAATACTTTAAAAAGCGGATTCGATTTATCGAAATATAAATTGAGGGTTGACGGCAAGGCAAGCGAGAACGATTTTTTATTGCAGTTTCAATCCGATATTTTAAATATGACTGTCGAAAAAGCAGGTTTTACCGAAATGACGGCTTTCGGGATAGCCGGACTCAGCGCCGTAAGTACAGGTTTTTGGACTGACGAGATGTTCCGAAGATTTAAAAAAACCGAAAAAATATATAACCCTCAAATAGGCGATAATGCCGGAAACGCTTCGTACGCCAAATGGCGCGAAGCCGTTTTAAAATCTTTAAAGTGGGCATAATCCGATTCGCGGCGGTTGCGGAAAATAGAATTACGGGTTTTATATGATAAAATTAAATATGATATAAAATTAAACGATAAAAATGAAAAACGGGGGTCGAAAAAATGAAGAAAAGCATCGTTTTAGGACTTATATCGATATTGTCCATGATTGTATTTGCAAAGAATACCTTTGCGGCTAAGGCGCCTGCCGACGCAAATGCAAACGCACCGGTCAATGTCCACAGAGCTAAATTTCAATATAATAAAGCTCTGACGGCTATGAAGGGAAAATATTATTACTCCGCGGTTCAGCATTTTCAAAAAGCGATTCTTATCAAACCGCATTTCGCCCTTGCATGGGCGCATATGGGAGTAGCCCTGCACAGGCTCGGTTTCCCCTCCCTCGGCATAGTCTGCCTTCGGAAGGCGTTAGAATATAATCCGAATATAAAGTGGGCAAAAATTAAATTAAAAAAATACCTTGCCAGTCCCAGAAGGTAAAGCGGATAAATGGATTTTAACGGTTTTGAAGCATTTGCGGAATCGTCCGTATTCGAAAATATTATAAAAAAAGAAGCTTTAAGCCTGAATATCGCTTTTGCCTGCTTTTACGGGTCGAGGAACTATAACCTCGAAACGGATAAAAGCGATTACGATTTTTTTATAGTATATTACCCTTCATTCGAAAATTTTTATACGCATACGTTTTCAAGGTCGTCCGTTATAGAAAAAGATTACGATTATTTTATAACGCCCTTCCATGAATACTTCAGGCACGCTATGAACGGGAACATAAAATTCATCGAACCTTTGATATGCGGTACTTTCGCTTATGGAATAAAAAATTCCGAAAGATTTTCCGGCGTTTTAAAATTAACCGAAAAAATAAAAAAATTTATATTAATAAATTTTAAAAAAAATTTCGACGCTATTTCCGGAATAATTAAAAATAAAAAATTAAATATAGAAAAAGGGGAATATACGTCTAATACCTTAAAATATAAAGATTTATACGGTTACGATATTAAAGAGGCGGTTAATTCTTTAAGATTGGCTTATTTACTGGAAAATTATATAAAAACCGGAGAATTTTCTTTTACGGTAAAACAAAATCATGTTTATGAAGAGTTTGAAATTTATATGAACGATATTAACGCCCGTAAAATATCCAAAAATTATTATTTAGACATAATAAATAAAAAAATTAAAGATTTGGCAGGTTTAGAGCGAATTTTAATTTCTAAAGAAGAATCCGTAAAAACGGAATTAACCGGAATAAAACACGGGCTCGGCAAAGATATTATGGATATATGTAAAGCCGAAGCCTGTTTTGGATTTGAAAAAGCGGTTTAAATATATTATAATATATAATAAGTATGCAAAAAATTTTACTGAAATCTAAAATACACAGGGTAAAGATAACCGACGCGAACCTCGAATACGAAGGCTCTATCTCCATTGACGAAGAACTGATGGAACAGGCGCGTATTCTGCCGTATGAAAAGGTCAGCGTATGGGACATAAACAACGGCGCCAGATTTGAAACATATGCGATTCCGGCGGTAAAACACTCCGGCGATATAATAGTCAACGGTGCGGCTTCGCGGTTAGTGCAGGTCGGAGACATTATAATTATCGCCGCGTTCGGGATTTACGACGAAAAAGAACTGGACGGGTTCAAACCCGTATTGGTTTACGTTGACGGAAAAAATCATGCCGCCGATATAGTAAAATAAAAAAAATTTTAATGAAAAAATATTATGCCGATTATATACTGACTTCGGCGCACTCTTCGGATTCTCTCCCCGCTTTTATAGCAAACGGCAGTCTTACGGCCGATGAAACGACCGGCAATATCTTAAGTATAGAAAAAATAGAAAAAAAGGGCATAAAAAAAAAGAAAGGTTCGGACGCAGGCCGTTTCAAAACCTTAATGGTTCCCGGATTTATCAACGCCCATACCCATACCGACATTACTTTTAAACCGGACGATAAAACTCCGCGGATTTTTTCCGGATGGGTTCTATCCCTGATAGAAAAACGCAGGTCCTTAAATTGCCTTGAAACCTCAAAATTAAGGCTTAAGGCGTTTAAAGAGTTTATCGAAAGCGGAACAACCTCGATAGGCGATATTATAGACCCCGTTTCTTTCTGCGATTTAACCGGTATAACGGGTCGCGCTAAATCCGCTCCCAGAGTTAAAGGTTTTATAGAATTAAGAGGGCTCGACCCTTCTTATGCCGCTCAAAGAATAGAGGAATTTAAAAATTTCCTTAAAAATAATGCCGAAGCCTTTAAAAAAAACGAAAAATATTTTTCTCCCGGAATCTCCCCCCATTCCGTATATTCCGTATCAGAAAATTTATTCAAAGAAATATTAAAAGCGAACGAAAAATTAAAACTTAAAATATCTGTTCACTGTGCGGAGCATGCATCCGAAAAGGTTTTTATTGCCGGAAACGGCGGAGATATAGCCGAAAATCTTTTGCCGGCGCTTAATCTTTCAAAATTTTCGGTTCCGCAGGCAACTTTCTTATCGCCGGTTTCCTATCTTTATTATTTAAAAATGCTGGCTCAGAATACTTCCTTAATACACGCAAACGAGGTAAGCGGCGAAGATATAGATATAATAAAAGAAACCGGCGCGGATATCATCCACTGTCCGAGAAGCAACGCTTTTTTTAATTCCGAAAAACTCCCTTTGAAAAAAATTATAGAAAAAGGAATTTCCGTTTCTTTGGGGACAGACGGTCTTTTTTCGAATGAATCCTTAAGTATTTTAGACGAAATTAAGTACGCAAAAAAAATCCATCCCGAAGTAAATGCAAAAGAGCTGTTTTATATGGCTACAGAAGGCGGCGCAAAGGCCGTTTCTTTCAAAGGGGTTACCGGAACCCTAAAACCGGGTTCGTATGCGGATTTTACAGTTTTTAAAATACAGGAAAGCAAGATTTTAAATGAAGAAAATATCTATGATGCCGTTATTTCGCTTGATAAAGCGGACATATTAAAAGTCGCGGTAGGAGGCGGCATAGTTTACGGCGCGGCGGGAGGGGGGAAATGAAAATTATAACAGATATTGATGAAATGAAGGAGTTTTCGCGGAATTTAAAGAAAGCGTCGAAAAAGGTCGCTTTCGTTCCGACTATGGGCAAACTTCACTCCGGACATAAAAAACTTGTCGAAGAAGCGAAAAAATACGGCGAAACTGTAGTTTCCATATTCGTAAATCCTCTGCAGTTTGCGCCCAACGAGGATTTCGACAATTATCCGAGGGACATCGAAAAAGACGCGGCAATACTGTCCGATATGAACGTATCCTGCCTTTTTTATCCGCCTTCGGATATCGTTAAAAATACCGAAACCTTCTTAATAAATCCTAAATATTCGGGGATGTTAGAAGGGATTTTCAGGCCGCAGCATTTTCAAGGCGTTCTTACCGTAGTTATGAAGCTGTTCTGTATAGCAGTTCCCGATTTTGCTTTTTTCGGGCTGAAAGATTATCAGCAGTATGTTTTGATTAAAAAGATGTCGGAAGATTATTTCTTAGACGTTAAAATTATTCCGGTAGAAACGGTCAGGGAAAAATGCGGATTGGCGATGAGTTCCAGAAACATTTATTTCGGCGAAGAGGACAAAAAAAAAGCGTGCGCATTTTACGGCGCGTTAAAAAAGACTGCGGATTTATTCAAAGGCGGCGAAAAATCGTCCGAAAAATTAACTTATTTCGTTATAAAGGAATTAGTAAACGCCGGTTTTGCGATTGATTACGCAAAAATTACGGATGAAGGGCTGGCCGGCGGGAAGCCGGACGCCGAATGCGGGGATATTTTGCTGGCGGCCGTCAGATTTAAAGGCGTAAGGCTTTTAGACAATATTTATTTTATATAATTTTTTTTTATTTAAAGTAATTGAAAAAACAAATTTTCGTGATATCATTAATAATGTTTTAAATGTTTTAATAATCTCTCAATTTATCTGAAAGGTGACCTAAAATGAAAGACGATTTCCAGATTACCGTTATTTTCGACCCGGAAATAATAATAGAAACTAAATCTA
>JAKAQA010000095.1 GCA_021811805.1 bacterium | reverse complement strand
AAAAAGATGATTTCTATAAAAATGTGAAATTATTTTTTACAAAAAATTAATTTTATTTAAAAAAATCCCTTAAAAATGGGTCAGGATAGAGGCGAATGGTTTCTATCGGCAATTTTGGGGTGGGGTTGCATGTTGACATAGTCATAAAAAACTAATAAACTAATAAAATATAAGTATTTATCAGATTATTATAGTTAGATATAAATTGAATTGGGCTAACTGTTGGGAAACAACGAACCTTTAAACATTTAAGCAAAACCGCTCGTCATTATAATGCCCATAGGACTTTAGAGTCAGGGTAAAAAAGACTAATTTTAATATTGGATAAATGTTACTTAAAGAAATAATAAAAAGTTCAAAAAGAAGAAAAATAAGAATTTATATAGATTCCTGTGTTTATAACAGACCGTTTGATTATCAGGGGCAGGAACGCGTAGCCCTGGAAACGGAAATATTTATTTATATCCTGGAAAAAATTGAAAATAAGTTTTATGAACTTATTGCATCGGAAGCCTTGTTATATGAAAATATGAAAGATTCGGATATGGAAAGAAAAGAGCGGGTTTCTTCATATTTTGAATTATCAAATAAGTTTATTGAGATTGCCGATAAAGATATCGACAGGGGCAGGTTTCTTCAGGAAAAAGGATTTTCAGGAATAGATAGCCTGCACATAGCCCTTGCGGAAAAGGCCGGGGCGGATTATTTTATTACTTGCGACGACGGTATTATAAAGCTATATAAAAAATATAAAAAGTTAATAAATATAGAAGTGCTCAGTTTAGTTGAATTCATAGGGAGGATAAAATAAATGGGATACGCATTGCCTGAGATTAAAATTAACGGATGGAATGCGCTCGTTAAAGAGCTTGGCTATGCCGGAGCTACAAAGTTTATATTGATTTATGAAAGCGGCAAGGGTAATTATACCAGAGAAAGGAAAAAATTATTTAAAAATGTAGCCGTCGAGGATATATTTAAGGAAATAAAAAAAAACCGTTCCTGAAAGTTCTTTTTTGAATTCTTTATTTTCTATATGCAAAAGCATGTCTTTTGCGGGCAATACAAAATTGTTTATATTTTGTGAAACAAATCTGACACCTTTTTTATAACGCAGTGCCTACAACGTCAGAATTCTATCCAAACTCGTCTAAATCCGGCAATCAATATTCATTTCCTTTAATACCGTCGGAATTTGGAAGTTCGACATCGGATTGCAATAGTTACGAATTTTATTCTTCATAATTTATTGGCAAGCGCAAATCGGAAACCAATCTTGGAGCTTAGGTGTTGAATAATTACGACTTGTATTCATTTTATAACAAATATTAATTAAAATATTATAAAAAACCCACGGAAATATATTAATATGTTATATTAACAAATATAATTACCTATATTAAACACCCAGCTGATAAATGTCAAGAAATTTAAAAAAATTTTCATTAATAATTATAATAATTTTATAACTAACAATTAATTTATGATATTATTATATTTAGTTTATGATATCAAATAATAAAATAAATATTAATCAAGTATAGTAAAGTAGCAGTTTATATATTAATTTTTAAAAGCGCTATCGGTCAATATGTGAAAAATATTATTTTATCGGTTTTATTTTTATCAATTACTTTGCAAATCCTTGGTTTATTTAACCAAAAACCGGCATTTGCAGCCCCTTCAATTGCTTTCGACCGCATAGGAGTAGTCGTAGGAAGCTATCATTTTAATAACGACGGCGGCCATGCCTGGCGCACTCCTACTGCGCATTACGAAGAATATAACCCGGGAGTAACGGCATTTTTTAATGTTAAAGGCGTTCCGCTTATAAATCAGGCTGGAATTTCGTATATCACAAAAAACAGTTTCGGCACGCCTTCGATATACGTCTCCGTTTATCATAAACTTGCGTCGATAGGACCGGTCCGAATAGACCTGGCGGCAGGTCTCGCAACCGGTTATCATAACGAGGTAAGATTGGCAAATCAGTTTGACGGCATTCTTCCGCTCGCCGGTATCAGTTTAATAGTTTTTCATTATGCAGAAATAGATATTATCCCTGCAGGGTATATAGCGGGAAATAATACGGCTAACGAACTTTTCTTCACGATACGGTTGTAAAAACGTCAAGAACTTTTATGCCTGCTGCATATTAAATTGATATCGAAATTTTTTTACTTCGCCGTTTGATAGAATGCCGAATTTTAATTTAACGGCCGACGGAGCGGAATTATAGCTGATATAATTAAACTTTTTAAGCCATAATCCGCCGTAATAATAACTGATGCTAAAAAAAGTCAGGTTTCTGGCTATAACGACCTTATCCAAAGAAATTTTAAGGTTTCCTTTTTTATTTTTGTAAAAAGAGCGTTCGTATATCAGTTCGTAAATTTTTCCGGCCGCTTTGTTTGTTATATTTCTATTTCTATTCCTATTTTTTTGCCTTTTTAAATAAAAATAATTGATGTTTTCTTTTGATTCCTGTTCTGAAAAAGGCACTGGAGATTCGGAGAGGCCGGAAAAATATACCGACGATAATTTCCTCCCGTTTTTTGTGCCGTAAGTGCCGATAAAAACTGGATATAAATAATTAAATTCCGCCATTTTTTCATGAAATTCGCCGAATATTAAATTTGCTTCTATATAAGGCTTGCTTGATTTTACTGCTAAGTTCCTATTTCTCACGGTTGTTTTAAATATAAAATACAAAAATAAAAGCATTATAGAAAGAACGACCATGGCGATAAGCGTTTCTATTAATGTGAAGGCGGTTTCTCGAAGAATAACGGGGCGGTTTATTTTTGATTTTTTACGGAGCATTTTGATAATGGTGCTCATGGAACATAGGGTTTTAAAGTCGGAGAATAGACTTTTACCGAAAGATCCCCCGGCAGTCCGAAAGATTCATATATTGCCGTGCTTGAACCGCTGCCGTATTGCAAAGTAATAGACCTCAGCCAGACTTTTTTTAAAACTACGGGCTTTGTTGCCGCAAGCGTAGAACCTATCAAATCTTTTAAAGGAGGCAGCATTCTGTTATTAAATGTTTTCATTTCATAACAGATATCGTTAGCGTTAAATAAAGCTATTATACTAAGATCTTTAATTTGGAATTTATAGCTTGAAACGACAATGCCTTTTGCTTCGTATTTTTGAAAGTTTTTTTGACTTATGGCTTTATTTAACGGAACTGCTTGCGGCTGTCCATATTTATTAACCATTTCGTTAAAAGACCGTCCTACCTCCGCATATGTTTTTATCGAAGTTAAAGTTAATAATACGGCTAAGAAAGCAAATATTGAAATAAACTCGATTTTAAAATTAATTTTAATTGTTTTAACTTTCATGTTTTATTTTAGTCCTATATATTTTATATTTCTTTATATTATATCGCTGAATTTCAAAATATCAAAGATTTTTTAACAGGATTTTTTTTATAATTTTTGCAAACAATAGAAATTATAAAAATGAAAATCAAAACAAAGTTGAGCAAATTAATATTTATTAATATAATTAACTGTATTATAATTAATTAAAGGTAATAATTTATCACTGTAAATAATTAAATAATGAAAATGAAAATTTTGAAAAAAAGATTTCTGTTTTTAGGGCTATTGCTGTTAATTTTGATTTACGCAGCGGGAACTTCTTTGATTCTATCCGGTTGCGGCGGAGGAGGTTCAAGCCCTTTCTCAACTCCGGCGCCGAATAATACTGCCTCTACGCCTGCCGTTACCGGTTATAATAACGTAATGTACGTTTATCTCGACGACTACGCGGATGAAGATGCGCCCGACATTCCATATGTTTATGTTTATATTAACGGCGGTTCGACTCCCATACCTCTTTTATTAGACACCGGTGCGACGGGTATTTTGATAAACAAATCTGCCTTAACCGCTGCCGGGGTTAATATTGCTTCTACGTCAAACTCTTTTTCCGTTGTTTTTGGAGATAGTACCAAGGCAAGCGGTTATGTCAACAATCTTGACGTTTATACGGCTGCTTCGGGCGGGGGAACCGCCGCTTACAATATTCCGGTAGCTATAGCTACAAGCGACACCGCTTTTATTTCGTCGGGCTTTTTGCAGGGCGATTTCGGAATGGGTTTATCCCCTTGCTCTTCATTTGGACAGAGCGACGGAAGCATTTATACGCCGTCATTTTCGTCTGCGGTTTCGGATAATAATTATAATAACGGTTTTATAATAAATTTCCGAAATATAACCTTTACAAACGGCTATACAATAATTAATAATCCGCAAAATAACCCTGTTGGTACGATAACATTAGGTTTGAATACCGAGTCCGATAACGCCTTGTCTGCACAATCGGAATTCTATCCAAATTCACTCGCGTGTCAAGAGCAATTTCCTATGTTGGCGTCATTGTTTGGGGGATATACGTCGGACTCTACCGGTTATGCTTTTTATTCTTTTTTTGATACCGGCAGTAATTTCATATTTCTGGGAACCGAAGCGCTGGACGATTCGATAGGAAGCGGAGCATCGACTAACGACGTGATTACTTCCGGTTTGTGCAGCAGCTTTGTTTATGGCGGGCTAACCGTTAACTTCAGTTTATTGAATTCAAACGAAAGTTATTATCCGAATAGTTTTATAACGGAGCCGGATAACGGCCCCAATAACAGTTTTTGCGATTATCAGGACGCGATAAACGCGATGAGTACTACGGATAAAGACGCTCTCGCTTTTAAGTATGCCGTATATTACGTGGGTTCTAAGCAAGGACAAGAAGATTTTGGGACATCTTTTATGTTTGGCAATATTTTATTCTGGCAGGCGCAGACGGCTAATCAAACTTGGGGCGTCGGAGTGGAATAAATATGCATATACTTATATTTATTCAGTCTTCTTCGGAAACCCTCACGACTTCCGCTATAGACGTAAGTCCCGATGCAAATTTCCTTATGGCCTCGACCCTCAAGGTGCTCATTCCGAATTTAACGGCTTTTAATTTTATCTCCTGCGAGCTTGCCCTGGTCATAATCAAAGACCTTATATCGTCGTTAACTTCGAGAATTTCATATATTGCAGTTCTGCCTTTATATCCGGTAAAATTGCATTCTTTACATCCTTTCTGCATATAGAACGTTCCTTTTGAAAGAATTTCATTTATTACCGGCATTATTTCCGACTGTTCGTCGGAAATTAAAAGTTTAACGTCTTCGCCGCTAATTTCGTACGACTCCCTGCAATGAGGACAGAGTTTCCTTAAAAGCCTCTGCGCAAAAACCATAGATATAGAAGAAGCTATTAAAAACGGCTCTATGC
>JAKAQA010000094.1 GCA_021811805.1 bacterium | reverse complement strand
ACCACTATTCCGTTTTTTATGACTACGTCCAGTTTCTCTTTATATTTTCTAGTGGACGTCGTAAGTATTTCGTTTCCTAAATGCACGTATTTTTCGTATTTAAACTTGTATTTGTAGGTAACGGTACCCGGCGTTAACGGATTTTTTTCTATGGAATAAGGCGGACCGAACATGGAAACGATTTGCGGTTCGGTAGTAGTTCCGTTTATTATTTGAGCGACGTTTGCGGATATAATGGGCCTGCCCTGCATATTTCTGGTAGTTGCGCATCCGGAAAGAGCAATACCCGAAAACGCAATAACGGTTAGCAATAAAAAAAGCAATTTGGCTGATTTAATCCTCATACTTATCGACCTCTATTTTTAAAATTAGACTTTTATATTAATTGTTATATTTTAGCACAATTCCGGGATATTCTAAAGCACTAATTTTCGCCTCATCTTTCGCCCGAATATCTCGGGTCCAACGCATTCCTTACGGCTTCCCCTATTAGATTGAAGCTAAGCACCGTCAATAATATCGCAATTCCGGGGAAAAGCGTAAGCCACCACGCCGCCATTATATAAGTTTTACCTCTCGACAGCATTCCGCCCCAGCTTGCCGTCGGAGGCATTATCCCTATTCCGAGAAAGGCGAGAGACGCTTGTATAAGGATCGCGCCCGCAACTCCGAGCGTCGCCGAAACCAAAATCGGCGCGACGGTATTAGGCAGAATTTCAAAAAACATAATATAGGAATCTGACGCACCGGCCGCCTTTGCCGAAAGGACATAGTCCTTTTCCCTGTTCTGCGTAAATTCGGCCCTTATAATCCTCGCTATACCCATCCACGATGTCAAACCTATAATTATCATTATATTAATAATCGACGGCTTCAGTATCGCGCTTATAGCAAGTATCAGGAAAAAAGAAGGGAACGTCAGCATGATGTCCACAAATCTCATCAGAATACTGTCTGTTACGCCCCCGTAATAACCTGCATAAGCTCCGATAAAAATTCCTATGAACAACGACAGCGAAACGGCGATAAAACCCACTTCTATCGAAATCCTTGCGCCGAAAATAAGCCGGGACAGAATATCTCTGCCGAGTTGGTCGGTTCCGAGCAGATGAGCCGGATTAGGCGGCTGCAAAACAGCGTTTACGTCGATTTTATCGGGATTATACGGAGATATGTAAGGCGCGAAAACGGCCGCGATTATAACAAACATTATAAAAATAAAAGAGAGCAAAGCAAGCTTATTTTTTTTAAAAGCATTAATAATTTCGTTCATAGTTCTAAGACATAAATTTTATAAATGAAAATTTTAATATTAATTCAGGGATATTATAATATATAATATATTTTTATAAAATAATTTATTTAAAATCCCGATAAAACATAAGCCGTTATGGGAATATACATAACTAAAAGAATTTTATTTATGATACCTATTTTAATAGGCATCACGTTAATATCTTTTTTCGTCATACATCTTGCGCCGGGAAACCCTTTAACGGAGCAGTTAGGCTTAAATCCGAGAGTGTCCGAATCTTCGAGGCTGATGCTTACAAAACTGTACGGCCTAAACAAGCCTCTTTTAACCCAGTATTTCGACTGGCTTAAAAGAATAACCACGCTGAACTTCGGCATTTCGTTTACCGCAAACCATGAGCCGGTAATAACGGAAATCCGAAGAACTATAGGCATCACGATTCTTATTAATTCTCTTGCCCTGATATTCATTTTTTTATTTTCCGTTCCGCTGGGCGTGCTGTCGGCGGTAAAACACGATTCTCTTTTCGATAAAATTACTACGGTTTTAGTATTCATAGGTTTTGCGGCGCCTTCTTTCTGGGTCGCCCTCCTGCTTATTATATTTTTTGGAATAGACTTGCATATTTTGCCTATAGGGGGAATAATTTCCATGGGCTATAATTTTCTTTCGCCGCTCGGAAAAATAACCGACATTGCCGAACATCTTATAATGCCGGTGTTTGTCGCCGGATTCGGCGGTATAGCCGGTCTTTCCAGATATTTAAAAGGAAATATGCTGGAAGTTTACAGGCAGGATTATATTATTACGGCAAGGGCAAAAGGATTAAAAGAACGGACGGTCGTCTATAAGCACGCCATGAAAAATGCCTTAATACCTTTTATAACTATACTCGGCTTAAGCGTTCCGGGACTTATAGGCGGAAGCGTGATAATAGAAACTATATTCGACATAAACGGAATGGGGAGGCTTTTCTACCAGAGCGTCCTCGCCCGCGATTATCCGACTATAATGGGAATATTAGTTATAGGCGCAGTCCTTACACTCATCGGAAACCTTTTGGCAGATATCGCATATGCCATGGTAGATCCCAGGCTAAGAAAATAAATTAGTTGCCATTGCGATACAAGTCATTGCGAGGAGCTAAGCGACGTTTGCTTTAACGTCGTTACGTTTTACGTGCTAAGCTAATTGGTATGTTCTTTGTTTTTGTGTAAATCTTTACCTATAAACATATATACGGTTGGAACTACAAATATTGTTAGAAACGTACCTATGCCGAGTCCGGCCGCTATGACTAGACCTATATCGAACCTGCTGACCGCCCCTGCGCCCGTAGCTAATAAAAGAGGTGCCACCCCGAAAACCATTGCGGCGGTAGTCATTAGAATCGGCCTGAGCCTTATCGCGGAAGCCTGTTCTATGGCTGAGCGCTTATCCATCCCTCCTTTCTGTAAATCGTTTGCAAACTTCGTAATCAGTATTCCGTGCTTACTGACAAGCCCTATAAGCGTAACAAGCCCCACTTCGGTATAAATATTGACCGTTGCAAAACCGAGGCTTAAAAATATCAAAGCTCCGGTTAAAGACATCGGAACGCTTATCAGAATAATAAGAGGGTCGACGAAACTGTCGAATAGAGCGGCAAGAATAAGATATATAACTATCAACGAAAAGAAAAATGTTACGA
This sequence comes from bacterium, assembly GCA_021811805.1. Classification (GTDB taxonomy): domain Bacteria; phylum SZUA-79; class SZUA-79; order Acidulodesulfobacterales; family Acidulodesulfobacteraceae; genus Acidulodesulfobacterium_A. Next base: position 2,421 of record JAKAQA010000094.1, on the reverse strand, counting down.
GCATAGCCGAGCCTTCTTCGACGAACTGCCTTGACTGTCCGGCAAAATTATACGAAAATCCTTTAGGAAATATGTTCTTCGAAGCATTTTCCAGATAGCTTAACGCCTGGCCGACGGTCACGCCCGGTTTGGCAACGGCGGATACTGTAACCGAATTTAACTGGTTAAACTGATTTAAAGATTCCGGCACGACTACGGTTTTGATTTTGATAAAACTTGAAAGAGGCACCATGTTCCCGTTCAAAGCCCGAACATAATAATTTTTCAGCATATCAGGAGTAAGTCTGTATTTCTGCAAAACCTGCGGTATGACTTTATAGCTATAGCCGTTCATTTCGAACCAGTTGACGTAGTTTTCGCTCAGCATAGTCGAAAGGGTGTCTCCTATTTCCTGCATATTTACCCCTATGCTCTGCGCTTTGCTCTTATCTATGGAGATTTTTAATTGAGGCTCGTCGTATTTGAGGTCGCTGTCTATATATAAAAATAAGCCGCTTTGCATAGCTTTTTCCATTAGGCTGTCCGTAACGCTCATTAATTCTGCATAACTCGTAGTCGAGTTGACAACGAACTCCACCGGCAGACCCTGGGAACCGGGCAGGCTCGGCAGGGCAAAAGCAACTAATTTTATGCCGGTCACCGAATTTAATTTCCCCTGTAAAACCGGCGTAAGCTGCATCTGCGTTTTTTTTCTTTTGTTCCATGGTTTAAGTATTAAACCGGATATCAGGCTGTTATTGCCGGAAACTCCGAGCGCCATAAAATAACGGTTCATTTCCGGAATCGAATAATATATGCTTCCTATTTGTTTTGCGTATATATTTAGATTTTTAAACGTAGAAGTAGGCGATGCGGTTCCCATAACGAATATTACTCCCTGGTCTTCCGTAGGCGCAAGTTCGCTCTTTGTAGTTACGAAAAGGAAATACGCGCTGACAAGAACGACTGCTATAACTAAAGCCACAACCGGTTTATAATCAAGAATGCTATGCAATATCTTAGAGTAAACAGTTTTGATTTTATCGAAAGAAACGTCTAAAAAGTGCGTGAAACCTCCCTTGCCCATATCTTCTTTAAGAAATTTAGAAGACATCATGGGGGAAAGAGTTAAAGCTATGATACCCGATATAAGCACGGCTCCGGCCAGGGAGAAAGCAAACTCGGTAAACAGCGCTCCGGTCAATCCTCCCATAAAACCTATAGGCAGGAAAACGGCTACGAGCGTAATGGACATGGCTATAATCGGTATGCCGAGTTCTCTTGCCCCTATAAGAGCGGCTTCTATTGGTTTTCTTCCTTCTTCTATATGCCTGCTTACGTTTTCGACGACGATGATTGCGTCGTCCACGACGAGTCCGATAGCCAGAACCATAGCGAGAAGGGTCAGCAGATTTATCGAATAATGCAAATAATACATAATAAACAGGTCGCCGATTATGGAAAGAGGTATCGCAATTACGGGAATTATGACGCTTCTTGCGGAACCAAGGAACAAAAATATGACTATGATAACTATTATCAAAGTTTCTATGACGGCTTTTACGACTTCGTTAATAGAACTGCTTATAAATACGGTTCTGTCGAACGCCACCCTGAGTTTCATATGCGCCGGAAGCTGTTGTTTAAGCGACGGAAGTATTTTCCTAATGTTTTTGACTACGGTCAGGGGATTGGCGGCAGGCGTAGTAAATATACCCATGACCACGGCTTTTTTTCCGTTCATTATATTGCCGGCTTCATAACTGACCGAACCCATTTCAACCGTGCCGATATCTTTGATTCTTATTAAAGTTCCGCCGTCGTTTGCCACGACTAAATTCCTAAACTGCTTTACGCTGTTTAAAAGAGTATCCGCCGATATATTGACCTGTATATAGTTCCCTTTTGTATATCCGTTAGAGGATATATAGTTATTATTTGCAAGCGCCTGAGAAACTTCCACGGGCGTAACGTTAAATTCCGCCATTTTTTTAGGATTAAGCCATATCCTTATTCCGAACTGTTTGTTTCCGTAAATCATAACCTGCCCTACGCCGTTTACTGCCTGAACTTTAGGCTGAACTGCCCTCGTCAGATAGTCCGTCATCTGCGAACTGCTTAAATAATTCGAAGTAAATGCAAGATACAGATATGCCAGATTCGTCACGCTTGTTTTTGTGATTACCGGAAGCTGGGACTGTTTAGGAAGCTGGTTCAGAACGGAATTTACCTGCGAAAGCACCTCTGCAAGGGCGGCGTTAGGGTTGTAATTAAGTTTCATAAATACCATAATGGTGCTTACGCCTTCGGTGCTCGACGAGGTAATATAATCGATACCCTCCGAAGAAGCTATAGCCCTTTCGAGAGGCATAGTAATGAAACCCTGCACCACGTTTGCGCTGGCGCCGGGATAAGCGGTCTGGACGGTTATCAGCGTATCTT
>JAKAQA010000012.1 GCA_021811805.1 bacterium | reverse complement strand
CGTCTTGCGCGGTTATTTTATTGTGCAAATTCAGAATCGAAAATCTTTCGATAATATTTTTCAATTCCCTGACGTTTCCGGGCCAGCCGTAGTTTTTTAAAACATCCATGGCAGACTCGTCTATTTGCAACTTTCCGGAATTGCCGCCGAAAATTTTTATAAAATGAACGACCAAAAGCGGTATGTCGCTTTTTCTTTCCCTGAGAGACGGAATATGCAGAGGAATAACGTTAAGCCTGAAAAATAAATCGCTTCTGAATCTGCCCGCTTTTATTTCCTCTTCCAAGTCTTTATTGGTAGCCGCGATAACTCTGACGTCGGATTCAATTTCGCTTTCCCCGCCGACTCTCTGAAATTTGCCCTCCTGCAAAACCCTCAATATTTTAGACTGCATTCTCAGGCTCATGTCGCCTATTTCGTCCAGAAAAATAGTTCCGCCGTCCGCCAGTTCGAATTTCCCTTTTTTCCTTGCGTTCGCTCCGGTAAAAGCTCCTTTCTCGTAGCCGAAAATTTCGCTTTCGATAAGCTCTTCCGGGATAGCGGCGCAGTTGATCGCCACAAACGGTTCGCCGTTCCTTAAACTGTTAAGGTGCACCGCCCTCGCCGCAATCTCTTTGCCGGTGCCGTTTTCTCCGGTGAGAAGGACCGGAGCGGATGACGGAGCGGCTTTAATTATTTTTTCTTTCAAAGCTTTAATGCTTTCCGCCTCGCCTATAAATTCAAAAGCTTGAGGCAGGCTTTCCGCCAGAATGGTTTTCTTTTCGCTAAGGCTGTTAAATTTTACCGCGTTTTCGACGGTAATAACCAGCCTGTCTAAAGAGAGAGGTTTTTCGATAAAATCGTATGCCCCTAACTTAATAGTTTTAATAGCCGTGTCTATGTCGGAATGGCCGGAAATCATAATAACGGGAATATTTTTGTTTATCTTAGCCATTTCCTTCAGAATATCCGCTCCGTCCCCGTCGGGCAGCCAGACGTCAAGCAAAACGGCGTTGGGCATCTTTTCGGTAAAAGCTTTTAATCCCGCTTCTCCGCTGGCCTCGGATATTACCGAGTAACCCTCGTCTTTAAGTATACCGGATAAAGAACTTCTTATGCCGTATTCGTCGTCTATTATCAGTATCGTTTTCATTCCGCAATAACCCCTGCTTTATTATATATCGGTAATTTCTGCCGGAAGTTCTATTATGAAATCCGCACCGCCTTTTTCGTTGTTTTTTGCGCTTATTACCGCATTGTTTTCCGTCATGATGTTTTTCGTAATTGCCAAGCCAAGACCCGTTCCGCCCTGTTTAGTAGAAAAGTACGGCTCATACATATTCTGCATTACTTCATCGTTTATGCCGATTCCGTTATCAGAAAAAGTTATCCTTATTATGCCGCCGTTTGAGGTTTCGTCCTTTAAGACTTCGGATACTATCAGGATTTCCGGTTTATAATTAAAACCGCCCGCGGCCGAACCGGCTGCGTCAATGCCTCCGACCTTTTCTATCGATTTTAAAGTTATACTGAATACCGCGTTATCGATAATGTTCATAAACGCCCTTTTCATCTGCCTCTTATCTATAAAAGCTTTAGGCAGGACGGCGCCGAGCTTTTCTATAAATTCTATATTTCTATGCGCGTTTTTGTAAAGAGTAACGACTTCTTCTATTAAAAAATTCAAATCGGCCGGTTCAAAATTGGCTTTAGGAAGCCTGGCGTATAGCGAAAATTCATCGACGAGATTTTTTAAGTCGTCAACCTCTTTAATAATGGTATTGACGGAATCGTTAAAAGCGTCGTCGCCGGAATCGATTCTGCTTCCGTATCTTCTTTTTAGCCTTTCGGCAGAAAGCCTTATAGGAGTTAAGGGATTTTTTATTTCGTGCGACATGCGTTTTGCGACTTCTTCCCATGCCGCGACCCGCTGCGCTTTCATCATATCGGTCGTATCGTTCAGGACTATAATAAAGCCGATGTAATTGTCGGCTTCGTCTTTTAAAACGGTAAGATTGACTATATATACTTTTAAACTTCCGCCTATATTTAATTTTATCTCTTTCGTTAAAGTTTCTTTCCCAGTTTTAGTCAAATCCCTGATAATGCTTCTTATGTCCGAAAATACGGATTTGTCGAAAACGTCTTTATAGTTTCTGCCCGCCGCATCTTTATTGGATATGCCGAACATATATTCGGCGGCGTTGTTCAGACTCCTGATTTTTCCCGTGGAATCTATTGCTATAACGCCCGCATGGATATTTTTCAATATTATCTCCATAAACCTTCTTCTTCTGTCTATTTCCTCGTTGACTTTTTTTAAATCGGCATTGGCTTTTTCTATCTCTTCTTTATTTTTTTTCAGGTCTGAAGCCATAGCGTTGAAAGAATTTACAAGCATTCCTATTTCATCGTCCGATTCCTTATTGACGTTTATGTCTAAATCTCCTGACGCTACCTTTTTTGTCCCTTCTACAAGGTCTATAATCGGTTTAGTCAGCTTTTTCGAGAGATAAAACCCCACCCACGAAGATATAAATAAAATAATAAGGGTAAATATCGAAAAAAATATAAGATAGGTCGTCTCCATGGGGTTTTTTATGAATCTGAACTGGGAATACTGCTTATAAAAATGTTCGAGCCATTCTATTTTCCTGTTAATGTCGGCGTCGCCCGCGCTCTTAATCAATCCGCTTTTGCGGCGGATTATGCTCGAGGTATAATACATGGCCTTTTCGAATCTGAACGAATACCATTTATTTATTATATTAGAAGCAAAACCCGTAGCTGTTATGACTATAAACATAAAAATAGACGGAACTACACTTACTATTACGAACAATCCTACAAACTTAGTCCTCAGTTTTGCCCCTATTACGCCCCTTTTTCTTTCGATTATTAATTTTACGACGTTCCTGAGCACCAGAAACGACATTAGCAGGAATAAAACTATCGTAACGTTTATATAGGCGTAAACGATAATCTTAGACGTTACCGAAACATTCGTAAAAGAAATCATCCTTAATTCTTCGAATGTTGAAAAAATTACAAGGAAGAATATTAGGGCTGCAAAGATAATTTCCCTTTTAATTTTTATTTTTTCGTGGTCTTTCTTGTTCATCGAGGTATATATTATTTCGATTTTATATATGCTTTATTTAATATATGTTTTATTGTATCATAAAAGCATATGAAAATATTAGTCCTCGGATGCGGCACTTCTACGGGCGTTCCGTTAATAGGATGCACTTGCAGCGTCTGCACTTCCGCAAACGAAAAGAATAAAAGGCTGAGACCTTCCGTCTTAGTATCGGAAAATAATTTCGATATCCTTATAGACACCGCGCCGGACTTAAGGACGCAGGCGTTAAAATTTAACGTTAAAAACATAGACGCCGTTTTATATACCCACACGCATGCAGACCATATTTTCGGAATAGACGATTTAAGAATGTTTAATTATTTGAAAACCGGCGAAGATAAATTTATTCCGATATACGGTTCTGAAACCGCCGTAAATTTTATTAAAGACAAATTCGATTATATATTTAAAGAAAAATCGGAATCTAGCAAGCCTTATCTCGTCCCTAACGTAATAAAAGAACCGCTGGAGATAAAACCCGGATTAAAAATTACTCCTATACCCGTTTTTCACGGAAAGAATTTAATATACGGATACAGAATAAACGATTTCGCCTATATAACGGATGTTTCGTCCATACCGGAACAGTCGTTCGATTTATTGAAGGGCTTAAAAGCCCTGATGATAGACGCTTTAAGATACAAGCCCCATCCGACCCACCTGAGTTTGGAAGAAGCGGTAATGTTCTCCGGAAAAATAAATCCTGCAAAAACATATTTCACCCATATGGGGCATAACATAGATTACGAGGAAATAACCGGCATCTGCCGGTGCGGGCGGGACGACTTAATACCGTCCCGGGACGGATTAAGCTTTGAATTATAAACCGCTTGCCTGCAACCAATCAGTCTATATCCGTTATAAGATATAAGGCAAACGATAAGAATATAATATCGGACATAAACGCCGACAGAACCGGATTCAGCTGGGCCGATTCTCCGAGAGTCAAAGCTATGGAATTTATTACCCACCACGTAAAAGCTAAGGCTAAACTGATGCCTATAGAAACGGGAGAATTGCCCTTTTTGCCCAGCAGGAGCCCGATAGAAATTCCTATAAGTATAAGAATTAAATTGATAACCGGAAAGGATAATTTAGAATAATAACTAGTAAGAATATAGCTTAAACCGGATTCCGATTTTTTTGCCACCGCTATCATGTCCGAAAGGTTAATTATAGATAAAAACTCAGGTTTTAAAGTATAAGACCTGAAAAAATTTAAGTCTAAATATATCGGAACGTTAACGGCCTTGAAATATTTCTGGGTAAATCCCCGCCCGCTTTTTAGAGCGAAATCGTCTTCCTGTCCTCCCGTTAATTTTAGTCCGCCTTTCCCGAAATAACCGGTTGCGGCGGTATATCTTTTTTTCAGCATAAATTTATCGTTAAACACGTAAACGTTGACTCCTTTAACCGTCTTAGACGCCGGATCCATCATCTCCGCCGTAATGATGCACCGTTTATAATGAATAAATATGTTTCTGGTCGTGTATTTATAAACCGAACCTTCATTATAATTTTTATTTTTATTAATATCTCTCTGCATAACTACCCTTCTTAAAACATTAGACCTTACTGCAACGAAATTGGAAAGCAGGAACGCGAAAAGGGATATTCCGACGCCTAAAATCATTAAAGGCGCGAAGAATTTCGCCATGCTTAAACCGGAAGATTTTACGGCTGTTATTTCGTTATTTTTATTGAAAAAGGATATAGAAAGCAGGGTTGACAGAAGAACGGAGAGCGGAAGCACCCTGTAGGTTATCTCCGGAAGTTTGTAAAAAAAATAAAGGATTATATATTGAAATTCGGGAGAATGTTTCGTAAATGCGCCTATATTGGAAATAAAATCCACCACTATATAAAAAAATATAAGGCCCGTAAGCGATATGGCGAAATATTTTAAAAATTCGCTTATGAGATATTTCTGCAATATTTTTATTTTCATAATATAATTATTTTAATAAGGCTTTCAAGTACAGAACCGAACCGGAAACCGCAAGAAATAAATCCGCACCCCATACGCCTATAAAGGGATTCAACTGATTTCTAAGGGACAGATAAAATCCCGACGTGAAAATTATATAATATACCACGACGAATATTACAGTATATGAAATAGCAAGAAATAAACTTCTTTTTTCAAGAAGCATGCCGAGCGGCATGCCTATAAATATAAACAAAACAGCGGCGGCCGGAATAGCTATTTTTTTATAAAGATACGCAAGATAAATGTTTTTTAGTTCGGGACTTTTTTCCGTTATATATTTTCTTGCAAGCGCCGAAAAAGTTAAAAAATGCATAGAGCTGTTTTTCCCCGGAAAAGAAATCCCTTTTAATTTAATATTAATTTTATAAGTATTAAAATGAAGGAGCCAGAAGTTTTTCGAATCGGGATTCTGATTCTGGATAGTCCCCTTTTTTAGATAAAAAGACAGCGTATTGAGCTTTTGGTCGTATTTTATGCTGCCGCTTTTAGCGATTAAAGTTTCAGGCGTATTGCGCACTTTGTTTAATATAAAAATGCCTTTCATGGTAGATTTATCCGTATTAACGTTTTTCACGAAGATTTTAAGGTTTCCGAACCTGTTCGTCAGGGAATTTTTTTTCAGCGCCGAAAGAGCCGCCTTTTTAACCTCTTTTACGGCAAGAACCCTGAAAAAGAAATTAAATCTCGGCGCCATATAAAAGGAAAAAAGAATAGAAAACGAAAGCGGTATCAGCGCAAACAATAAAACCGGCTTAGTAAGCTTGACTATGCTTATTCCGGATGCCCTCAGCGCCATAATTTCGTTATCCTGCGTCATTTTTCCGAACACCGTCAGGAGAGCAAGCAAAAAAGACACCGGAAGCGTTATAATCATAAAATCCGGTATAGTCAAACTTGCGAGTTTTAATACGGCCGAAATGCTTATGCCTTTATTCATGACCATCTGCGTAAGCAAAAGAATACGGTTTATGGTAACGCTGAACGTAAATACTAAAAGCCCGAAGATGAAAGGAAAAATCATCTGCTTAAATATATATCTATCTATGGTCGACATAATCGCTTTAAAATTATTGACTATATTATTTAAAAATATTAAAATTAAGATAAAATCGATAAAGAACAATTATAGTATATCAAAAATAATAAATGTTTTAAAGCATTGGGAGGCGGTAAATTATGTCGTATAATCTAATTTTTATAGACGAAAGCGAATCGCTGAAAAGAGCCGTATCTGCCGTATTTGTCGATAATCCCGAATTCGAGCTTACCCTCGTCGACGAACCGTCCGCCGTTTATAAAGCTGCTAAAAACTTTATTCCCGATATAATCGTATTAGGCTACAATACTATCGACACCGAAATAAAAAAAAGTATAACGGAAATAAAAACAAGCAAGGAATTTTCAAATATACCTTTAATTTTATTGGTTCCTTCCGATTTATCGGACAATGAAAGAGAAACCCTTATAAAGCTTAAAGCCGACGGTTTCATATACAGGCCTTTCGATAAAGAAACTTTTATTTCTAAAATAAAAAGAACCATTAACGGAAGCGATACGGCTTCCGATGCCTCCGGCAATAGCGTAAAAGCAGAAAATGCCGCGGAAAAGATATACGATATCGGAGCCTTCGAAATTAAAAAAACGGAGGAAAACGCGGCTGTAAACGCCGCCGCCGAGAATGCCGGGGATACCCGCGGCGATAATAAAGAACCCGAAAATAACAGCCTCGAATCTTCGGAGTTAAGCCAAGCATTCGAAAATTTATTTAAAGACGACGCAATATTTAAAGAATTTCAGGACCTCAATAAAAAAGAAGAACCGGAAAAGGCAGAATCAGAAGAAGAGCTTGCGCCGCCTGCAGAAACTATAGAACCGGAACCTAAACCGGAACCTATTGCCGCCGTAATGCCGGAAGAAATCTTCGAGCCGGCTGAGCCCGGCGACAACGGAACCTTTATAATTTCTGAGCCCGACGGCTCGTCCGAGCCTGTTAAACCCGCAGAAATATTTGAATTGGATGCGCCGAATGAAGCTTTCGAATCCGCCGTATCGTTCGACTCCATAGCGCTCCAGAAACTTCCGGAGGAACATCATAAAGATGCCTCCGCTTTCGACGAGCCTTTCTCCGGCTTTAATATAGCTTTAGGCGGGGATAACGAAAAGGCCGGCAAACCCGGAACATATAAATTAGATATGAACATAAATACTGATGAATCTAAAGGAGAGTTAAATTTGAAAATTTTAGACGAACAAAATCTCGTTAAATTGGAAGATTATCTAAAAAATGCAATAGAAAAGACCATAGACGATATTAAACCCCAAATAATCGAAGCCGTAAAAACATCTCTTCCGGAAATTATAGAAAAGCTCGTCAAGGAAGAAATAGAAAAGATTAAACAACAATAACGGTTAAGATATGCGTATTTTCGAACTTCAGGTAAAACCTCTTATATATGCGGCTCTCAATGAAGATATCAAAGGCGGCGATATCACCACGGATGCCGTAACTTCAGACGAAGACCCGGTTATGCGGTGCGAAGTTACCGCAAAAAAAGAAGCCGTCGTTTGCGGACTGCGGATATTTTCCGAGGTATTCGACATAGTTACAAAAAATAATTATAAAATAGATTTTTTGTGCGAAGAAGGAGACTGGGCGGTTAAATCGCAGGAGATTATAACACTTGAAGCTAAAGCTAGCGCCATACTGTACGGAGAAAGAACGGCCCTTAATTTTCTGCAACATCTGTCGGGCATCGCAACTATATCTAATATCGCGTCCAAAAAACTCGAAGGGCTTAAAACAAAAATTTTGGATACGAGGAAGACTATTCCCGGACTAAGGCTGCTTCAGAAATATGCCGTCAAAACGGGCGGAGGAGAAAACCACAGATTCGACCTTTCATCCGGAATACTCATAAAGGACAATCATATTAAACTTGCAGGCGGAATAAAAAACGCTATGGATGCAGTAAGAAAACACTATTCCGGTTTAAATTTCAAAATAGAAATAGAAACCGCAACTCTCGAAGAAGTCGAATCTGCATTGGAAGCAAAAGCGGACGTGATAATGCTGGACAATATGGATATAAAAACAATGAAAGAAGCCGTTAAAATCATAGACGGAAAAGCCGTCACGGAAGCCTCCGGCAATATAACTGTAGATAATTTAAGAATAATTGCGCAAGAAACCGGCGTAGATTATATTTCTATGGGGTCGCTTACCAATTCCGTAATTCCCGCCGATTTCTCTTTAAATTTCGTCAAGTAAAATCAGAAAAAAAATAGCATATAGTATATAATAATAACTTAAGAGGCCGTAAAATGGAACAAATAAATTATATAGATATATTCGAAATTAAAAAAATGCTTAAGGGGTCTTTCGCCGGAAAAAACTTGTACTATGAAGAAAAAGTCGATTCTACAAACACTCTCGCCAGGGACCTCGCCGCTAAAGGCGTAAAAAACGGAAGCGTGGTTATTGCGGATTATCAGGAAAAAGGAAGGGGCAGGAACGGAAAATTCTGGACATCTCCCTGCGGATGCAATATCTATATGTCTATAATATTAAGGCCTAAATTTACTCCGGAAACAGCCCAGGGAATGACGATTTTAGCCGCGGTATCGGTAGCGGACGCAATAGTAGAAGTCGCTTCCCTCCAGCCCCAGATTAAATGGCCCAACGACATTCTCATAGGTTCTAAAAAAGTTTCCGGAATATTGACGGAAATGAGTACGCAGAATATGTCTATAGAATATATGGTGGTAGGAATAGGAATGAACGTAAATATGCCCGAAAAATATATGGACGCTCACATAAAAAATATCGCCACCTCGCTATTAATAGAATCGGAAAAAACAAACGGTTCAAGCGCCCTCATAGACAGAAATAGGCTGATAGCTTCGATTTTAAACAAATTCGATAAATACTATGAAATGTTTTTATCTACGGGATTGTCTTCCGTTCTCGGCTATTATCAAAAATACTTCGGAATGATGGGTAAAGTTATCTCGATAAACGTCGAGAATAGAAAGGTTGAAGGACAGGTCGTCGGCATAGATTCCAAAGGCGCGCTTCTTTTAAAAACAGGCGAAAACGAACTGGAAAAAATTATCTCCGGCGAAATATACTTTTAAATTTTATTTATTGCTATTAATTACTTTATTTTATGATATTATCGTGCGATATAGGCAACTCGTCTTCTTCTTTCGGGCTGTTCGAAGAGGAAGGATACGACATAATTAAAACTTTCAGGATAGATACCGCAAAAATTTCGTCGCCAAACGATTTAAAAAAGTTTTTTGCAAAAAATTATCCTCTAAAAGATATAAACGGCGTCTCTATTTCCTCGGTCGTTCCGTCCATCGACCCTATATATAAAGACTTCTTCGGTAAAATTAAAATCGAACCTTTTTATATTTCGTCTAAAATAAAATTAAATATTCATATTTGCTTAGAAAGCGCCGAAAAATTAGGTTCCGATAGAATCGCCAATGTTAGTTACGCATTTTTTTCCAAACAAAAGTTTCAGATAATCATAGATTCGGGAACAGCCTTAACTATAGACATTATCGACGGCAAAGGTTATTTTCTGGGAGGAGTTATATTTCCGGGTTTGCCCGCTCTTGCAGGCTCCCTTTATCAATCGACGGAAAAGCTCCCTATAGTGGATATCAATAAAACAAATATAGAAAAAGCTCATATTATAGGCACAAATACGGAGTCTTCTATATTATCCGGCATATATTTCGGATATATATTTTTATTGGAAGGTTTTATAAATAATATATGCGAGTATTACAACAGAAATACGGAAAACACTGATATCGTCATAACCGGCGGCAACTTAGAATTAATAGCGGATGCCGTAAAAACAAAATATGCAAAAACTTTTGACGGATTCTGGACGCTAAAAGGCATTAAATACCTCTACGATTTAAATCGTTGATTGCCCCCCATATATAAAGCGTCGTTGCGAGCAAAGTCAGACAATCCCTGTTTTTTACTTTTTACGTTCCTTCCTGCCACGATTTTAAATATTTTATCTGTTCTTTCGTAAGCGTATCTATCTCTATATCCATCGACTTAAGTTTCAAGGAAGCGATACGCTCGTCTATTTCTTTAGGAACGTTGTAAACCCCTGGCGACATAGTCTTCCCTAAAACGGCAAACTCCGCGGAAAGAGCCTGAACGGAAAAACTCATATCCATAACGCTGGCGGGATGCCCGTGCGCGCTTGCAAGGTTTATGAGCCTGCCTTCGGCAAGGAGATATATTCTTTTGCCGTCCTCCAAAGTATATTCTTCGACGAAATCTTTGACGGTTCTGACTTTTTTTGCCATCTTCTTAAGCTTTTTTATGTTTATTTCTACGTCGAAATGTCCGGAGTTGGAAACTATCGCTCCGTCTTTCATGCTCTCAAAATGTTCTACGTCGATAACGTTAATATCGCCGGTAACGGTGCAAAAAATATCGCCTATTTTTGCCGCATCAGTTCCTTTCATAACCCTGAATCCGTCCATTACGGCTTCTAAAGCCTTGACCGGGTCTATTTCCGTAACTATGACGTTTGAACCTATGCCTCTTGCTCTCGATGCAAGTCCCTTGCCGCACCAGCCGTAACCCATAACTACGAAATTTTTGCCTGCAAGGAGCATATCCGTAGCTCTTATTATTCCGTCTATAGTAGATTGCCCCGTGCCGTACCTGTTGTCGAAAAGATGTTTGGCGTCGGCATCGTTGACCGCTATAACCGGTATCTTAAGTTCTCCAGCCGCCTGCATAGAGCGAAGCCTTATTACGCCGGTAGTCGTTTCCTCCATAGACGCCTTAATGTTTTTAATTAATTTTTTATGCTTCTTATGTATTACCGATATGAGGTCTGCGCCGTCGTCGAGGGTAACGTTAGGCTCATGGCTCAGTATGCTTTCTATATGTTTATAATAGGTGTCGGAATCTTCTCCTTTTATAGCGTAAACGTCGATTCCGAAATCTTTTGTAAGAGAAGCTGCTACGTCGTCCTGTGTCGAAAGCGGATTGGAGGCGCACAAATATACGTTTGCCCCGCCTTCTTTCAGCGTTCTTGCAAGGTTTGCGGTTTCAGCCGTAACATGAAGGCAAAGTCCCATATTTAAACCCTTAAAAGGTTTTTTATCGGCAAACTGCCCTTTTATTAATCCTAAAACGGGCATATCCTGTTCCGCCCATAAAATTCTTTCTTTGCCCTGCTTTGCAAGTTTAACGTCTTTTATGTCCGCCATTTAATCTCCAATATTTATTATTATACAAGTTAATATAGTTGAAAGTTTATACGAATTCTTTGGTCTTGCTTAAGCTCCGGACTTCTTTCTTGATTTCTTCGATTTTATTAAGTTTTTCCCATACGAAATCGTCGTCGAACCTGCCGAAATGGCCGTAGTTTGATGTCTTAGAATAAATAGGCCTTAAAAGGTCGAGAGTTTTAACGATATTATAAGGCTTCAGGCTAAAAACCTTGGAAATAGCCTGCGAAATAGCTTCGTCCGGATAAATTCCGGTGCCGAAAGTATTTGCCATAACGGAAACCGGTTCGGCTACGCCTATAGCGTATGCTACCTGAACTTCGCATTTTTTAGCTACGCCGCTGCCGACTACGTTTTTAGCGATAAATCTTGCCATATAGGAACCGCTTCTATCGACTTTGGAAGGGTCTTTCCCCGAAAATGCCCCCCCGCCGTGCCTTCCCATTCCGCCGTATGTATCGACTATTATTTTTCTTCCCGTAAGCCCCGTGTCGCCGTTAGGACCGCCTATAACAAAACGTCCCGTCGGATTTATAAAAAATTTAGTATCTTTGTCCATAAGTTCCGCAGGTATAGTCTTGCCTATAACTTCGGAAATTACGGCATCTTTAAGTTTTTCCTGCGATACCGACTCCGTATGCTGGGTGGAAAGCACTATGGATGTAATCTTATCCGGTTCGCCGTTTACGTATCTTACGGAAACTTGAGATTTACCGTCAGGCCTAATAAAATCCAGAACTCCGGTTTTTCTTACCTCGGCAAGCCTTTTGGTTAATTTATGGGCGTAATAAATCGGAGCCGGCATAAAATCTTCCGTTTCCGACGTGGCGTATCCGAACATAAGCCCCTGGTCGCCCGCGCCCTGGTCTTCGTCCTTTTCTCTTTCGACGCCCATTCTTATATCGGAAGACTGCTTTCCTACCGCCGCAATTATCCCGCAGCTTTTATAATCGAAACCGATGGACGAATCGTCGTATCCTATCTCTTTTATAACGTTTCTTATTATATCCTGATAATTTACGGAACCGCTGGACGAAACCTCGCCGGCAATAGCTACAAGCCCGGTCGTTACCATTGTTTCAAGGGCGACTTTGGAATATTTATCCTGCGCCATAAATGCATCGAGGATAGAATCGGATATTTTATCGCAAATCTTATCCGGATGCCCTTCGGTTACTGATTCGGACGTAAAAATAAAACTAGATTTTTTATTGTTCATGATAATCCACCTTATTTTAAATTTATAATATAATATATAATATAATAAATATGCTTCAAGGTCAATTTATTTGTTGTCTTTGAATGTCTCTGTGAAGATACGATATTCCGTATTCGTCGTTAACGCTTCCCAGCTTTTTTTTTAATTCTTCCACTACGAAAACAGACCTGTGGACGCCTCCGGTACAGCCGACTCCCGCGGTAAAATAAGACTTATTTTCCCTCCTGTAAAGAGGCAGGGTAAAAGTTAAAAAATCGGCTATGCGCTTTATAAATTCTTTGGATTCCTTAAAAGAAAGCATATAATCGGCTATTTCGGTATCGATGCCCGTCAAATTTTTTAACGGCTCTATAAAAAATGGGTTCGGAAGAAACCTTGCGTCGAAAACGGTGTCCGCCTCGAGCGGCAGGCCGTATTTAAAACCGAATGAAACTATTTTAACGGAAAACGAGACGGGAAATATAAGCCCTTCTAAATGCGAAGATAAGACATGCTCCAGTTCGTGGATTTTAATATCGGAAGTGTCTATAACCGCATCCGCGGCCGCTTTTGCTTTTTTAAGAAGCCTGCGCTCTTTTTTAACCGCGGAGGATATGTCGCTTCCCGATAAAGGATGCTTCCTTCGGGTTTCGGAATATCTCCTTATGACTATGTCGTCTCTTGCGTCGAAAAAAATAAATTTAAAAAATCCCGACCGGCGTTTTAAAAATTTAATATAATTTTCTAACTCGCCTAAAAAACTTTTTTCCCTTATATCGACGACAAAAAGTATATTCTTCAGTCTCGCCGACAAACCTAATTCGAAAAATTTAGGCAAAAGAAGCATGGGCATATTATCTACGCAAAAAAAACCTTTGTCTTCAAAAATTTTTAATGCCGACGACTTCCCTGAACCTGAAATCCCGCTGACTAATATTATATTGGGTTTTTCCATATTTTCTTACAATTCGGGAGCAATTAACGAAAATCCCCCGTCTTCTTCCCTAAAGATAAAAGATATTTTAGAAGACTCTTTATCTTTAAAAATTATGAAATCTTTATTTCTTTTTTCTAATTTGCGCAAAGCTTCTTTAACGCTCAGAGGCTGTCTTTCGTAATCGTCTTTTACTTCCGGATTGGAAACGTCCTCATCCGGCCCGGCTGTGCCTGCGCCTTCCTCTGCGTGTTCTTTTCTTCTAATCTTTTCTTTATGTTTTTTAATCTGCGCCTCTACCTTTTCTAATAAAAGGTCTATAGCGCTGTATATATCGGCGGACTTTTCCTCCGCGTTAACGTTAAGATTCTTAGCCGACAGTTTAATCTGGGCAACGCCCGATTCTTTATGGTCCACTCGTTCCATGCTTAAAGTAACGTGGACATCCAGAATATTATTTAAATATTTTTCTAGTTTCAAAACCTTCGATTCGGCATATTTTCTTATAGCGTCGCTAGAATCGATATGCTTAAAAGTAACTGCAATGTTCATCTGATTAGTCTCCCTTTTTAGTTAATTAACCGATTAAATTCGTCGTTATTTTATATAATTATAATTAATGCAATTTTATTCTCTTATTCCTAATGCTTGACGGCGGTATATTCATAATTTCCCTGTATTTGGCGATAGTTCTTCTGGCTATGGTAATTCCCTGTTTTTTAAGCAGAGCGGTTATCTCGTTGTCCCTAAAAGTTTTACCCGACGAATCTTCGGAATCTATAATGGCTTTTATCCTCGTCATGACGTTTTCCGAAGAAGATTCCCCATAGGATGCTCCCGTAAAAAAATCCTTCAGTTCGAAAACACCGATATGCGTGCTTAAATATTTATTTGACGTTGCTCTGGATACCGTAGATTCGTGAATATTCAACTCTTCGGCTATATCTTTTAAAATTAAAGGCTTTAGGTTTCCGACGCCTTTATTAAAATATTCCGTTTGTTTATCGACTATTTTTTGCGCAATATTTAAAATTGTTTCTTTTCTGGTGTCTATGCTCTTCATAAGCCATAAAGCCGACTTTAATCTTTCTTCCGCATAACTTTTCATATCGCCGGATACCTCGACCTCTCCGCTGAGAATTTTTTTGTAATAACCGTTTATTCTAATTTGAGGAATAGAATTGTCGTCCATGAATACCATGTAACGCCCGCCCTCTTTTTTTAAAAAAAGGTCGGGGACTATATAGCGCGGTTCTTCCCTGCTGAAATTAGCCGCGGGGTTCGGGTTTAATTTTCTCAGATTTTCTACGGAACTTAAAACGTCGTTTATGCTTTTTCCCGTTTCTTTGGATATCTTTTGATAATTTTTATTTGCTACTTCTTTCAGGTATTTTTCGATTATATTCTTAAGCAGGGCGTCGTCTTTAAAATAATAACCGGCCTGTAGCAAGAGGCTCGATAAGGTATTTTCTGCGGCGAGCCCGACCGGCTCAAGCCTGTTTATTTTATTAAGGGTACCTGCTACAAACGTCTTGACGTTATTCCGCACCCCCGCATTTGCCGCAAAATCCTCAAGGTCCTGTATCGATACGGCGAGCAGTCCTTTCGAGTCCAAATTGCCGGCGATATATCCCGCAAGTAAAATTTCCTTATCGGAAAAGTCTCCGGTTCTCACCTGTTCCATTAAATGCTCGTAAAGGGTTTTGCCGGCGTAAAAACTATTTTCCAGCTTGTATTCTAAATAATTTTTATCGGAACCGCCGTAACTGCCGTCATCCTTAGATAAATCGACGAACTGCTCGTTATAATTTACTAAATATTGGGCAATTTCCTTAAATCCGTCTTCGGCTTCGGCTATGGCTCCGCCGGTATCGGGCATTGCTTCGTTTGCGGGGGTAAAATTTTCGCTTTCGGACTCTTCTTCGCTCTTTGCGCCTGCAATTTCCTGGTCCAGTATGGGATTTTCCAGTATTTCCTGCTTGACCATATCGGAAAGTTCGATATTGTTCAGCGCAAGCATTTTAATGGCAAGCTGAAGGCGAGGGGTCATTACCAACTGCTGGGACAGCTTCAGATTTTGCCTTAATTCCATACCGCTCATACAAAACTCCGTGTCGAAAAAGGTGTAAAAAGTTACCAAATTTATTTATTTCGTATTCCTTTACTGTAAGAATCTGACACCTTTTTCGTCTTTTTATTTCTTGATTTATAAATATATTTATATATTATTATTATATAACATTCGGCTCAGATACCCAAATTAAACTTTTCTCCGAGGAAGAATCTCTTTACTATTGGACTGGAAATAATATGGGAGGGAGAGCCTTTTTCTATAATTTTTCCGTCGTTGATTATATAGGCGCTGTTGCATATCCTTAACGCCTCTCTTACATTATGGTCGGTTATCAGGATTCCTATGGAATCGTTTCTTAAATCCGTAAGAATATCCTGCATATCTTCGACGGCAATAGGGTCAATTCCCGAAAACGGCTCGTCCAGCAGAATGAACTTCGGAGAAAGTATGAGCGACCTCGCGACCTCCACCCTCCTTCTTTCTCCTCCGGATAAACTCATAACCGGAGACTTCCTGACCTTTTCAAGTCCGAACTTTTCCACTAATTCGTCGAGTCTGAGGTTTATTTCTTTAACCGGTATTTTCAACAGTTCAAAAATAGCCGTAAGGTTCTGTTCCGTGGTAAGTTTTCTAAAAACGGAAGTTTCCTGAGGAAGATATCCTATGCCCAGCCTGGCTCTTTTATACATCGGCAGTTCCGTAATTTCGGCATCGCCTAAAAATATAGAGCCTCCGTCCGGCTTCAACATGCCTGAAATCATATTGAACGTAGTGGTCTTACCGGCGCCGTTAGGGCCTAAAAGTCCTGTTATTTCGCCGGGTTTAATCTCAAGCGAAACGCCGTTAACTACCGCCCTTTTCTTAAATCTCTTTACTAAATCCAGAGCTTTTATCATTTCTTATTTCTTCTCTTTCTTATTTTCGGCCGAAGGCTTTTGAACGGTTAAAGACTTATTTGAATAAACTACGGCATTGACTCTTTTTTTACCGCCTATAACGGTAGATATTCCGGTTTTAAAATTAATAATTATTTTTTTTCCGGCTATTTTATTTTTCCCTTCATACGCTACGGGGTTTTCGGATATTACGGCAATCCTCGTTTTATCGTAATAAACCGCCCTGCCGCCCGTAATATTGTCCTTTCCTTTAATTATATGAACTTTCCCGGTTGCGATTAGCATTTTTATTTTATTTTTTTTTGTATATATAACGTTCAGCACCGAAGATAAAATTTTTAGTCTGCCTTTGATTGCGACAACGTGTCCCGTAAATACGGCAATATTTTTTTTATTGTTTACCGTTAAAGAGTCCGACGTTATGTCCGTTTTGGATTGAGTTTTAGGTTTGGCGGAGCAATAGCCGTTTGCCTGAAATAAAAAAAAGGAGAATACAAAAACGGTTAAAATTAAAAAATGCGGTTTTATAGTCACTTAGCCACCTCGCCTGAATTATCGGATAAAAAATGTACGTTTTTTTGTAAAATAAAAATATTTTTTTTAACGTAGAAAATAAGTCCGTTCCCCGAAATAAAATAGTTTTTCCCCTTAATTTCCATATAATCCGGGGCTACGATTTTATCGTCTTTAGCAAAATAGTCGATTATGCCGGTTTTCATATATGCCCCTTTTGAACTTTTTATTATAACGCCTCCGGAAATTATCACATTTTTGGAAACCGAATTCAATCTTCCCGATTTTCCGGTAATAATAAACGCAGGTTTTTTATTTTTTCCGTAAATATAGACCTTAACAGCATTCAGTTTAATAATATTCTTTTTCTGAGAGAGGTAATTTAATCTGTCGGCAAATATTTCATAGGCAAGTACGCCTTTTTTAAAAAATTTATAATCTATTTTTTGAAGGCTTATATAGCCCTTAGATATTTTAAAGCCTAAAAGCCCTTTTTTGTTATGCATATAATGCAGAAACAAAAAAAAACCGAGAACGAATAAAAAAGCGAGCCCTAATACCAGAGACGCCCTTCTTAAAATTTTACGGTCCAGCGGCATAATCTATAATTTATTTAAAAAATCAGAAAGAAGACCTTTTTCCTGCAGAATCGTATCGCAGACCTCTCTTACCGCTCCGCATCCGCCGGTCTTAACCGTTACGATATCCGCGCAAATCTTCACATATTCCGGCGCATTAGGAACGGTAGCGGAAATCGCGGCTAACTTTAAAAGTTCTATATCGACTATATCGTCTCCCATATAAAATAAATTTTTTACGCCGATACTGTATTCTTTCAACAACGGTTTTAAAGCATTATATTTTTCTTTGCATCCTTCTATATAAAAATCGGCGCCGAGTTCTTTCGCCCTTATAGAGGCGGCATTACTCGTCCTTGCCGAAATCATGCCTATTTTCAGCCCTAATTTTTTAGCCAATTTCATTCCTGCGCCGTCATGAGCAAAAAATGTTTTCGTCTCGACCCCGTTTTCCGATAGATATATTTTTCCGTCAGTTAAAATCCCGTCAACGTCGAAAACTAAAATTTCTATATCGTTAAAATTAAGTTTTTTCATATTATATTATTCCCGCTTTTACTATGTCGTGAATATGTATGACGCCTGCGGGCCTGTTATCGTTTTCGGATTCTACCGCAAAAAGCGAAGTAATTTTTAACTCTTCCATTTTTTGAAGAGCGGATGCCGCAAGAGCGTCTTTAAGAATAATTTTAGGATTCTTCGTCATAACGTCTTTTACCGGTTTATCTATGATATTGGCGGAATCGGTCAGCGCCCTCCTTAAATCTCCGTCCACCACTATGCCGCAAAGAAGCATATTTTCGTCGATAACTCCGGTCAACCCCAGTCTTTTAAAGTTCATTTCTATGATAGCGTCTTTTAATAAAGCGGAATCTTTTACTAAAGGAATTTCTTCCCCTTTATGCATTATATCAGCCACTTTTAAAAATTTCTTGCCTATAGAGCCGCCGGGATGGAGTTTTGCGAAATCCTCCTCGAGGAAGTTCCGCTCTTTTAAAAGGGAAACCGCAAGAGCGTCGCCTATCGCAAGCTGAACCGTGGTGCTGGCGGTTGGAGCCAGGTTGTAAGGGCAGGCCTCCTGTGCGACGGATACATCGAAAAAATAATCCGACAGCATGGAAAGCTGGGAGTTTTTATTTCCGGAAAACCCGATAATTTTAGCGCCTATGAGTTTTATCGCAGGCAGTATGGAAACTATTTCTTTAGTGTTTCCGCTGTTGGACAGCACTATTACGGCATCTTCGGGAGATATTACTCCCAGGTCGCCGTGCGAAGCCTCTGCCGGATGCATAAAAAAAGAAGGAGTTCCAGTGCTTGCAAGAGTGGAAGATATTTTTCTCGCAATAATGCCCGATTTGCCCATACCGGTTAATATTACCTTGCCTTTAATTGCGATAAGGCAATCGACCGTTTTTTCGAAATTTTCGTCGAGCCTGTTTATGAGGGCGGATATCGAATCGGCTTCTATCCTTAAAACATTTTCGGCGGTTTCCAATATATTATGTTTTTTCATATTTTACTGTATTTAGATATTTCGAGAATATTTTTTAAGTTATCTTTGAACGAGCTCAAATAAACGGAATTTGCGGAATCGCTCATAGCCTGCGGCGGGTTCGTATGCACCTCGAAAAACAAACCGTCCACGCCTACCGCGGCGGCAGCTCTCGCAAGCGGCATAACGTATTCCCTGTTTCCGGACGAAACCGCTCCCGAACCTCCGGGAAGCTGAACGCTGTGCGTAGCATCGAAAACTACGAGCGCTCCGGTTTCTTTCATTACCGGAAGAGACCTGAAATCAACCACGAGATTATTATAGCCGAAACTGACGCCTCTTTCCGTCAAAATTATTTTATCGTTGCCGGCAGACCTGATTTTTTCCGCGATAAATTTCGTATCCCACGGAGCCATAAACTGTCCTTTTTTTACGTTGATTATCTTCCCTGTTTTTGCGGCTTTTAAAAGCATATCCGTCTGGCGGCATAGAAAAGCCGGTATCTGGATGACGTCAAGAACGGATTCCGCCTTTTCTATCTCGTTTTCGCTATGCACATCGCTTAAAACGGGAACGTTATATTTCGCCTTAATGCCGTTTAAGATTTTCAATCCTTTATCTATACCGGGACCCCTGAAAGAATTAACGGAGGTTCTGTTCGCTTTATCGTAAGAAGCTTTAAATATAAGATTGAATTTAAGCTCCTCCGAAAAACCTTTCAAGACTGAGGCAATATTTTCCGTAACCGCGGCATCCTCGATAACGCAGGGACCGGCAATAACGAAAGGATAGGCATTGTCGAATTTGAATTTCAATATAGACGCTAAATCTTCTTTTTTAAAACAATTTATTTTTTCCATAATATTTATGCAGATTAGACGCTATACGGCAAAAGTTTTTCCCTTTTTGTTTCCGGCTTTATTTTTATTTTTAGTTTTAACCTTGGCCTGAACGCCGATTAAAGCATTGGAATATCTTACCGCGGCCGCAATAAATTCTTTAAATAAAGGATGAGGATATAACGGCGAAGACTTAAATTCGGGGTGAAACTGGCATCCTATAAACCACGGATGGTCTTTCAACTCGCAAATCTCTATAAGCTTGTCGTCGGGGGATACGCCCGAAAAGACAAAGCCGGATGCTTTAAATTTTTCCCTGTACTTATTGTTGAATTCAAACCTGTGCCTGTGCCTTTCGCTTATAGAAATATTTCCGTCGTGATTAAGCTTTGCGCTGTTTTTCTTATCGGCGGAGTATTTTTTATTATTTTTATAATAAATTTGATACGCCAGAGTATTTTTCGAGATTATGCAGGGATATGCGCCGAGCCTCATAGTTCCGCCCATATTGCCTATGTCTTTCTGGTCGTCCATAATGCTTATTACCGGGTCGGGAGTGATTTCGTCGAACTCGTAGGAATTGGCTTCTTTCAGCCCCAGCACGTTTCTGGCATATTCTACCGTCATAAGCTGCATCCCGAGGCAGATTCCGAAATACGGAATATTGCCGGTTCTCGCATAATTAATAGCTTTCAGCATGCCGTTGATGCCCCTGGAGCCGAAACCTCCCGGAACCAAAATACCCGAACAGCCTTCTAACTCTTTAAGGCGTTCCTTCCAGTCGTCCCCTTCAAAATCTTCGGAATTTATATATTTTATGTTCACGCTGACGTTATTGGCAAGCCCTCCGTGAATAAGGCTTTCGTTAAGGCTTTTATACGACTCTTTAAGATTGACGTATTTTCCTACTACGGCTATAGTAACTAAATTTTTAAGCGTTTTTAACGTCTGCGATATATTCGTCCATGCGTTTAAATCCGGCGATTTTGCCCATATGTTCAAATATTCTACAATTTTGGAATCAAGTTTTTCTTCGTGCAGGGAAAGAGGGACGTCGTAAATGCTTTCTTCGTCTTTGGCGGTAATAACCGCATCGGCTTCCACGTTGCAGAAAAGAGCTATTTTTTCCCTTATATCCTGCGGCAGGACCCTGTCCGCCCTGCATATTATAATGGAAGGCTCTATTCCTATAGCTCTCAGTTCTTTAACCGAGTGCTGGGTCGGTTTAGTTTTTAACTCGTCGGCGGTTTTTATAAACGGAACGAGAGTCAGATGGATATAAAGAACGTTGTCTTTCCCTTTGTCCAATTTAAACTGCCTTATGGCTTCGAGAAAAGGAAGGCTTTCGATATCGCCTACGGTTCCTCCTATTTCTATAATGGCGACGTCTTTTTCGTCGGACGCCTCTATTATCCTTTTTTTTATTTCGTCCGTTATATGAGGTATTACCTGAACCGTTTTTCCCAGATAGGAGCCTTTTCTTTCGTTGTTGATAACGGCATCGTAAACCTGGCCGCTTGTCAGGTTGTTCTTTTTGGTAAGGGAAAGCGAAGTAAACCTCTCGTAATGCCCCAGGTCGAGGTCGGTTTCGGCGCCGTCGTCGGTAACAAAAACCTCTCCGTGCTGAAACGGATTCATAGTTCCGGGGTCCACGTTAATATAAGGGTCCAGCTTCAACATGGTAATATTGAGCCCCCTTGCTTCCAGAAGCGCGCCTATAGAGGAAGCCGCTATGCCTTTTCCCAGGCTCGAAACGACTCCGCCCGTTATAAATATATACTTTGTCTTATTCATATTTATTTAACCCCAAAACATCCCTCATATCGTAAAATCCTTTATTTTTTCCGCTCAGCCATAGGGCGGCTTTTACCGCTCCCCTCGCAAAATTGTTTCTGGATATAGCTTTATGCGAAATTTCGATTACTTCTTCGTTTCCTGCAAATATTACCTTGTGTTCGCCTATTACATCTCCCGCCCTTACGGAAAAAATGCCTATTTCGTCTTTTTCCCTTTCTCCGACGTCTCCGCACCTGCCGTAAACCGCTTTTTCGGCAAGGTCTATATGCCTCTGTTTCGCGACAGCTCCGGCAAGCATTTTAGCCGTTCCGCTCGGAGCGTCTTTTTTCTTTTTATGGTGCGTTTCGATTATTTCGCAGTCGTAATTCTCCCCTAAATATTTGGAGGCGTCATAGACTATATTAAGCAAAACGTTAACTCCGAGGCTCATATTGCCGGACAGCACTATGGGAATATGCTTTCCGTAACCTTCCACGGTTTTTAATTCGCTTTCGGAAAATCCGGTAGAGCCTATCACTATAGGAACGTTATAAAGGGCCGCTTCTTCGGCGTGTATTAAAGAAGCGCCTTTCGAGGTAAAATCTATTACGACTTTATTTTTAATGCCGGCGGTCGAATGAAGAGCCTCTTTTAAAGTCAAAAATTTGTCCGGCGAGACTTTTCCGGATTCAATTTCGGATATTTCATACGAAGTATAATTTGAATCCACGCCGCCTATAAATAAGAGGCCGCCGTAATCGGGAATAACTGATATTATTGCTCCGCCCATCCTGCCTTTGCTTCCGCATATTATTATGCCCGTTTTTTCCATCACTGCAACACTCCGTATTCTTTTAAAGCGCTCTTTATTTTTTCGATATTTATGCCCGACGCTTCCGATAGAGGCAGCCTTATTTCATTTTCTATAAATCCCATTATGTTAAGAGCTTTTTTTACAGGAATCGGATTCGTTTCTATAAACATTGCGTGTATCAAAGGAAGCAGTTTAAAATTAAGCTTCCTTGCCGATTTCAAATCCCCCTTAAGCGCATAATCCGTCATAAGCGCCATATCCTTCGGCGCAACGTTGGAAACGGTAGAGATAACCCCGTGTCCGCCGACGGCTATTACCGGAAGGGTGAGAGCGTCGTCTCCGGAAAGAACGCGGAATTTTTCGGGAGCTTTTCTTAAAATAGCCGTAACCTGGTCCAAAGAGCCGCTTGCTTCTTTTATTCCGGCGACGTTATCTATTTCGGCGAGCCTCAGCACCGTTTCGGGAAGAATATTTACAGCCGTTCTGCCCGGAACGTTGTATAGAATTACTGGCATAGAACAATTAGCGGCGACGGTTTTAAAGTGCATAAAAAGCCCTTCCTGCGTAGGCTTATTGTAATAAGGCGTAATCTGCAGATGTCCGTCGATTTTAAACTTCTCCGCGGATTTCGCAAGATGAACGGCTTCCACGGTGTTGTTGGAGCCGGTGCCGGCTATTACTTTAATTCTGCCGCCTGCGGCTTCGGCCGCAATTCTAATAACTTCTATATGCTCTTTGAAAGACAGGGTCGCGGATTCGCCCGTACTGCCGCAGGCAACTATTCCGGCGGCGCCGTTTTCTATCTGAAATTCTATTAATTTGCGAAGCGCTTTTTCGTCTATTCCGCCGTTTTTAAAAGGCGTAACTATTGCGGTAAACACTCCTTTAAACATATTAACTCCTTTTCTATTTTAAACCCTCAGTCATAGTTTATTTGTTCGGAAATTGCTTCGCTGCGCTCGCAATGACAGACGACTTTGGATTTTGTCATTGCGGGCATATCTTTGACTGCGTTTATAAATAACGATTTATATATCTTTGTCTGCATGCTTGCTAATGCATGCCATTAACGCAGGCAAAGATGTAAAGATAGAAACAATCCGGCTTTTCCATTTTCTGATAGCGCCCGAATTAAATTCCGGCGCTATGATATTATATTATAATCCGGTATAGTTTCTTTAGCTATTAAATCGTCGTATGTTTCCCGTCTTCTAATTATATAAAATTTATCTTTATCTACAAGCACCTCTGCGACTCTCGGTCTCGAGTTGTAATTCGACGACATCGAAAAACCGTAGGCTCCGGCGCTGAATACCGCAAGCAAATCGCCTTCCTGAACGGAATTCATAACCCTGTCTTTTCCCAAAAAATCCGCCGATTCGCATATAGGGCCTACGACGTCGGATTTCGCGCGCGGACCGTCTCTTTTAATTACGGCAACGATTTCGTGATAGGCTTCGTATAAAGCCGGCCTTATTAAATCGTTCATGCCGCCGTCCACTATTATAAAATTTTTGCTGCCGGTATCTTTGTTATAGATTACTTTCGTAACAAATATTCCGGCGTTCCCGACAATAAGCCTTCCGGGTTCAAAAATTATCCGCCCTTCATAGCCTTTCAATATTTTCTTTATCGAATTCATATAGGTAGAGGGATGGGGCGGCATTTCATTTTCATACGTGATGCCGAGCCCCCCGCCTAAATCTAAATATTTTATATTAAATCCTTTAGCGGTAATTTTATCTAAAAGTTCTTTTATTATTTCTACCGCATCGTTAAAAGGCGCTATTTCGGTTAACTGGGAGCCTATATGGCAGTCAAGCCCTACGACGTCTATGTTGGACAGTTCCCCCGCCGTTTCGTATGCCGAAAGCGCATGTTTTATATTTATTCCGAATTTGTTTTTCTTAAGCCCGGTAGAAATATAAGGATGCGTTTTAGGGTCAACGTTTGGATTTATCCTGAAAGATACTCTTGCCTTAGCGTTAAGTCTGCCCGCGACTTTATCTATGAGAAAAACTTCCGGGAGGGATTCTGCGTTAAACATAAGAATATCGGATTTAAGGGCAAATTCTATTTCGCCTTCGGTTTTTCCTACGCCGGAATAAACGACTTTATGGACATCTACGCCCGCTTTAAGCGCCCTGAAGAGCTCTCCGCCGGAAACTATGTCCGCTCCCCATCCCATTTTAAATAAAAAATTAAGCACGGCTATATTGGAATTGGCCTTTACGCTGTAGCAGATTAAAGAATTTAAGACCTTTGAACTTTCGTTAAAAACGCTAAAATGCCTCCTGAGAGTCGCAAGAGAATACAGGTAAAAAGGCGTGCCGACTTCGGACGCGATTTGTTCAACGGGAACGTCTTCGCAATAAAGCTC
Source organism: bacterium (assembly GCA_021811805.1). Lineage (GTDB taxonomy): Bacteria > SZUA-79 > SZUA-79 > Acidulodesulfobacterales > Acidulodesulfobacteraceae > Acidulodesulfobacterium_A. The sequence goes on along the minus strand of JAKAQA010000012.1, from coordinate 293 downwards.
GTTTTCTTTAAAAATAAAGTCGTTCATAGCTTATAATTTCCTTTCTATTATATAATTTGCTATATCCATTAAACTCGTTTTATATTCGGAATCGGAAAATATTCCCAAACTTTCCTTTGCTTTTTCTACCGCGTCTTTTGCCTTTGAAATGGTGTAATTTATAGACCCGTAGCTTTTAACGAGCCCTAAAACCGTCTTAAGGTCTTTAACGGTAAGTTTTTTCTTATAAATTATTTTGGAAATAGTATCTTTCTCTTTTTTATCCGCCTTTTCCAATGCGTGTATAAGGGGAA
>JAKAQA010000093.1 GCA_021811805.1 bacterium | reverse complement strand
TTCCGGTTATAACCATAGTTTCAACTTCAGGAACGGGAAGCGAGGTAAACAGATATTCGGTTATGTCCAATCCTGCGACCGGCGAAAAACCGGGCTTCGGTTATGAATGTATGTATCCGAAAGAAGCCGTAATAGATCCGGAAATAACCTCGTCAATGCCTCCTTATGTAACGGCAACGACGGGTTTTGACGTTTTTGTCCATATTTTTGAAGCATTTACCGGAAAGGCAAAAAACGAGTTCTCAACTGCATACTGTATGCAGGCGTTTTATCTTTTAAAAGACAATTTGATTAAAGCATATAACGAACCCGATAATATGCAGGCAAGGGGCAATATGGCGCTTGCCTCGGCGCTCGCCGGACTTGCCATAGATATTTCAGGCGTAGGAATAATGCATGCAATGGAACATCCCGTATCCGGAAATTATCCTAATGTTGCGCACGGAGCGGGACTCGCCGTTCTGGCGCTGGAATCTATGAAATACAACTTAAACACATGTAAAAGGGATTATATGCTTATAGCGCATCATTTCGGCATTAAAAGAGCGGGCAAAAGCGACGATGAATATGCAATGTCTTTAATAGAAAAGACGGAAGAGATAATTACCGCTTTAAAACTTAACGTAAAACTCAAAGATCTCGGCGTAGAAAAAGACAAGCTTCAAAAAATTGCAAAAGAATCTTTTATAACTATGGGATTTGCTATAGAAAACAATCCTGCAGAAATTGACGAGAACGAAATTTTAAGACTGTTGGAGAATAGCTATTAACGCTATTGATGAGTTTATAAATAATGTGCTGATTATTAATGATATTATATATAAAGAGTTACAGCTAACTATTTTTAGCGACAACTCTTTATATATTTTATTTCAAAAATCATGCCAATTTTTGCCTGCATTTTTCACAAAATTTTGCTTCAGGAGCATTCTTAAAACCGCAGTTTGAAACAAATATATTGTTAGGACCATCTTTGTTTACATAAAATTTAGTTAATACTAATGACGTCGAATTTGTCTTTTTAGCTCTTGCAACAGCTATTAAAATTATAATAACTATAACTATTAACGGGGCAAAATTTGTAAGGTTTTGCATTAAATTCATAACGATATTCTACTAATTTTTTAAAAATATAATTTATTCTGCTTTTTTCTTTCTATTCGCTATTAACAAAATCGATATAATAATTATCCCTACAAACGAGATAAAGAAAATAGCAATAAGTATTATAATTGCGGTATCGGAAGATAAAAAAGATAAAATACCGTTATACGGACGATATATAACATAAGCGGTTTTTCCATATAAAAAATCAGTTGTATTATTAAAAACCACTATATTTGCAGATTTAATTTTTCCGTCGGTACCGTTTTTCTTTAAAATATTTCCCGGAACGTGTACGGTTAACTCGCTAATATTTTTCAGATAGCCGAAATCTAACCTTACGGTATTGTTCTTTTTGTCAACGGTTATTTTTATTCCGGCTCTTTTTGCATCGACCCACCTTACAAATACCTTATAATTTAACAATCCATTTTTATCGATAACAGGCTTAGAAACCTTAACATAACTATACTTTTTTAAAAAATGCTCTTTTATTTTGCTCATAGGATATCCGGTTGGAATATCTAAAAGTCGATAAATGCCATAACCCCCTCCGGTTTTATCGATATGTAAATCTCCGACTACCTTACAACCCGGAATTATCAAAAATATAGACAGTAAAGTTAATAATAGCGCTATTTTAAATTTAACTTTTTTATTTTTCATCGTTTCTTTATTTTTAATATTATTTTCTATTTTTTTCATACCATAACTCCGAACGAAATGTTATATTTTATTTTCATTAAAAATAAACTTAATTATCGCACTTTAATATAAGCCGCCGGCGATTCTTCGATCGTAGCAGCAGAAGTTACCGTAAGAACGTAGGTGTATGTTCCTGCCGGAAAATTAGACGGAATTTTCACGGCAAGATTGACGTTGTAAATTCCGGGCTTATCGACGTTGACGTAAGAATTGTTATAAGCCGTAAGGCCGTTTCCATAAACTTCGTACGTCAATTTTACGCTCTGCGAAGACGGATTAGGCGGCGTCTCGGCATAAAATTTGGAATTAATATTAATCGTACTGCCGGGACTAGCGCTGACGTTGTCTGCCATAACGTTTGAAATTATAACAGCAGGGGCATTTCCCGCTGCACTGCCGAGAGGCGAAATACCGACAATATTCGGGCTTGCAGAACTCAAGTAAGTTTTAAATGCGGAAAACCCACCGGCTCTATTAGTAGGCCTGCTTGAATTATTATTAGAGTAAACGTAAGTCGGCGCAGAAGAAACATTACCGTTGGGCTGAGAAGAATTAGCGGGATTATTTGAATTAGGTATATTTTTAATTATATTTTTATTTTTCTTTGAAGATTTAACTTGACGTTTATGCTTATGTTTATTATGTTTATGTTTTTCGGATTTATTTTTAGTTTTAATGTGAAAAACTTTGTATATTTTTTTTTCTACTTTTTTAAGTTTGCCGGTTTTGAATAAAGAAAAAAGAATACCGCCACTACCTATAAATATAATCGCCAAAACAATTATAGAGATCAACAATCGTTTTCCTTTTTTACCGCCGCCTTTATTAAGTATTTTCGGTGCTTTGGGAGTTGCCGACGAAAATGCACTATCGCCGCTTGGATTTTTGGGACTAATACCTTCTTTTGCGTCGTTTTGCATCGAACTTTCGGCCCTGATGCTCGCATCTGCATTGTTTTTGACTAAATTGACGTTATTTTCGGGCGTTTGAACGGGCGAAGGCGAAGCGTTTGCATTTTTTAAAACGTTAGTATTGTGCGCAGAAGCCTTATCAGATGACGCCTGCTTCCTCTCGAATTTTTGTCCGCATTTTGGACAGAAATTTGCGTTATCGTTTTCTATTTTCGTACCGCAATTTTTACAAAAAAACATTTTTTATTTCCTCTTTTTAACTAAGTTTATTTCCGCAATTCTCGCAAAATAAAGCATCGGAAGGATTTTGCGCTCCACAAGCCGTGCAAAATTTTACTCCCGCATCGGTTTTAGCGTCTGATGAACCTGTGCTGCCTCCATGATTAGTTTGCCGTTCAAGTCCTGCCTGCTGCGGTGGAACATTGTTTGTAAAATCCCCGCCGGAAGTCGTTTGAGAAGTCGTCGTTCCTCCTTTCATGCTTGCCGCTTTTTCTTTATATTTTTCTATGTTGGATTTTAATTTGGAAGTAACGTCGTTAAACTGTGCATCGACATCGTCAAAATTCATATCTGATATTACGTCTAAATATATATAGTTCTGTCCTAACATTAAATATACGAAAAGAAGAACCATTAAGAGCATATATATAATACCTACGCCGAATCCTACAAAGCCCCCGAACATTGAAAGAGAGGACATGATACCGCCGCCTCCGTTTAACATTCCCAGCATAGAACCGCCGTAACCGCCTGATAATAAATAAGTCGGTCTTGTAACGGCTAATATCGAAGCCGTAAGAGCAAAAGAACATACGGTCAATAATATAAATATTAAAGCTAAGACAACAAAAACCTGCATTAAAAATATGAAGTAACCAAAAAGGAGAGTTGAATGTTTTTTATAAATCTTATAAGCTTTTACTATAATTTCTTTTAAATTATTTCCGTCAAAAACTAAAGGGTTGATCATAAAATTGATTAAAAGTATTGCAAAAAACATAATGGCAAAGATTATAGTAAATCCCGGTATTCCAATAAAATCTAAAAGTTTGCCTAACCCGGGTATTTTTGCTATGAAAAAATAAATAAGAGAAATTATAACGACTACCAAAGGAACTATGGCTAATATTATTTCTGAAATTAAAATACGGTAAAACGAAAATATGCCGAATATTATTGCGTCCATTACGGGAATAGACGCCTTATTTCTGGCATGCTCCATTAATACTTTTCCGGTAGCGGTATAACCTATAAGGTAGATAATAAGGTATAATATTACCCCTATAATAGAAACAAATTTTCCAATAGCGGAATGCCCTCTATACGCCATATCAGTTGCTATAGCAATAGATCCTATTAATATAGCAAATGAAATTATAAAAGTTGCCAGCAAAAGAATTATTGCTTTAATACGTTGAAATGCTTCAAAAGATTTGACTAAAATTCCAAATTTAAAAAAGGACTCCCCGCGTGCGACATCCATAATTCCTCCTAAAGAATTTCAAAGATTTGATTAAATTATAAGCGATATGTTTATTTTATATTATAATTTAAATTTATAATAACTATATTTTTTCTAAAAAAAATTGTCAAGAATTTTTTGCTAATTTTTTACTAAATAAATGATTACTAAATAATTATTTTTAGCGCAGATATTTTTTTTTGTAAATTGCGGCGGCTCATGCCGATAGTTTGTGCAGTTTTAGTTACGTTGCTCCCGTTTTCTTTTAGTTTGCGAATCAGGTATGCTCTTTCAAAATTTTCTTTTGCCTGCTGAAATAAATCGGCAGACATAATACTTTCGATATTATTTGAATTTTCACGGCACAATATATTTTCGCCGGATGAATAATTCAAGTGAGATTGCTTTGCATCTTCGACTGCATAAAAGCCGTCGGATTTTATAGGCGCAGTCAAAGATATGCTCGAAATGACGCTTTCCGTTTCCGAAATAACTCTACCGTTATTTTCCGCGACAGCCGGATACTTAATTTTTAATTCCGCGGCGACGTCTTCGGCGGTTACTTTATTATATAGATTTAAAATAGAAAACCTTTCTATGATATTTTTAAGTTCCCTGACGTTTCCCGGCCAGCTATAACCTTGCAGTAACTCCAAAGCGGAACGGTCTATCTCTAATCTGCCGGTATTGCCGCTAAAAATTTTAACAAAATAATTTACTAAAAGAGGTATGTCGCTTTTTCTTTCCCTTAACGGCGGTATATAAAGCGGAATAACGTTAAGCCTGAAAAAAAGATCGCTTCTGAATCTGCCCGATTTAATTTCCTCTTCGAGATCTTTATTAGTAGCGGCGATAACCCTGACGTCTGACTCAATTTCGTTATCTCCGCCTATCCTTTGAAATTTGCCTTCCTGTAAAACCCTCAATATTTTTGACTGCATTCTCAGGCTCATATCGCCTATTTCGTCTAAAAAAAGTGTCCCTCCGTCGGCTAATTCGAATTTTCCTTTTTTTCTAGCCGCCGCTCCCGTAAAAGCTCCTTTTTCGTAACCGAAAATTTCGCTTTCTATAAGCTCTTCCGGTATAGCGGCACAGTTAATTGCTATAAAAGGCTCGCTGCTCCTCAGGCTGTTAATATGAACCGACCTCGCTGCAATCTCTTTTCCGGTGCCGTTTTCTCCGGCAATAAGAACGGGAGCCGAAGACGGGGCCGCCTTATATATCTTTTCCCTTAGATTTTTAATAGATTCTGCCTCGCCGATAAGTTCGAAACTGTTAGGCAGACTTTCTGCCAAAATAGCTTTCTTTTCGTTAAGGCTGTTATATTTTAATGCGTTTTCTACCGTAATAACGAGTCTGTCTAAAGAAAGCGGTTTCTCTATAAAATCGTAAGCTCCTATTTTTATAGTTTTAATTGCCGTATCTATATCGGAATGACC
>JAKAQA010000011.1 GCA_021811805.1 bacterium | reverse complement strand
GCCAAAATTTAGATATTACGTCTTCCTCCCTCCTGCTAAGTCCGGCGATATTTACCAGCATATTCAAATCTTTAACTAAAACCGGAAGAGGTTTGCGGGCGGACCTTCCTTTTAATTCGTAAATTTGCCGGACCGCTGAATTATCTAAAGCATTCGCGCCTATAGCATAAGAAGTTTCGGTAGGGTATATTATTATGCCGGATGTTCTTAAATGCTTTCCTATATCGCGGTAATCTTTTTCGTCAAGCTCGGCTTCGCCGTAAATCTTAACCATATTTTATTTTTTCTTGTCTATTTTTTATTTTCCGGCGTTTCCTCATGGGAAGAAACTGTAACGTAAACTCCGCAAAGAGTGATAAATATTCCGAGCCACCTCATAAAGGGAACCGGCTCTCCGAGCGTTAAAGCGGCAAGTATCACGGTTATAATTATGCCGATGCTCACGAACGGATAAGCGACCGAAAGGTCTATTTTAGATAATACCTTTATCCAGAAAAACATCGATATTAAATATAGAATTATTCCGGCGGCAACGAATTTATCGGTAAAAATAATAAATAAAAATTTTATAATTTTAACGAAAGCGATATATTTATAGGATATCGCGGACTGCGGAGAAGGATGCAGACTCATGTTTCGAACTGCGGTTCTTTTTAATTCGAGCATGCCGTATTTCATCAGTAGCTGGGCAAAAACGCCCATAAAAATACTCGCCGAGAGATTTATTAATACCTGCGGTTTTAATTTATGGGCGGACATAAATTTTTCCTATATCTTTTCTGCAGTATTTATTTTCAAAATTAATTTTCTCTGCGATAGAATATACTATATCGGCTGTTCCCGCGCCTTCTCCTTTTGCGCATATATTCAGAACCCTGCCCCCGTCCGTGAAGTATTTTCCGCCTATTTTTTTTGTTCCGGCATGAAAAATATAATATTCGGCGCCGGTTTCGCTAATCAGGCCGGAGCTATGGAGTTCTTTATCGAAGAAAATTTCGTATCCCGTTTTATAATCTTTAGGATATCCGCCCGAAGCGAGGACGAGGCATATCGATTTATTATCGTCGAAAACTAATTCATGGTCTTTTAAATTTTCGTTTATTACGCTTAAAAATAAATCTATTATGTCGGATTCGAGCCTTATAAGTATAGCCTGCGTTTCCGGGTCTCCGAACCTGACGTTAAATTCGAGAACGAAAATTTCATCGCCTTTAATCATAAGTCCGGCATAAAGTATCCCCTTATATTTTATTCCTTCGTTTTTAAGCCCTTCGAGAGCCGGCTCTATGACGGTTTTATTTATTTTATTCACAAGGTCTTCGGAAACGTAGGGGTTTGGCGTAACGGCACCCATGCCGCCCGTATTTTCCCCGATATCGCCGTCCCCGATTTTTTTGTAATCCATGCTTGTAATTAAAGGCTTATACGTAGTCCCGTCCGCAACTATCATATAAGACAGTTCGAAACCTTCGACGTAATCTTCTATTACGACGGTTTCGCCGCTTTTTCCGAATATTTTTCCGTTAAAAATAGAGTCGAGTATCTTTTTCGATTCTTCCGGATTTTCGGAAATAAAAACTCCTTTTCCGGCGGCAAGTCCACTCGCTTTTATAACTAACGGATGGGTTTTTTGTCCTGCGTAATTTTCGGCGGTTTGAAAATCCGTGAACGATTCGTATCCGGCAGTTTTAATATTATATTTTTTGAGAAAATCCTTAGCGAATTTTTTTGACGACTCCAGCAGGGATGCCTTCCCGTCGGGTCCGAATATTTTTAATCCAGCCGCCGTAAATTCATCGGCTATGCCGAGAGAGAGCGGAATTTCGGGACCGACTACCGTTAAGTCTATTTTATTTTCTAAGGCAAAAGAAAGAAGCCCTTTAATATCGTCCTGTTTAAGCGGAACGTTTGCGGCAATTTCCGCCGTTCCGCCGTTTCCGGGGGCGCAGAATATTTCCGTGTTTTTTTTCGATTTTTTAATAGCCGAAACTATGGCATTTTCCCTGCCGCCGGAGCCGATAACCAATATCTTCATTTAGATTATTTTTATCCCCTTTTACCCCTTTTTTCTGCTTTCTATCGTTTAGTTTAGATATTATTTAATTAATGCTTAAAATGCCTGATATTCGTAAAAATCATGGGGATATTAAATTTATTTGCCGCTTCTATGACCTCGTCGTCCCTTATAGAGCCTCCGGGCTGTATTATACCGTTTACGCCTATTTTCGCCGCATATTCCACGGAATCCTTAAAAGGGAAAAATCCGTCGGACGCCATAACGAATCCCTTTATTTCGCCGTAAGCATTTTTCATTTTTTCGCGGGCAAAGACGGCGCTGTCTATTCTCGACATCTGTCCCGCTCCTATGCCCGCGGTCGCCTCGTTTTTTGCATATACAATAGCGTTCGATTTGACGTGTTTGGCGATTTTCCACGCAAAAATAAGGTCGTTTAAAACCGATTCCTGCATTTTAACGCCGGTTACCGTTTTAAAACCGGACGTATCGTCGGGAACGTCGTCTTTTTCCTGAACGAGGATTCCTCCGGAAGCGCTCCTGAAAGACAGCCGTTCGTTTTTCCGGCGCATAAAATCATCGTTATAGCGTATTATTATGGTGTTTTTTTTGGATTCCAATATTTTTAACGCTTCCTTAGAATATTCCGGCGCTAAAATTATTTCGACGAAAAAAGGTTTGATTTCCGCAGCAGTTTCCTCGTCCAATTTTTTATTAAAGCCGATTATTCCTCCGTAGAAAGATATTTCATCTGTCTTTCTGGCTTTTAGAAAGGCGTTTTTTAAAGAAATATTGCTGAGCGCCGCGCCGCATGGGTTTGTATGTTTGATTATCGCGGAGAAAAAACCGTTTGTTTTATTTTCGTCGAAATCTTTAATAATGCCAAGCGCAGAATCTATATCTAATAAATTATTATAAGATATATCTTTTCCGGAAAGTTTTTCAAAGGGCGAAAATGTTTCGGTTCCGTAAAAAGCCGCCTTCTGGTGCGGATTTTCTCCGTATCTCAGGTTGAATATTTTTTTAAGATTAACGCTCAATTCTTTGGTTTCGTTTCTATAGAAATCCGAGTCTATGCCGACGCAGTTATCCGGATTTAAAAAATCGGCTATCATTACGTCGTATTCGGCGGTCAGCTTAAATGTTTCGTATGCGTAAATTTTTTTAACTTCAACCGGAATTTCCTGCTTGTTTTTAAGGAATAAAATTATATCTCCGTAAAAGGATGGGTCTATAACCGCGGTTACGTCTTTAAAATTTTTTGCCGCCGCTCTTAACAGCGATACGCCCCCTATATCGATAAATTCAAGTTTTTCGTCGTAGGTTATATCTTTGTCTTTCATTTCTTTAAAAGGATAAAGGTTCACTACTACGAAATCTATAGGATTTATGCCGTTTTTTATTAAATCGTCCCTGTGGCTTTCGTTTTCTCTTACGGATAAAATCCCGCCGAAAACCGCCGGATGCAATGTTTTAACCCTGCCGTCCAATATTTCGGGGAAGCCCGTTATTTCTTCTATTTTTTTTAATTTTACAATTCCGGCCGATTTTAAAAATTTATAGGTATTGCCCGTCGCTATTATTGTGTAACCGGCTATTTCGAGATGCGTCGCCAGTTCCGTTATTCCGGTTTTGTCGTAAACCGAAATAACGGCATATCTTGTTTTATGCATCATTATAAATCCCCGTTTATTTTTTAATTTGATTTTAAAATATTATATATAGTAGAATATATGAAAAATTTATTATATTCTACTAATTTTAAATATTTATTTCAATACCTTAACCTTAAAAGATTTAATAAAATTTAAACAAATGAAGGATTAAAATCAAATGAAAAAAATAAAACTTATAGCTCTTGCAATGGTTTTATTCGGCTCAATAAATTTTTTAAGCGGATGTGCCCTTCTGCTTGTCGGCGGACTCGCAGGCACTACCGGTTATCTTGCCGCAAAACAGGGTTACGGCGTCCAGTCTCCCGTAACTAAGAAATAACCATAAAAATAATCGGACGGAGGCGGAATGGCTATTACCGTTATAGGCTCAATAGCAATAGACAATATAGAAACCCCTTTTGATAAAACAGGAGATATTCTAGGGGGTTCCGCAACTTATTTTTCGCTGGCGGCGTCTTTTTTGACGGACGTGAGAATTATAGGCACGGTGGGGAACGATTTCGACAGGAAGCATCTAAGCGTTTTTAAGGACAGGTCGATAGACGTTAAGGGGATAAAGACGGAAGAGGGAAAAACTTTCAGGTGGAAAGGCAGATACGGATACGATATGTCCGACCCGGAAACCCTTATGACCGAGCTTGGGGTATTTTCTTCTTTTAAACCGGCCATTCCGCACGGTTCAAAAAACGACATGCTTTTTCTTGCCAATATAGACCCGGATATCCAGTTTGACGCATTAAAACAGATGGGCGCTCCAAGGCTCGCCGCCCTCGATACTATGAATTTTTGGATTGAAGGGAAAAAAGAAAAACTTATGAAAGTTCTCGGACTGACCGATATATTTATTATAAACGAATCAGAGGCAAGACTCTTGACGGGCGAGTCCTCTATTTTTTCGTGCGCCAAAACTATTCTTAAATCCGGCGCAAAAATATTAATTTTGAAAAGGGGCGCTTACGGAGCCACTATGTTTTTTGAAAACAAATTCTTTATGGTTCCGGCTTATCCATTAGAAAATGTGATAGACCCTACCGGCGCGGGGGATTCTTTTGCAGGCGGATTCTTAGGATATATCGACAATACCGGCGATATGACGTTCGACAATCTCAAAAAAGCGCTCGTATTCGGAAATATAATGGCGTCTTTCGCCGTAGAAGGCTTTTCGGTAAACAGATTTTTATCCATAAAAGGCGGCGAAATTAAAGGCAGGTTTAAAAAATTCAGGGAAATGACTTATTTCGAAGAACTTTCGGAATAGGTTTATATTTATAATTATAAATTAAATATGTATAAATTAAATATGCGTAAAGCAATTAAAACCTTTAAATTTATCGGCTTATTTTTTATCGCAACGTTTGTTTTTGCGGCATTATCGGGTTGCGGCCTGTCTCAGGTTCCTAAAAAAAGCAGGCTCAAATCCAACCTTTATTACAGGCTCGGCGTAGGTTTTTATCAGACCGGAAATTTTATAAAAGCGATGCAGGAGTTTATAAAAGCTAAAAATCTAAATCCCTATTCGGCTAAAAACTACAATGCCATAGGAATGGTTTATATGGAAACGGCCAGAGAAGCCGAAGCGGTAAAAAATTTCAAGGAAGCCGTAAGAATTAATCCTAAATTTTCGGATGCCTATTATAATTTGGCTATTATTTACATTAAAAGAAAAGATTATACGCCCGCTGAAACGTATCTGAAAAAAGCGCTGGAAAATCCTTTTTACAACAGGCCCTACCAGAGCTATACCCAGCTGGCAAAAATATATTTTGCGGAAAATAAGCCTGAAAAAGCAAAAAAAATATTAATTATATCTAAACTGCTCGATAAGAAGTATTTTTTAACGTATTATTATCTCGGGAAATATTATCTTATTAAAGGAAATTTAGACAAGAGCCTGCATAACTTTAAAAAAGCTTTAGAACTCGATATGTTTTTTACGCCTGGAAAATATTACGAGGGAGTTATATATTTTAACCAAAAAAGGTATAATAAAGCCAAAAAGATATTTTCTTCCGTATATGAACAGAATAAAACTAACGTATACGGAACGAAATCTTCAGATTATCTAAAAAAAATAATGCTGTATTCAAAATAGGCATGTTTTATGGACAGCGAAACGCCGGAAAGGATTGGTGAATATCTCAAAGCCAGCAGGGAATCTATCGGGCTTACCGTAGATGAAGTTTCGCTTATTACTAAAATCAGGGCGCAGTATGTAGAAGCTATTGAGGCCGAAGACTTTTCGATATTTTCCTCGCCCCATCTGCTCAAAGGTTATGTAAAACTTATTGCTAAAACCGTGAAAGCGGATGAAGCAAAAGCCGCCGCACTCCTGGAAACGGATGCCGGAGAAAATTTCAAGGGAAAGCATATAGAAGATATCGTAGGGAAAAAATTCAAAGAAGAAATACAAAAGTCCGAGGAATTTAAAAAAAGAATTATAGTTATAGTTTTTGCGGGCATCCTTGTTATAATCTTATCTTATGGGATAATTAAGGTTTACGAATACATTAAAACCTCGCCGGGAATACATATAGCCCTGCCGTTTAAATCCGTATCCAAACAGTTAGTTCCGGAGGGCGTTTCGTCCGCTAAAGGCAAGCCTGTGAAAATACCGGAAACAATAGCCGGGCATAAACCCGAAGTTAACTATGCCGTAGTTTTAAAAGGAAACGTTGTTAAGAGAACATGGGTCGCCGTTAAAATAGACGGCGGCATTACCGCGACTTCAATGCTTTATGCCGGAGACAAGGAAGCCTGGAAAGCAAAAAAAAGATTAAGTATCAAAATAGGCAATGCCGGAGGCATTATTTTAAATTATAACGGAAAAGCTCTCGGAAAGCCCGGAGGCGAAAAACAGGTAGTAACGCTGGCCTTCCCTCCGAGGCATAAAGCCGAAGGAAATAAATAAACCGCTTTTCACCGAAATCCCTATATAGGATTTATATATATATGGATTGCCGGAGTTGCTTAATAATGTCATTGCGAGCAAAGCGAAGCAATCCCCATCGCAGGTTGCTTCGTCGTCTTCTACTTTTGGCGATGACTGGATATCGGAATTTATTTAATAGTTTCTAAATCGGGATTCGGACATTCATATTTTTTTATCCCCTTTAATTTTATATCCGATTTTATCGAAAATTAAAGATGCGGCGAATAGGATAATAGATACTGCCGGTATTATTAATGCTAAATCGTCGTCTTCTATGTTAATTTTTAATCCCTGAAGCCCCCAGTATATTCCGAAACCGATAAGAAGAACGGACGCTATTCCTTTAATCCAGTGCGAAGGTATTTTTTTGAAATATCTTCGCAAATAAATCGACAGCATTAAAATTATAACGGAACTGACTATAAGAGCAGAAATTACCGAAATCCACTGGTTTTCCGTAATAGCAAGCGGAACGGCTACTACCGCCACCTCGAATGCTTCTATGATTACGGCGTTTAAGGCGACGATGAAATGCCTGAAAGAACATTTCCGATGTTTTACGACGGCCGCTTCCGCCTTTTTAAAAAGCGGTTTTTCGCCTATTTTTTGAGAAAAAGGCGTAAGATAAAATATAAAGCTCAAAAGTTTATAAGAAAAATACAGTCCTATCGATATAAGAACCGCGCCTATTATTAATTTAACGGTGAATATAGGTACGGTTTTAATAAGGGCTATGCCTCCTATAAAAAGAATTATAAGAGTGCCGATAAATCCTGTTAAGCCTCCGGCCAAGGCACTGGAAAGCCCCACGTCTTCCCCGACCACGAAAACTATTGCCGCGACCTCGCTGAGCTCTACTATAGCAACGGAAAATACGGCTATAAATATAAGTATGCTGAAATTCATATACGATATTATATCAGATAGCAATCTTGAATGACAATATAGAAAACGGTCTATTTTTTCTTTTTTTCCTATTGACTTTTTGACAGCGAAGTAATAAGCTAAAATAAAGTTTAAAATTAACCAGGAGGAAACATTATGGCGGTAACCCCTAACAAAACACTTGACGCAAGCGGTTTATCGTGTCCATTGCCGATAGTTAAGACGAAAAAAGAAATCGACACGATGACTTCGGGACAGGTTTTAGAAGTAATTTCAACCGACCCCGGTTCTAAAAACGATATGACGGCATGGTGCAACAGAACCGGCAACAAACTGCTGGATTCTTCCGAAGAGGGCGGAAAGTTCAAATTTTATGTCCAAAAGTCTTAATCGGCTCAATTTCGACCGATTTTGGACACGCTAAAAAGCCTTATTATTATATTTATCGGGGTGGATATCCGCCCCTTTGAACGGTTTTAACCTTCAGACTATAATGGGCAGTTCGGACCCCCTAAGTAAAAATATTAATATTGCTATTATTAATGGAAATCTTTATTATGAAGGCTCCGAAATTATGGGGAAAACCGTCGTGGAAATTACCCGTCTAAACAAAATAATTTAGATGAGCGTTAAAAAAATCGAAAAAAAAGAAGAAAGCGTTAAAGTTGAAGGAAGAATGCCTTTTTTAGAGCATTTTTCGGAATTAAGGAAGAGAATACTTTATATATTTGTAGCGCTCGTCGTATGTATGGGTTTTTCGTGGCGGCTTTCCTATAAAGCGATAAATATCATAGAAACCCCGTTGGAAAAGCCGACGTATATTACTTATTTTTCAGGATATGCAAAAAATGTTATAAAAGAAAAGGTTCCTTCGGTTTATTATACTTTCGGGCTAAATAAAACCCCTAAAAAATTTACGAAGCATATACTGCATTATTCTAAGCCTTTAGAACCTTTTTTTATGCAGGTGAAGGTATCCCTTATCCTAGGGTTTATGCTCGCTCTTCCTTTTATACTCTTTCAATTCTGGCAGTTTATAAAGCCGGGTCTTTTAAAAAAGGAAAGAATGTATTTACTGCCTTTTTTGTTTTTCGGAACGCTGTTCTTTATTTCCGGCGTAATTTTTATGGTTTTTTATATATGGCCCGCCGTAATCAATTTTTCCTTGAGTTATCAGAGTCCGAACCTGTCGCCGCTGATAAATTTAACCCATTATATTAATTTTGCCTTGAGGCTCGGATTGATATTCGGATTGATATTCGAACTGCCGTTAGTGTCTGCTCTTTTTTCTCTCGCTGGAATATTAAAACCCGGGTTTCTAAAGAAATATAGAAAGTATGCCCTGATAATAAGCCTTATCATTGCCGCTTTTCATGCCGATATAGTTACCATGTTTTTTATAGCGGTGCCGCTTTATTCGATGTACGAAATCGGTATTTTTATATCTTCCCTGATATGGAAATTTAAAAAGAAGCCGTCCGCCCACATACCGCCGTCCGATAATTAACCTTACCGTTCATACAAAAACGAACTCTTTTGTATACGCTTTAATTTTTAGTATTAAATGAAATTCAGAATTTTTATATATCCGTTAAAAAATTCAAATATAATTCCGTCAACGTCAATTTTATTTTTATCTAAGCCTTCCAATCCTAAAATATTTTCTATAGCTCCGTGCCTGTCGAACATCATCGCTTTATGTTTTGTTTTGCCGTTCTCTCCCGACGGGCAGGAGCCTGCTATATTTAAAGTAAAATAACAATTAGCCGCATTATTTTTTTTTTGGTTTTTATTTTTAAACTCGCGCCTGTTTATATCTAAAAGCGTAATATTTCTAATTAAAAATTTGGGTTTTTCGTTAAGCGGTCCGCAGGGAGACATTAATTTTATAACTTCGGAAAGTTCTTTATCGGATATGGAATCTAAATTAATTTCTTCGTCGTATTCCGTTTCCGGGATTCCGCTTTTTACGGCAGGTTTTCCGGAATCCCGCGGTTCTTCAGCCGCCGTGTCAGGCTTTGCGCCGCTTTGTCCGGTTTCTTCGGCAATATTTTTTTTGCAGTCTTTTAAAACCGCGGAGATAAAATCGTCTATATCTCCGTTCTTTCGCACTGTTAATCCGCAAGCCATTTTATGTCCGCCGAACTTGGAAAAAAAAGGCTCGTAATTTTTTAAGAAAGCGTATATGTCGATATTGCCGCATGACCTTGCCGAACCGATATAAACGCTCTCTTTAAATCCGGTAAGAAGCAAAACCGGTTTTTGCAGATAATCCGCTAATTTAGAAGAAACTATCCCTATTACGCCCGGATGCCAGGATTCTCCTTTCAATATAATAATCGGCAGGGTTTCTTCGCAGCCTGTTTTTTCTTTAATGAGGCCGATTGCATCGTTAAAGCAGGAGTCTTCAAGCATTTGTCTTTTTCTGTTGAACGATTCCAGCTCTTGAGCGAGACCGAAAGCGGTTTTAGGATCGTTTTGAGTTAAAAGTTCCACTGCAACGGCGGGGTTGCCGACCCTGCCGGCGGCGTTTATTTTCGGCGCTATTTTCCATGCTATATCGGATTCGTTGACGTTGTCGAAATGCAGTCCGCAGATGCGCCTGAGTTCTTTTATGCCGGGTCTTTGTCCCGCATTAAGTATTTGAAGGCCGTAACGCGTGAGCGTTCTATTGTCTCCGTACATCGGAACTATATCGGCTACGATACCCAAACATACGATATCTAAGTAATCTTTCAGATTGGGATATTCATTCAGCAGGCGTTCTTTTACTAAATATTTTCTAAGGGCGATGCCGAGATTAAAAGCGATGCCTACCCCCGGTAAAAATTTAAACGGAAATTTATCGCCCTTGCGTTTAGGATTCAGTATTGCAAAAGCGTCGGGCAAAATCTCCGTTTCCCCGTTTAAAGGAACTTCGTGGTGGTCGCATATTATTACGTCTATATTTTTGGAGTTTGCATGCAAAACTTCCTTTTTTCCCGTAATTCCCAAATCCACGGTTATCATTAACGAGAGCGGTTTTGCCCCGCTTTCTCCGATAAAATCGTAAATTTCATTAACCGGCTCTATTCCCAGACCGTAACCGTCTTTTATTCTGTCGGGCAATTTATAGAAAATAGAATGGCCGCCTTCACCGCTCCCGCCAATTTGTTTCGATTTTATTGCCTTTTTTAATTCCCTTAAAAAGGAAACAAGGAAAGACGTTGCCGTAATTCCGTCCACATCGTAGTCCCCGTATATGCAGATCGATTCGTTGTTTAAGAGAGCCTTAGAGATGCGGGTTACGGCTTTTTCCATATCCGATATAAGAAAAGGGTCGTTCAAATATTTAAGGGAAGGATTCAGGTAGTTGTCTACAAAAAAGTCCAGAGGCGTTTTATCGCCGCCGGTAAACATATCGGAGTAAAAAGGGTCGAAATTTAACTGGGAAAGTATTCTTTTTAAAATAAGGGATGAAGCGGTATTATTGAAATATACCGGGAGATGTTCTTTTAAATATCGGTGAACATATTCTTTTTCCATATTTTAATTTTAAATTTATATACACTTTTCGAATACTAAATTTATTTATAGTGGTTCTCGTTTAAAATAACCATAATAGGGCTGGCGATAAATATCGAGGAATAAGTTCCTATTAATACTCCGAGCAATAAAGCAAAAGCAAAGTCGTGCAAAACTATGCCTCCGAGGAAAAACAGCGATAATACGACGAGTATGACCGTCAGCGAAGTAACGACCGTTCTCGTTAAAACTTCGTTGATGCTCACGTTAACGATGTTTTTTAAATCGATATGCTTAGCCTTTTCCGTTTCGATTTTCAAATTTTCCCTTATTCTGTCGAAAACTACGACTTTATCGGTAAGCGAATATCCCGCTACGGTTAAAACGGCGGTTATGACTAAAAGCGTTATCTCCTTTTGAAATATAAAAATTACTCCGAGGAGGGCAAGCACGTCGTGAGCGAGGCCTATCGCCGCCGCAAGGCCGAATCTGAATTCAAAACGCCATGTTATATAAAGTATTATCGCGATAATAGATACGATAACGGCGATAACGGCATCTCTCGAAAGCCTTTTTCCTACCGACGGCCCTATCATTTCGCTGTTTATAACTTTAGGCGGATTTTTCTTAAAGGCGTTTTTAACCGTTTGTTTAATTTTAGCCGTATATGCGTTCAAATCTTTTGCCACGGCTTTAGTCTGGATTATAATATCGTTTTTGCCTTTAATTTTTACTAACTTTACGTCTTTGAATCCTGCAGGCATGAGGGCTTTCCTTACCGAAGCAATCGAAATTTTGTGTTTAAAGGCCATTTCCATAGAAAGTCCGCCGGTAAAATCTATGCCTATTTTAGCCGTTCCCGCTATCATGGCTATAATCTCGACTAAGCCGAATATTACCAGGATGGACGATAAGACAAACGAATATTTTCTTTTTGCTATAAAATTATAATGAGTGTTTTTAATAAATTCCAATTTTCGACCTCATATTTATATTTATGATTTTTATAATATTTATATTAAATACTTAGCTTATTAAGTTCTTTTTTGTTAGATATCGTATCGAATATAACCTTAGTGCCCACCAGAGAAGTGAACAGATTTATCATTATGCCCAGAGACAGAGTGACCGCAAAACCTTTTACCGGGCCGGAACCGAAGTAAAAAAGTACGGCGGCGGTTATAAGCGCCGTAACGTGGGAATCCAGAATAGTAAAAAAGGCTTTATTATATCCGTTTTCTATGGCTATAACTATCGGTTTGCCGTCCCTGAGCTCTTCCCTGATTCTTTCGAAGATAAGAACGTTTGAGTCCACGGACATTCCTATAGTTAAAATAATTCCTGCAATTCCCGGCAGGGTTAGCGTTGCTCCGAAAAGGGAAAGCGCCGCCATAAGGAACAGAACGTTTTCTATAAGGGCAAAATCGGCTATTAAACCCGAAAGTTTATAGTAAAATATCATAAATCCGATAACGAGTATAGTTCCGACGACGGCGGCAAGGATGCCGTCGTGTATAGAGTCGGCTCCAAGCGTCGGCCCTACAGTGTTATTCTGTATTATTTTTACCGGTGCAGGCAATGCGCCGGAGCGGAGAGCTATTGCAAGATTGTTTGCCTGAGCCATCGTAAACCGTCCAGAAATAGAAGCGTTTCCTCCGAGTATCGGTTCTTCAATAACCGGTGCGGAAATAACGTTGTTATCGAGTATTATGGCTAATCTTTTTCCGGTATATTTAGTAGTGATATTTCCGAACTGCTTTGCCCCGCGCGAATTTAAAGAAACCCCGACAATAGGCTGGTTATAGCGGTTTATCTGAACGTTTGCGCTTGAGATATACGCGCCGCTCATTAATACGGCTTTTTTTATAAGATAAGGTCTTTTTGTCGTTTTATGGGTAAATTTATTAAACGCGGTATGGTAAAGAATTTCGTCGCCTTTAGGGATTTCGCCGTTTATTGTCTCTGCTATGCCGTGTTTATCGTCCACAAGCTTAAAAGTAAGCCTTGCGGTTTTTCCTATGAGTTTAACTGCCTGCTTTACGTTCTTTACTCCTGGCATTTCGACGACTATTAGGTCTTTTCCCTGACGGGCTATTTTAGGAGAAACAAGTCCAAACTGGTCTATCCTGTTTCTCATAACCTCTATTGCGCCGCTGACGGATTCTTTTTTATACTGCGCAAGGTCCGACGGCTTAAAATTTATTATGCCGCCGGATAACTGCAAAGAAACATGATGGTTTTTCAGGTAATTTTTAATGCCGGAAACCGCCTGTTTGTTTTTCAGGAGATTTCCGCTCAAAACTATACGGTCGTTTTCGAACGACAAATCTTTGCCGCTTCCGATATTTTTGCTTTCTATGAAGGTTCTTATATCGGAGTAGTCTTTGTATAATTTTTCTTTTACGGCTTTATCTACCTCGACTTTTTCGACGAGATACACTCCGCCCTGAAGGTCGAGTCCCAGATGCATTTCCGCATTTCCGATTACGGCTTTCCACCATCCCGGCGTATTCGGGTATATGGAAGGGATAATCGAAAAAAAAGATATAAAAATAAATACGGCTATTAAGATTACTCGAGTTTTAACCGGTTTCATCAATCTCCACCATAAAAGAAAATTAGACTTGTTAAATTATAAAATATAAATATTTAAAAAATATAGCATATAGCGGGTTAAAATTCTACTTTTTTTTACTGTTTTATAGTTTTCGTAGCGATGGCGCTTTTGGTAATTTTAATTTTAACGTCTTTTGCTATTTCTATAGTAAAAAGCTGGTCGGCTATTCCGGTAATAACGCCGAAAATGCCCCCCGTAGTCAGGACTTCGTCTCCTACCTTAAGAGATTCTATCATCCTTTTATGCTCTTTGGTCCTTTTTTGCTGGGGCAGTATCACTAAAAGATAAAAAATTACCACGATGGCGATAAGCGGCGCAAAATTCATTAAAGTCGATTCCAAGCCTCCGGAAGCGGATGCGGCGCCTGAAGCGGCGTAGGCGTTTTCAACCGAGAACAGGCCGGATAAACTTGATAAGCCGGATAAAATTTTCATACTTGCTCCTTTTTCTATTAAATTTATTATTTTATTTAATTCGGAATTTTATTATATTATATTTATATTCAAAGAAAGTCAAAACAAAGATGAATAATTTTTGGAAAAATCGTAAAAACTGCCGTTTTCTATAGTTCGCCTTATGTGCAGTATTAAATTCCGGTAGAAATGCAGGTTATGTACCGTCAAAAGCCTCTGCGCAAATATTTCCCTACTCATAAAGGCATGCCGGACATACGCGGCGCTGAAGTTTTTACAGCAAAAACAGCCGCATTCGGGGTCGACGGGCAGAGTCTCCGATTTATACGAAGAATTTTTTATATTGACCGTTCCGTGCGAGGTAAAGACGAAACCGTTCCTTGCGTTTCTCGTAGGCAGGACGCAGTCGAACATATCGACGCCTAGGGATACTGCATTTACTATGTCCGAAGGCGTTCCGACGCCCATAAGATAACGGGGCTTATTTTCCGGAAGATTAGATGCCGAAATTTCCAGCATCTTCAGCATAATTTCTTTCGTTTCCCCGACTGCAAGACCGCCTATCGCATATCCGTCGGCATCCATGCCGGACATTATGCGGGCGGATTTTTCCCTCAAATCTTCAAAGAAATTGCCCTGAGTTATCAGGAAGAGCAGTCTGCCGTTTTTTGCCGCCGTCTTGCTTTCGACAGGCGGACGGACGGCTTCCCCGGCATTTTTTGCCGCAACGGATTTTTCTGCCCATCTTAAAGTAGTTTCTAAATCTTTTTCCGCCTTTTCCCTTTTCGCGTCCGGTCCGGAAAAAACGTCCAACTGCATCATTATATCCGAATCCAAAGTCTTCTGTATTTCTATTACGCGCTCGGGCGTAAAAAAATGAGTTTCTCCGTCTATATGAGACATAAACTCTACGCCTTCGGCTTTAATTTTTGCGAATTTTGCAAGGCTGAAAATTTGAAACCCGCCCGAATCGGTTAAAATAGAGCCTTTGTATCCGGTAAAGTTTCTCAGGGAACCGAATTTTTCGATTACGCCGGTTCCCGGCCTTAAAAATAGATGATACGTGTTCGACAGCATAATTTTGAAGCCTTCGTCGTATATTTCGAAAGGCGACAGGGATTTTACGGTGCCTATGGTTCCCACGGGCATAAAAACGGGCGTTTCTATTATTCCGTTTTTAGTTTCGAGCAGACCTGTTCTTGCGGCGGTGCGCGCGTCTTTATTTATTATTTTAAACGCCATATTAAATTATATATGTTATGTGTTATATGTTATACAGATACATTGCGTCTCCGTAGCTGAAAAGCGAGTAGCCCTTATTTATCGCTTCTTCATAAACCGCCCTGGTTTTGTCTATGCCTATAAGAGCGCAAATCATAATGTAAAGGGAAGATTTAGGCTGATGAAAATTCGTAATGAGATTTTTAGTAATTTTAAATTTATAGCCGGGATAAATATACAGCGCGGTCTCGATATTTTCGCAGGGAAAGGTTTCGGCGCCGCCGTCCGACCCGGTTGAAGATTCTAAGCATCTGACTGTAGAAGTTCCAGTCAATATTATTTTATTGCCCGATTTTACGGCGTTATTTATCGCATCCGCCGTTTCTTTAGAAATAGAATAAGTTTCTTTATGTATGTTATGCTCTCTTATGTCGGCGGTTCTTACGGGAAGAAAAGTGCCAAGCCCTATATTTAAAGAAACCGCGGTGAAAATGCCGCCTTTATCTTTTATCCGCCTTATAATTTTATCGTTAAAGTGAAGGCCTGCGGTAGGGGCGGCTACGGAAAATCCAGCCGAACCGTCGGCGTAAACCGTCTGGTAATATAAATCGTCTGTTTTTTCAGCCGCCCGTTTTATATACGGGGGAAGCGGAATTAAAGCGCATTTGCCGAAAATATAATCGTGAGCCTGCTTAGTTTTTATTAATATTTCGTAATTTCCGCCCCCGTAATTTTTAACCGCCTTTATGGTTTTAAAAACCGCCTGCGGGTTTTGAATGTCCGGCCGGCGGCCGCTTACTGCGATTTCCTCGCCCTCCCTGACGGTTTTGTGGGATTTCAGGATGGCTTTAAGTTTTAAAGGAAAGGATATTTTCATAGGAAATTCGGTTACGAATATTTCTACTTTGCCGCCGGAAGCCCTTTGTCCGAATATTCTGGCCTTTTTTACGTAAGAGTTGTTAACGGCTACGACGTCGCCTTTATTTATAAATTCGGTTATTTCATAGAATTTTTTATGTTCCATTTTGAAATTCCGGACGTCCACCGCAAGCAGTTTTGCCTCCCCCCTGTCGGTCGCGGGATATTTCGCAATCCGCTTTTCGTCGAATTTATAATCGAATAAATCTATATTCATATAGCCGTATATTATATAACAACTTTTTTTTAAAAGGTATCCGATTTATTTATTTACGTACTGCCGGTTGGATTTGAAGGATTTTCTAACAACTTTTGCGGCAGTTATGGTAAAATAAAAACCGTAAAAAGAAATTTATTTTATTAAGATTTTTAAATATCTTTAAATAAATAATACTATATGGGTATTTTTATAACCCTTGAAGGAATAGACGGTTCAGGCAAGACTACCGTTTCCGGAATTATAAGCGCGCGTTTGGAGAAAGACGGATACAAAGTAATGCCCGTAAAAGAACCTACCGAAACGCCGCTCGGAAAATTCATTAGGAGCGAAATTTTATGCTCCGGCGGAGCCGGAGCGGAAGACGTTCTGGCTTCGCTGTTTCTATTTTCCGCCGACAGAACCGTCCATATCGATAAAATCAAGGCCGAATTACACCGTTTCGACGTTATAATCTGCGACAGATTTATCGATTCTACCTATGCCTACCAGACGGCCGGATTAAGCGGCACGGACGAAAATAAAAAATTAAAAGAGTTTATACTCGGCGTAAATGAATTTATTCTCGAGCAGAAAAAATTTTCTATAGACAGGACTTATTTATTCGATTTAGAACCCGAAAAGGCTTTAAGCAGATTAAACGGCAGGATTTCTAAAATCGACGGTTTCGATTCCCGTCCGCCCGGTTTTTTTAATTCGGTCAGGAATAATTATCTGCGGCTTTCGGAAAAATACCGCGAACGGATTAAAGTTATAGACGCTTCCTCGCCGCCCGAAAATACGGCGGATAAGATTGAAGCGGATATTTTGAAAATGTTAGAAAAAAGGATTAATTTTACGGATTAATTTATGGATTCGGATTATAAAAATTACGATATTTCAAATATTGTCGGGCATAAAAAACAGTTAGAGTTTTTAAAGGGTTTGTTTTTTAGCGGCAGAATGCCTTCCGGACTTTTATTTTACGGACAGAAAAACATAGGAAAAAGATTTACGGCAGCCGCATTTGCGGCTTCGGTTTTATGCGGGGATTACAGAGCTTTTGCCGGCGAAGGCGGCGGTTCCCCCCCTCTGAATTTTTGCGGGAAATGTCCTTCCTGTTTAAGTTTTTTAAACGGTTCAAGCCGCAGTCTTTTGATTATAGAGCCTTCGGGAAGCGCCGTTAAAATAGAAAGCATTCACAAAATAGATTCATTTCTCGGTTTAACCCCGGCTTATCCGGGATACAGATTTATTATTATAGACGAAGCTTCTTCTATGAACGCTTCGGCCGCAAACGCATTATTAAAAATGCTCGAAGAGCCGCGGGAAAAAACCGTATTCATTTTGACGGCATCCAACGGCGGCATGCTTTTGCCGACCGTAGTATCGAGATGTCTTTTGCTGGGATTCAGCCCGATTCCGGACGAAGTTTTATCGGAAGTTTTTAAATCGGAATTTCCGGCTCTCTCCGGAGAAACGCTAAAATTTTATTCTAAACTTTCGAGAGGCAGTTACTCCGCTTTTCGCGGGCTTATCGAGGGTAAATATTTGGAGAAGAGAGATTTTTTAATAGATATAATTTTTAAAGAATTATTTGCGGAATATAAAAATAAAGCCTGCGGCAGAAATCCTTACGATATATCGGTTAAATTTAATGCCGCGGAGAAAGAAGATTTTGAATTAATTTTATTTATCCTCAGGGATATTTATATTTATAAGATGTTAAAAAATGAAAAATTATTGTATAATGAAGATATTGCCGACAAAATAAGGAAGTTTGCTTTAGATTCGCCGTTATCTTCAAAAGATATCGGTCATATGATAGAATCGACCGTAGACCATATAGAAAAAATTAACAGCTATAATCTGAACAAATCTATAGCATCCGATTCCTATTTTTCCGGGCTTTTGTCCTTATAAACTTTTAAAAATTATATAAAAGATAAAAAATGAGAACGGCTGAAGTAAAAATAATCGAAATGGGTTACAAATTAGAATGCGTTACGAAAATCCCCGAACTTTTCTTGAACGACAGGGTGCTTGTAGAGCAGAATAAAATTATTTATTTGGGAACCGTTTCGGGAGAAGTTAAATCTTTTGAGGATGGCGCTAATATCCCTAACCCGCTGCCCTCCTGTTCCATAATAAGAAAACTTTTCCCTTTTGAAACCGGCGAAAAATATATACATTATCGGGTAGAGGATGAAGGCATGGATTTCTGCAGGAAAAATACGGAAGAACTCAAACTTGTAATGAAACTGCTGATGGTTAAATATATGCCTTCGGAAAATAAACTGGTATTTTATTACAGCGCAGAGGAGAGGGTAGATTTTAGAGAACTTGTGAAAATTCTCGCCGCGAGGTTTCATTTAAGAATAGAAATGCGCCAGATTAATATCCGCGACGAATGTAAAATTTTAGGCGGAATAGGCGTTTGCGGAAGAGTCTGCTGCTGCAATTCAATAGTAAACGAGATGAATGCCGTAACTTCTAAAATAACCAAAATACAATGCCAGAATACGAGCAAATTTGTAGGCTACTGCGGCAGGCTTCTATGCTGTCTCGCTTTCGACCCTCCGGTGCAGGACGAGAATGTCTGCGGAGATAAATATGCCGCCGTCGGCCGAAACGAAGAAGAATCGTTAGCGGAAACTGAAACAGGGGAAAAAAAGGAGACGGAGGCAGAGGAAGCGCCGGCCGGCGCTTTTACGGACGACGGTTATGAGAAATAATAATTGCGGCAGCGGCAAAATTAACGGCTATTTCTACGTTACCACCCCTATTTATTACGTAAACGATAAGCCGCATATAGGGCATGCTTATTCCACGGTAATAGCCGATTCCATAGCCAGATTTAAAAGGCTTTCCGGCTATAGCGTTTTTTTTCTTACGGGAACGGACGAACACGGCTTAAAAATAGAAAAAGAAGCCGATTTAAGAGGCGCGACTCCTAAAGGCCTTGCCGATTCCGTGCATATTAAATTTAAAGAGCTTTTTTCGGAGCTAAATATATCGTATGACAGGTTTATCAGGACTACCGATGCCGACCATATAAGAACCGTACAAACCGCTTTCAAAAAATTATTGGAAAACGGGGACGTATATCTGTCCGAATACGAAGGATGGTATTGCACTCCCTGCGAAACCTTTCTTACCGAAAAATCCCTCATGGAAGGCAAATGTCCGCAGTGCGGAAGGCAGGCGGTTAAAGTCAAAGAGGAGAGCTATTTTTTAAAATTAGACAAATACGAGAAAAAACTTTTAGATTATATCGCCGGCAATCCCGGTTTTATAAAACCTGATTTCAGAAAAAACGAGGTTTTATCATTCGTAAACGAAGGGCTGAAAAATTTAAGCATATCCAGGACTTCTTTTAAATGGGGAATTCCGGTGCCGGGCGACGATAAACACGTCATATACGTCTGGTTCGACGCTCTTCTAAACTACCTGACCGGCATAGGATACGAAGATTTTATAGCCGGTAAAAATCCCGATTTTATGCACTTTTTTAAATCCGTCAACCATATAGTGGGAAAAGATATTCTTAAATTTCACGCGGTTTACTGGCCCATTATGCTTTTCGCTTTGGGAATAGAGCCGCCTAAAACCGTAATGGCTCACGGCTGGTGGCTTACCGACGGCAGGAAGATGTCGAAGTCCCTTGGAAACGTAGTAGATCCAGTATCGTTGATTAATAAATTCGGTCCCGACGCTCTAAGGTATTATCTTTTAAGCGAAATCACCCTCGGCTTAGACGGCGACTTCAATATCGATAATTTCGTCGTGAGATATAATTCCGGGCTTGCAAACGACCTTGGAAATTTAGTTTCCAGAACCGCCGCAATGTTAAATAAATATACGGGAGGGGCGGTTCCGGGGGCGGACGTTCCGGAAGACGCGGCTGTTTTAAAAACCGCTTACCGTATTTTAGGCGGTTTAGACGCCGGATACGACGATTACGATTTTGCGAAGATTTTGGAAGATATCTTCAGGTTTATAAACACCCTCAATAAATATATAAACGATTCCGCCCCTTGGAAATTAAATATCGAAGACCCGGAAGAAAAGACTGTCTTATTGAAAATACTGAAAACCGCCGCCGTTTCTATTTATCATATATCTTATCTGATTTACCCGTTTATGCCGGAAACGTCAAAAAAAATTAACGGCATATTTAATATTAAGCCGTTCGATTCTGCCGGTTTTTCAGTGCGCCCCGAAGATACGGCGGCTCATTGCAGTGAATTATTTAAAGACGGATGCCGCATATCGGAAAAAGCCGAAATTCTGTTTCCGAGAATAAAATTTGAAGAATAAAATTAATAAAAAATGATAGATTCGCACTGCCATCTTGAAATGCCGGAGTTCGATTCCGACCTTAAAGACGTTCTTGTCAGAATGTCCGAAAACGGCGTGACCCATGGCGTTTCCATCGGTTCTTTGGCGCAGAACGAAAGGATTGAAAAAACTATAGGTATAGCGGGTTCGCACGATAATATCTATACGACCCTCGGAGTTCATCCCAAAAGCCCGTATAGAGGCCTCGAAAGCATATCGGAACTGTTTGAAAAATATTATTCGAAAAATAAAAAAAAGATAGTTGCCGTCGGAGAAATAGGATTGGATTATTTCTTGCCCGACGTTTTAAAAGAAGATTTTGAAAAAATTAAAATTAAACAGAAGGAATTATTTGAATTTCAGCTCGGACTTGCTTCCGCAAACAGGCTTCCCGTTATAGTACACATAAGGGATGCTTATGAAGACGCCTTAATTATTTTGAAAGAATACGCAGAAAATCCGGGCGGCTTTTTCGGCGGAGTCATCCATTGTTTTTCGTCCCCGGAACGGAGTATAGCCGGCGAATTTTTAAAATTGGGTTTTTTTATATCTTTTTCCGGCAATATAACGTATAAAAAAAACGGCGGATTAAGGTCCGTGCTCAGGGATATTCCAGGCGAAAAACTCCTCATAGAAACCGACAGTCCGTATCTCGCCCCTCAATCTTTCAGAGGGAAAAGAAACGAACCTTCGTACGTCCGCTTTGTTCTGGACGCCGCCGCCGCGGAAAAAGGCGTCGAAAGAGAAAAATTAGACGGTTTAACCGTCCAAAATACCGTTAATCTGTTTTCTCTCGAAGGCGTAGCCGGTTTTTATCCGTCGGTAGCTTATAAAATAAGGGATTCGGTTTACATAAACCTTACGAATAAATGCACCAACAGATGCACGTTCTGTCCTAAATATCAGGGAGGCAAAGCTAATTTTTGCGTGAAAGGATATAATCTGGAATTAAAAAAAGAACCGTCGGCGGACGAAGTAGTTTCATCCGTTTTCCGCTATTACGATTTTAACGAGGTCGTATTTTGCGGGCTCGGCGAGCCTACCTTAAGAATAGAAACTCTCAAGGAATCCGCTAAGGCCGTAAAGGCTGCCGCGGACGGCATAAAAATCCGGCTCGATACGGACGGGCTCGCCAACGCAGTTTACGGACGCAATATAGCCGCAGAACTCGAAGGACTTATAGACGACGTGAGCATAAGCCTTAACGCCCAAAACAGCGAGCTTTATAACGCTATTTGCGCGCCGCATATAACCGGCAAAGGAGTAGATGCATATGCTTCCGTTCTCGATTTTATAAGAGAATCTAAAAAGCGGATACAAAACGTCACGGTGACGGCAATAGATCTGCCCGGAGTCGATACCGCCTATATAGAAGAACTTGCAAAAAATCTCGGAGTCGGTTTTAAACTGAGGCATTATAACGACGTCGGTTAATTTTAGGAAGCAACCACCCCGTCAGCCTGACGGGGTGGTAAATAAAATTTAATGATACGAATTAATTTGGTTAGCAATCCCGTTTGATTTTTTAACCCTGTTTTGCTAATATAAACCGATAGGAAAAACATATATGGAAAAAATTTTAGTTTCGGATATAAAAGAAAACCAAAAAGTCGATTCGATATTTCTCGTTAAAAGCAAATCGCAGGCTATCGGAAAAACCGGAAAACCTTACGTTTATTTAAAATTAGCCGATAAAACCGGAGAAATAAAGGGCTACATATGGGATAACGCAGAAAAATTAGCCCCTTTGTTCGATACCGGAGACATTGTAAGGATTAAATCTAAAACTTCCATTTTTCAGAACGAATTACAGCTCGGCATTTCGGAAATAGAAAAAGTCGGATGCGGCATGCTCGGCCCCGATGCGATGGCGTTATTCTTTAAATCTTCAAAAAACGATGTAGAATCTATGTTTCAAGAGCTTAAATCCGTCTTAAAAGAAAATTTGACCGACGAATATATTATAAAACTTACCGATAAATTTTTTGAGGATGAAAATTATATAAAACTCTTAAAAACCCTGCCTGCCGCAAAATCAATCCACCATGCATACATAGGCGGATTACTGGAACATACGCTCAGCATGATAAAAATAGGCGTTTTTCTTTCCGGACATTACAGCCGGTATGTGATAAAAGATATTCTTTTATCGTCTATATTTCTTCACGATGCAGGAAAAACCGAAGAGCTCAGGATCAAGAATAACGTTACGGAATATTCCGATGAAGGAAGACTTCTAGGCCATATAGTTCTCGGCGCGGAAGCGGTAAATAAAAAAATAGCTGAAATACCGGGCTTTCCGGAAAATTTAAAATTGCTTCTGCTCCATTCTATAATATCGCATCACGGAGAGCTGGAATACGGTTCGCCTAAAAGGCCTAAAACGCCCGAGGCTTTTCTTCTGCATTATATAGACAATATGGATTCTAAAGAAAATCAGTTTGCCGATTTTATGGATAGTAATAATAACCTGTGGAGTCAGTATTCAAAGCCGTTAGACAGATATATGCTTAACTCTATAATATTTTTAGCGGGTGCAGCGGATGACGAAACTTAAACAGCGGGATTTGGAGTTAAAGTTTTAGTTGCTAAAATAATTAATATATTATAACATTTATATTCGCCGCAGTAAATGTTTTATTTTTTTTATTTTTTAGAATGATATATAAGGAGATATTTTATTATGTTTGTCGATAGTTTAATAGGTTTGTTCAGCAACGACCTTGCCGTAGATCTCGGAACGGCAAATACCCTTATTTACGTTAAAGATAAAGGCATCGTTTCCAACGAGCCTTCGGTGGTAGCGGTTCATATAGACTTGCGAGGGGATAAAAAAATTCTTGCCGTAGGAAAAGACGCCAAGAAAATGCTTGGTAGGACGCCCGGCAATATTTCCGCTATAAGGCCGATGAAAGACGGCGTCATAGCAGACTTTGAAGTCGTAGAGGCGATGCTGAAATATTTTATAAGAAAAATCCACAATAGAAAAACTATGATAAGGCCTCGAATTATCGTTGCGATTCCGTCCGGCATTACCGCCGTGGAAAGAAGGGCGGTAAGAGAATCTGCCGAAGCGGCGGGAGCGAGAGTCGTTTACCTGATAGAAGAACCGGTAGCCGCAGCGATAGGAGCGGGACTTCCGATTACCGAAGCCGCCGGAAATATGATAGTCGATATAGGAGGCGGAACTACGGAAGTGGCGGTGATTTCTATGTCGGGCATAGTTTTTGCCAAATCGCTCAGGGTAGGCGGAGATAAAATCGACGACGCCATAATTCAATACATAAAGAAAAAATATAATCTTCTCATAGGCGACAGGACGGCTGAGCTTGTCAAAATGACTATAGGCACCGTTTATCCGGTTGAAGAAGAATCGAAAATGAATATTAAAGGAAGAGACCTTGTAAGCGGGATACCGAAAATTATCGAAATAACTTCTTCAGAAGTTTTGGAGGCCATATCGGAACCTGCGGCGCAAATAGTCGATGCTATAAAAACTACGTTAGAAAAAATTCCGCCGGAGCTTTCGTCCGATATCGTCGATAGAGGAATAGTCCTTGCGGGCGGCGGAGCTCTTTTGAAGAATATAGACGTTCTCATCAGGGAGCATACCGAACTGCCGGTCATCATAGCGGACGATCCTCTGACCTGCGTCGTTCGCGGAGCAGGCAAGGCATTGAGCGAAATTAACGTCCTGAAAGATATAATGCTCGAGAATTAACCCCCGTAATTATTTAATCGTTGTGGGAAAATTTATTAAAAAGTTAAAGCTTAAAAAACACAAGGACGCAATAGTCCTTCTTATAATCATAGCAATATCGGCCTCGGTTTATATACTTTCTATAAACGGAATTAAATTCGGAGGCTTATTTTCCGATTTTATAAGCGACTCCGTATATTCAATCTATAAAGCCGTAGATTATCCGGTAGGTATTTCCGAAAAACTTTATAAAAATTATATCGACCTTGTATCCGTTAAAGAGCAAAATAAGGAGCTTAAGTCGGAATTAAAGAAGATAAAATTTAAGCTGAACGTTTATAAGGCCTACGATATAGAAAACAGGAACTTAAAAGCTATCCTGTTTTTAAAAGGCTCCATAAATAAAAAGTCGGTTCCCGCCGCCGTCCTGCTTCACGGGATAGAAGGCTGGTTTTACAGCCTCTATATAAATAAAGGCGCTAAAGACGGAATCGAAAACGGAGACGGCGTTATTTCATACGGCGGAGTGGTAGGCCGGGTCGTTTATGCGGGACGCCGCCGTTCCAGAGTCATTCCGATTACCAATCCTAAATGCGTTTTTTCGGTAATAGACGCTAATACCGGAACTATGGGCATAGCTCAGGGGATAGGCAACGGTTATCTTAAGATGAGATTCGTATTCAATTCCAAAAAAGTCGATAAAGGCGACAAAATTTTGACGTCCGGGCTTGGAGGCGTTTTTACTCCCGGCATATACGTAGGCAGGGTAATCCTGATAAGAAAAAAAAGCTATAATATCTTTCAGCGCATAACGATAATCCCATATAAAAATCTATTTAACGGCAAATATG